>JBCCTF010000023.1:0-30905 GCA_039198765.1 Pseudomonadota bacterium
AAATGCTGCTTAGCCGGACATCTGAACGGCAAGGCCGCGTGATCGACCACGACCAATCCGCGTCGATGGAGAAGAAGAAACAAGAGGGATACTTCTGATGGACGGAAGCAGCTTCACCGCCGGTGACGATATCAACGAGTATCTGGCGCGGCATGAGCAGAAGGACATGCTTCGCTTTCTGACCTGCGGCTCGGTGGACGACGGCAAGTCGACCCTGATCGGCCGTCTGCTCTACGATGCAAAGACGGTGTTTGAAGACCAGCTCGAAACGCTCGGCGCGGACAGCAAGAAGTTCGGCACCCAGGGCGGCGAAATCGACTTCGCCCTCCTCGTCGACGGCCTCGCAGCCGAGCGCGAGCAAGGCATCACGATTGACGTGGCTTACCGCTTCTTCGCCACCGAAAAGCGTAAGTTCATCGTCGCCGATACTCCGGGTCATGAGCAGTACACACGCAACATGGCCACCGGCGCCTCCACCGCGGACGTTGCGATCATCCTGATTGACGCGCGCCAAGGCGTCCTGACCCAGACCCGTCGCCACAGCTTCATCTGCTCGCTGCTCGGCATTCGCCACGTCATTGTCGCCATCAACAAGATGGACCTGATGGACTACCGCGAAGACATCTTCCGCGGCATTGAGGACGAGTATCGTGATTTTGCAAAGCCTCTCGGCTTTGAAAGCATCACGTGCATGCCGATCAGTGCTCTGAAGGGTGCGAACATCCTGACGAAGTCAGAGCACACGCCCTGGTACGACGGCTCGGCTCTCCTGCCTTATCTTGAGACCATCGATACGACGCGTAAGGACGAACAGCCCTTCCGTCTGCCGGTTCAGTGGGTGAACCGTCCGAACCTCGACTTCCGCGGTTTCGCAGGAACGATCGTCTCCGGTGAAATCAAGCCAGGTGATGAGATCGTGGTTCTGCCATCGGGTAAACGGACCACGGTCGAGCGCATCGTGACCCGCGCCGGCGATCTTGAGTCGGCTGACAAAGGTCGGTCGATCACTCTTACCCTCGCCGACGAAGTTGACGCCTCACGCGGCGACATCATCGCGGCAGCGGGCGCTCCGGCGGAACAAGCAAGCCAGCTTCAAGCGAAGATCCTCTGGATGGACGAAGACGAAATGCTGCCCGGTCGGCAGTATATCCTGAAGTCCAACAACCGGATGATCCCTGCACAGATCACCGATCTGAAGCACCGCATCGACGTCAATACGCTCAAAGAACTTTCGGGCAAAACCCTAAAACTCAACGAGATTGGCGAGTGTAATATCTCCCTGACCCAGCGCTTAGTCTTTGATCCGTACAAAGAGAACCGCGCGATGGGCAGTTTCATCCTCATTGACCGGATCACCAACCATACCGTCGGTGTAGGCATGATCGACTACGCCCTTCGCCGCTCCCAGAACGTGCACTGGCAAGCGCTCGAGGTGAACAAAGAGTCCCGCGAGAAGATCCTCGGCCAGAAGTCGTGCATGCTCTGGTTCACCGGCCTGTCCGGCTCAGGGAAGTCCACGGTCGCCAACCTGGTGGAGAAACGCCTCCACGACCTCGGCCGCCTCACCTATGTGCTGGACGGCGATAATGTCCGTCATGGCTTGAACCGCGACCTTGGCTTCACCGATGCCGATCGTGTCGAGAACATCCGCCGCGTTGGCGAGGCGGGCAAACTGATGGTCGACGCAGGCGTCATCACTCTCGTCTCCTTCATATCGCCATTCACGACCGACCGCCAGTCCGTCCGTGAACGGATGGAAGATGACGAGTTTATCGAAGTCTATGTCTCGACGCCACTTGCGGTGGCAGAGCAGCGTGACGTGAAAGGCCTCTACGCCAAGGCACGCCGCGGCGAGATCAAGAACTTCACTGGCATCGACAGCCCCTACGAGGCGCCGGAGAACCCGGAAATCAACATCGACACGTCTGAAATTGCAGCGGAAAAAGCCGCAGAGATGATTGTCGAATACCTCGACAAGAAAGGCTACCTGGGAAGCTAAGTATTCTCAGCACACCAAGAATAAGGCGGCTCTCGTAGGGCCGCCTTTTTTATTTGGGAAGCATTGCCTCGAGTGTTATTAGCTCGTCCGCTTCTCCAGCAGGCTTGTCCCAGCGCAAACGGTTGATCCGGGGAAAGCGCATCGCGATCCCTGACTTATGCCGCGGTGACTTCTGCAGACCCTCGAATGCCACTTCAAACACCAAGCCAAACTCACGATCCGCCCGCACCGCGCGGACAGGACCAAATCGGTCCGTGGTGTTATCACGCACAAACTTGTCGATCTTCTTCAGCTCTTGATCCGTATACCCTGAATAGGCCTTGCCCACGGGAACCAGCTCATCACCCCGCCAGCACCCAAAGGTATAGTCAGAATAAAAGCTCGACCGCTTGCCGTGCCCACGCTGGGCATACATCAGGACCGCATCGACCAAACGAGGCTCCCGCTTCCACTTCCACCATGGCCCCTTCGGCCGACCAGGGACGTATGCAGAGTCTTTCGACTTCAGCATCACTCCTTCGATAGCATCGAGCGGAGGCGACGAGCGATGCTCCGCCAGGGTCTCCCAATCTGTCCCATCGATCCGCTCACTGAGGTCAACGCGCGGGAGTGAGTTACCGACCACCTGTTCCAGCCTCTTGCGGCGCTCATCCAGCGTGAGTGTTCGCAGATCCTCATCATCAGCCCAAAGAATATCGTACGCCCGGACGAAGGCAGGGTTTTCCTTCAGCATCTTGGCCGAAACCGTCTTGCGATTCAGACGTTTCTGAAGATCATTGAACGGACGAACAGCAAACCCATCCGTAACTGCAGGATCATAGACCAGGAGCTCACCATCAATCGCAGCATTGACCGGAAACCCATCGGTGACATCTGGAAACGCGTTGGAAATGTCATCCCCTGTGCGCGAATAGAGGCGGACTTCGTCACCGTCACGGACGAGCTGCACGCGAATGCCGTCCCACTTCCACTCAATCGCCATATTGCTGAGATCGATCTTAGCCTTGTCGACCTCATCCACCGGATGGCTCAGCATCACTGGGCGGAAAGGCGCCTTCATGGCGTTGACAGGTTTTTCGGCCTTATCTTCGAGCCATGCAAAGAGGTCTTGGCACGGAGGTTTAAGGCCGTGCCAGAGCTCTTCAATTTCCTGCACCTCCTTTCCTCCGTACTCCGCCAGAGCAACTTTCACGAGGCGTGAGGCCACACCGATACGCAATCCACCGGTGATCAGTTTGATCAGTGCCCAACGGCCCTCCGCAGACAGAGCATCGAACAGGCGCTCGATCAATGCAGGGGCTTCGGAACGACTAACGGACTGAAGTTCACCCACAACTTCGGAAAGAGACGGCACGCGGTTGGAGCCGTGCTCAGCCGGCCATATGAGAGCCGCCGCCTCCGCTGTGTCGCCGACATAGTCGCGGGAGAGGTCGAAGAGGACCTCATCGACACGGCTCGCGACCACTGATCGGATGACCGCGAGTTTGACTGATCGGATCTCGATATCACGTGTGATCGCGGCAACGGCCCACCCTCGGTCAGGATCGGGGACCTCAGCAAAATAGTCGGTGAGCAGACGAACTTTACCGTTCCGTGAGGGTGTGTAGATCAGGCGGTCGAGGAGTGCAGCGAACCGGTTCACTCAGCATCCTCCTCATAGCCGACTAGGTGGAGAGCTTTCGCGCGACGTCCTTGAAGCTCTGCCCACCGACAAAGGGCGTCCTCTCTGCCGTGGGTCACCCAAAGCTCAGTAGGGTCTACTTCCTCAACGGTCGTGGTCAGCTCATCCCAATCCGCGTGATCGGACATGATCAAAGGCAGTTCGACACCGCGTTGCTTTGCACGCTGACGAACACGCATCCAACCGCTGGCGAAGACAGGCAGCGGGTCAGGAAAACGGCGCGCCCATGTGGACTGTATGGCAGAGGGCGGACAGATGACGATCTCGCCAGCGAACCTGTTCTTCTCGCCACGGCCTTTTTCAATCGTCGCCGCTTCGAGCGGACCGAGCGCAACGCCAAACTCTTCATAAAGCTCGCACAATTTCTTCATCGCGCCGTGGATGAAGATCGGTTTGTCATACCCTTCCTCGCGCAGATGGCAGATGACGCGCTGCGCTTTACCAAGGGCGTAGGCGCCCCCCAGATGTGTACGATCTGGAAATTGGTGTACGGAGGATAAGAGCTTGCGGACCTCGCTGGCCGTGTCGGGATGATGGAAGACGGGGAGGCCAAAGGTCGCTTCGGAGATGAAGATGTCACACGATACCGGCTCGAAGGCAGCGCAGGTGGGGTCGCGGCGGCGCTTGTAGTCGCCTGTGGTGACGATCCGTGTACCCTGGTATTCCACGACCACTTGCGCTGAGCCCAAGACATGGCCCGCGGGGACGAGCCATACGGTCACGCCGTTCACGGAGACGACTTCGCCAATCTCGAGGGCTTGGCGTCTCTCTGTGAAGTCTTCGCCGTAGCGGACGGCCATGATGGCTAGAGTCTCTGGCGTGGCAAGGACGGCGCCGTGACCTGCGCGCGCATGGTCGGCGTGGCCATGGGTGATGACGGCGCGATCGACCGGGCGCACGGGGTCGATGAAAAAGTCCCCAGGCGGACAATAGAGGCCCTTCGGCGTGGGGTGGAGGAGTTGATGGGGCTTCATCGGCGTAGTGTTGCACCCTGTACGCGCGTGGCCAAGTGCCAGCATCGCCGCGTTGGCCAACGAACTTATCCCCCTCTTTCCAGATGCATAGAGAATGCCCGCGGTTCTGAAGGAGTGCGCCGCCGATGAGTTCGTCCCACCGATTGTCCCTGCCCTACCTCGCCGAAGCGCAAGCGCAGAAGCATGTCACGGTGAATGATGCTCTGCGCCGGTTGGACGCGCTGGTGCACCTCCGTGTGCTGAGCGCCTCAACGCAGGCCGAGCCGGGGAACCCCACGGAGGGTGATGCTTACATCCTGCCCAATGGTGCGACAGGGACGTCTTGGGAGATCATGAGCGAAGGCGATATTGCTGCGTTTCAGGATGGCGCTTGGATGGTTTACGCTCCTGCGGCGGGTGTCACAGCGTATACGGAGGACCAAGGGATCGATCAGATCTACGATGGCTCGGTGTGGCAGCCCAAAGACCAATCTCCCCAGATGGGGGTGAACACGTCTCCGGACGCCACGAACAAACTCAGCGTTAAGTCTGACGCTATACTGTTCAGCCATGACGACGTGACGCCAGGCAATGGCGACGTGCGTATCACCGTGAACAAGCAGAGCGCGGCGGGGACCGCTTCGTTCCTCTTTCAGACAGCGTTCGCCGGCAAGGCTGAGTTCGGCCTGACGGGTACGGATGATTTTGTGATCAAGGTGGCTGATGACCAAGGCACCTTCCGCGATGCCTTAGTCATTGATCGTCAGACGGGCGCGGTCAGCTTCCCGAACACGCCTTAACCTTCAGCGACCTTCTGGTCTGGGATGAAGTAGAGCCCCGCGCCGTTGTTGCAGTACCGCAGACCGGTCGGGTTCGGGCCGTCCTTGAAGACGTGCCCTTGGTGGCCACCGCAGCGCACGCAGTGGTACTCGGTACGCGGATAGATCAGCTTGTAGTCCTTCTTGGTCTCAAGCGTGCCCTCTTGATAGTCGAAGAAGCTCGGCCAGCCGGTGCCCGACTCGTACTTTTGCTCGGACCGGAAGAGCGGCAGCCAGCAGCCGGCGCAGATATAGGTGCCTGCGCGCTTCTCTTTGTTCAGCTCAGAGCTGCCCGCCCATTCCGTGCCCTCTTTACGCAGGATACGGAATTGTTTGTCGTTCAGGCGCTCTTTCCACTCAGCCTCAGTGATGGCTTTCCAGTCCACATCACTCTCGCCGAGGGGGACAGGCCGCGGGGTAGTGTCGCTCATGGTGACCTCCGTTTCTTCGCTACGGGCACAGCTGGTGGTGCCGACGAGACCGGCACATCCCATGCCGATCATGATGGTACGGCGATCACGATCAATCCCTTGCGTCACAGAACTCTCCTCAGGTCTACGCGGGTGGAACGCTGCGGTTCACAGCGCGGCAAGGGCTAATGCGATGCTGAGCCCTGGCCAGATGTTCGCCTTGAAGAGTGATAAGTTACGGGCAGCGTCGCCCGGGTCCAAGGCCACCACCTGCGCGGCGAAGTGAAGCGCAGCGGGGATGAGGAGCAGGCTCCAGATGCCCGCGCCGCCCGTGACCATGCCTGCGCCGATCAGGCCGATGGTGGCGACGTAGAAGAGCGCGATGCCGAGCCGCACCTGGCCGCCTAGGCGGCGGGCGCTGGATTTGATGCCGGCAAGGGCGTCGTCTTCGATATCCTGGAGCGCGTAGATCGTGTCGTAGCCGAGGGTCCAACAGACCGCGCCCGCATAGATCAGCAGCATCGGCAACGAGACACCGCCAGAGACGGCTGCTGCGCCGACGAGGATGCCCCAGTTGAAGGTCAGACCCAGCCAGACCTGGGGCCACCAAGTGATCCGCTTAGCGAAGGGATAGGCTGCGACCATTGCAAGGGAGCCTAGACCGATAAGAATAGCCGTCGTGCCGAGCTGAATGAGGACGAGGAAGCCGATGAGTGAGAGGCCGACGATGAGGGCTTTTGCTGCGTTCGGACTGATAGCGCCGCTTGCTAGCGGACGAGCCTTGGTCCGCTCCACCGAGCGGTCGAGGTCCCGGTCGACAAGGTCGTTGTAGGCGCAACCGGCGGAGCGCATCACAAAGCTGCCTATGAGGAAGAGGACCACAAGAACCCAAAACCGGCCTGCATCCATACCGTCAGGCCGCGCCGCGAGAAGGCCCCAAAGGCACGGAATGAACAACAGCCACACCCCCACGGGGCGGTCGGCGCGCATCAGGCGCAGGTAAGGCTGGAGACCAGCGGGCGCGCGATCAACGAAGCCCGCCTCGGCATCCAGAGTCTTTTCAGAGAGCGCAGTCATCGGGGCCGCCTAGCGGCTTTGCCCTTCAGATCAAAACGTTCCAGCGAGGGTCACAATGAAGCGGCGATTATCGATCCGCACGCGGTCTTCGATCAGCGACACCGGCTCCTCTGTGCGCAGACCAGCATACCGGACGCGATTGAAATTGTAGTCACGGTTCGCGAGGTTCCGCACAGCCACCCGCAGGTTCAGGCCGTAAAGGTCCTTATGCTCAAAGAACGCCGAATAGTCCGGCGTGCTGTCCGACTGGGTCGTGATCTCGTTGAAACGGTAGAACCGCGAGTCGTCACGAGCGTTTGCGCCAAGCCCCCATGCATAGGGCGTAGACGGAATATCTTGCCGAAAGTCGAGATTGTAGGCCCAGTCAAAAGCGCCGTTGAAGCCCCGGTTCTCCAGGTCGATCTGGTCCTGAATCTGCGAGGAGAAATGCTCGTAGGAGAAGTCGAAACGGCCACCAGGTACAGACCATCGGTCAAGAAGCACGGTGCCCTCAGTCTCGAAAAGTAGGGAGCGCGCTTCGTCGATGTTACCGACAGCATCCTGGCCATCGATCAGCACACGGTCGACACGATCTTCGATCAGCTCACCAACCAAACGGACGATGATCTTCTCATCGGCGCCGAAGCGTTTTTCGAACTCCACCTCACCAATCCAGGATTGCTGAGGGACGAGACCCGTGTTGCCTGAGAAGCCGCGATCTTCTGTGAGGTCTACGGACGAAATGAATTGGAAAAACGAAAGCTGGCCCACCGCGCGCTCGACGCGCCCGCGCATGTCAAAGGTCTCCGACCAAGGGTAAGAGAGCGAAATCAGCCCTTTAGGGCGAAGGAAGGTTTGCTCGCGGTCGGCCTCTTCGCCTTCCACAGTGATGCGCGACCACTCGCCGGCGACCGAGGCCTGTACGGCCAGCTTCTCACCGAAGGTCATCCCGCGGGTGACCGATGCCTGATTGCGCAGCTCGTTCACCTTGGTTGGCGGAAACACCGTCGTGGTCGAGCCCATCGCATCTTCGACGAGCACAAAGGATTCCACGTCGAGAAAGTTGTAGGCCGACTCAGCCGCCACTTCCCATGACCCTCCGCCAGCATTGGCCCAGCCATATTCGATCCGGCCGATGCTCTCCCCTTCGTCAGCAACCTGATCAAACGAGCGGCTATCAAAGCCGACGCCGAACGTCGTTGTATCCGTCCGGTTGAGGGTCGGGCTATGCTCGAACCGCTGGTAACCGATCAAGCGCAAGGTGCCCGGCCCGAGGTCATGGCTCAGCTCACCAGAGAGATCCGCGTTCCACTCATCCTCAGAGGACAGAGCAATTCGGCTGTCGTCAAAGCCATCGGAAAACTCACGCAGCTCGAACCCGAACGACGTGGCCGATCCCGTGAGGTTCAGAGACGTCTTGTCACTGAAGGCATAGTCCACCGAAGCTGTCACCCGAGGTGCCTCCACCCGGCTCGACACACGCTCCTCGCGCAGGTCCAACAGCTCTCCATCTGGGGCCAGCCGCCACTCAGGGCCAAGCTCAAAACCGCGCCAGGAATCATTGGAGAGGCCGAGGGTATAACTCAACTCGCCCACTTCGCCGGAGACCGAGACAAGCCCTTCGGTCAGGCGAGGCCGCACGTCCGACCGGAACAACGGCCGCCACTCAAAGCTGCCTGAGAACGCAGAACGATCAAGAACGACGTTGGCCACCTGGCCATTCAGGCCTGTGACACCCATCGATGCGGCATCACCCACTTCAATCCGTACCACCGTTTGGGCGGGGGTTTGGCTGAGGACATCGATGACGTTGGTGTCCTTCGACGTAATCCGCTCGCCGTCGATCAAAACGTTGGTGCCGCCCTGCCCCAGGCCCCGGCCACCGCCGGTGGAGCGGACGCTGAAGCCCGGCACCTGGCGCAGCATGTCGAGGGCAGTCTGCGGCGCGAACCGCTCGAAATAGTCGGGGGTGAAGCTCTGCTGCTCCGTCTGGGCGACACCGATGGCAGGCGTCATCAGACCGAAACACACACAAGCCGCAAGCCGTTTCATCGCTTTTCCGTTCCCCTCGAACGATCCGGCCCCGTCAGAACTGGATATCGAATGTCGAGATGCGCTGTAACAGTGTCTCGCCCTCTGCGCCTATAGTCATTGGTGCGAAAAACGCCACAACCAGTTTACAAACTGCCCATGACGCAGTGCGAAAGTGCGCGGCCTAGACAACCCCACCCGAGGTGGTGGTACATACGGCTCCGTTGTTTCCTGAAGAGTATCCACCACCATGGCCGACCGTCGTCCCGCGCAGCAGCAGCCTGAAACGTTCGCTTGGAGCGAGGCCAACCGCACCTGGTGCGCGGAGCAGCTGAAGAAGTACCCTGACGAACGCAGAGCGTCCGCCGTGATCCCGTTCCTGTGGAAGGCGCAGAAGCAAGAGGGCTGGATCTCGATCCCAGCCATGGAGACGATCGCTGCCGACCTCGAGATGCCGTATATCCGGGTCTACGAAGTCGCGACGTTCTACACGATGTTCAATCTGAAGCCTGTGGGCCGGTGCTTTGTGCAGGTGTGCGGAACAACGCCCTGCGGCCTCCGCGGTGCCGAGGAGCTGATCGATGTCTGCAAGGACGTGATTGGTCCGCAAAGCACGGTGACGGATTCAGGCAACCTCTCCTGGCTTGAGGTCGAGTGCCTAGGCGCGTGCTGCAACGCGCCGATGGCGCAGATCAATGACGGCTACTACCAGGACCTGACGCCCGAGACCTTTCGCGAGATCCTGCTGAAACTGGAAGCGGGAGAAGACGTGCCGCCGGGCGTCTTCAACGAGGGTCGGCACACATCAGACCCTGAAGGCGAGAATACAACGCTCACGGATGATACGATTTACCAGGGTGAGCAGGCTAAACCCATCCGTGCACTGCCGAACACCGAAACAGCCTAGCGGCCCCAGTTCAGCTTGTTGTCATCGTCGCCCGCCCAGGCGCGGACCTTCGGGTTCATCACTTTGAACCAGAGCGGCGGGATCAGGCTCATCGTGATGCAGCCCGGATAGCCAGACGGCAGACGCGGCAGCTCTTCGAAATTGCGCAAGCACTGATACGGCCGCTGCGGGAACGCGTGGTGGTCGGAGTGCCGCTGCAGGTTGATCGACATCATGTTCGACACGAGATGGTTCGTGTTCCACGAATGGTGCGGCTGGCACCGCTCGTACTTGCCGTTCGCCATCTTCTCGCGCTTCAGACCATAGTGCTCAATGTAGTTGACCATCGTCAGTGCAAAGAATGCGAAGAAGTGGTGCGCGATGATCCACGGCAGCGCTTGCACGCCAAGCCAGGCCATTAGAATCAGCGCCAGACCAACGGTGATCGTGTAGCTCTGCAGGATCTCATTGTGGATGCTGAACAGCCGCTGCCCACGGCCCTTCAGCCGTTTCGCCTCATGTCTCCACGCGCCAACAAATGCTCCGGGGATATCCCGGAAGGCGAAGGCGTAGAGGGTCTCGTTCATCCGCGCTGATGAGCAGTCTTCAGGCGTGGCGACATGCACGTGATGGCCACGGTTATGCTCGATGGCGAAATGTCCGTATCCGACGATGCCGAGCGCAAACTTCGCCCAATTCTTTGAGCGCGTATCCGTGCGATGGCCCAGCTCATGCCCCAGAATGATCGCCTGCCCTGAGCCGACGCCACCTCCGTAGAGAACAATCAGCTGCGCCCAGAGGGGAAGGTCGCCCTTCACCAGGACCGCGATCACAGCGAAAGAGCTCAGCACAAGGATGAGAACACAGGCCTGTATAACCCCGTCGTAGAAGCCGTCTTCAGCGAGCGACGGAATATCTGCATCCGGAGGGTTGGAGTGGTCCTCACCGATGATGGCATCAAGCAGCGGCACCGCCACATAGAGCCAGACGAAGGGAATCAATGCCGCCCAGATGGCTTTGTCGAGCGCGAAGAAGAGGAGCGCGGAGAACAGAGGAAGCGCCGCTGTGGCGATGCCCACGGCGAACAGCCATCGGCGTTGCGGCTTGATGGTGATGGTCGTTTTCTCGAGCCCAGCGGTAACAGACACGGCACATTCCCTGATCGCGAACGTCCCTAGTGTATGCCCAAAAGACGCACAAAGCCACGCATCGGCCATTCAAGCGGCCAATCAGCGTTATGCTCAGTCCTTTGCTATACGGCAGGCCTGCATGGTCTCAGCGACCTGCGCGATCCCGAGCGCCCGGGCCGCTTCCACTGGCCTGTCGGTGGCGATGATGTCGATCCCGGCATCGGCGAGGCCTGCGTAAACACCGCCGACCCCTGCCTCGGCGCGATCATCGAGGAAGCCCAGCGCGCCGCCTGAAGCGGGAATGTCCCGCTCGCCCAGCGCTTCGACGAAGGCTTCGTCCACGGGCCCGCGGGAGATGCCTGTCCAGATCACCAAACGCTCCGCATCCGCACCTTCGCGCGCGAGGCGATCGATATCGCCCATATCGTCCGCCCCCGGAATGACGGTCACCCAGTCTGAGCGCTCCGCCACAATGCGCGCACCTTGATCGGTATACGTGATAATACCGGCATAGCTCTCCGCGCCTGCACGCTCCACCGCGCGAGCAACCCCTGCCAGCGACACGCCGCGCTTAACATCAAGCTGCAGCACCGTGCGCCCGCGCATCGCTTCGAGCGCTTCATCGAGGGTTGGGATCTGAAAGTCCGTCTGCCGACCATTCATATCGATCAAGCGCAGGGCCTTCAGCTCCGCCAGCGTCATATCGGCGACCTCGCCCTCAGCGCCGGTGAGCCGCTTCACGTCATCATCGTGGAACAGGACGAACTCCCCGTCCCGGGTCGCCCGCACATCCGTCTCAATCAGCGCAGGCACCTGGGCCAGCGTGTTCTCGAAGGCCTCAATCGTGTTCTCAGGATAGCCAGGCGCCGGACCACCGCGGTGCGCACTGACCAGCGGCGCTTTGTCCTCAAAGCAGGAGAGGAATGCCCCCGCCGTGGCGTAGCCGGTTGGGTCCAGGCGGACGGTCTCAGGCACGACCGCCTCGCCGCAAGCGGCCGCCAAGGAAATCGCTGTCAAAGCCAGTGCTGCGCGCATCGCCAAACCCTCTCCGTTCACGCCGCGGGATTAGAGGCGCGACGACACGGTATCAACCACGCGCTTGTAAAGCTTGTCCTTGCCCGCCGATGTGTGATGTTAAGGGCTGGCCAGGTAGCGTGCATCTTTCGAAGGGCTCTGATGCTTCAAGACAAAGACCGGGTTTTCCAGAACCTCTACGGCTTGCAGGACCCCTTTTTGGAGGGTGCCAAGCGCCGGGGCGCGTGGAACGGGACCAAGTTGATCCTGGACCAGGGGGCTGATTGGATCATCGAACAGACCAAGGCCTCAGGCCTGCGCGGCCGCGGCGGCGCGGGGTTCTCCACGGGTCTCAAATGGTCGTTTATGCCGAAAGAGGTCGGGGAGCGGCCGCACTACTTGGTCGTGAACGCCGATGAGTCCGAGCCCGGGACCTGCAAAGACCGGGAGATCATGCGGCACGATCCGCACCTTCTGATCGAGGGCTGCCTGGTCGCCTCGCGCGCGATGCAGGCGCACACATGCTACATCTATATCCGCGGCGAGTACATTTTTGAGCGGGAGCAGCTGCAGCGGGCGGTCGATGAGGCCTACGCGAACAAGCTGATCGGCAAGAACAACATCCACGGCTGGGACTTCGACCTCTACATCCACCACGGCGCAGGCGCCTATATCTGCGGCGAGGAAACGGCGCTGCTCGAAAGCCTCGAGGGCAAGAAGGGCCAACCTCGGCTGAAGCCGCCCTTCCCCGCCGGTGCGGGTCTATACGGCTGCCCGACCACGGTGAACAATGTGGAGTCGATCGCGGTTGTGCCGACGATCCTCCGCCGCGGCGCGGATTGGTTCAAAGGCTTTGGCAGGCCGAACAACCACGGCACCAAGGTCTTCTGCATCTCAGGCCACGTGAACAAGCCGTGCAATGTGGAGGAGGAGATGTCGATTCCCCTCCGCACACTGATTGACCGCCACTGCGGCGGCGTGCGCGGCGGTTGGGACAATCTCAAAGCCGTCATCCCAGGCGGTTCCTCCGTACGCTGCATTCCGAAGACCATTGCCGACGATGTGCTGATGGACTTCGATGCCTTGCGCGAGCACGGCTCGGGGCTCGGCACTGCAGCGGTCATTGTGATGGACAAGTCCACGGACATGGTCAAAGCCATCGCGCGCATCAGCTATTTCTACAAACACGAGAGCTGTGGTCAGTGCACGCCCTGTCGCGAGGGTACGGGCTGGATGTGGCGCGTCCTCTCCCGCATGGCTGAGGGCGATGCGGAGATGGAAGAGATCGACCGCCTCCTCGACGTGGCGGGACAGATCGAAGGGCACACCATCTGTGCCCTTGGCGATGCCGCCGCCTGGCCGGTGCAAGGGCTGATCAAGCACTTCCGCCACGAGATTGAAGAGAAAATCACCAACTACCGCCGCGGTCCGGCCCAAGTGGCCGTGCCGCACATGGCGGCGGAGTAGTCAGAAAAAAGCCCCGCCGAAGCGGGGCTTTTTTATCAGTTAGCTGATCATTAGACCGGGATATACGGATCCAGTCGCGTTTCCAGCTCACGCTGGAAGCCCTGCAGGCGTTGGTCTGCAACTTCCTCGGTCTCGCCCTCTTTGATCTGCGTCATGAGGCGGATCATGGCGCCGTCGGAACGGCGGGTCGTCAAGACGTCAAAGACCAAGACGCCTTTCATCTTGAACTCGTCGGCAATCTTCCGGCCACGCTGCTGGTACCAGTAATAGACCAGGTACTTTGCATTCCCCTGCTCCATCACGATCCGGTTGAACGGATACGCACCATTCGCCTCAGGTGTACGGATGATTTCCTGCGTGGTGAAGTTCCAACCGCCACCAGGCAGGCATTGCTGAGGCGAGTGCCACGAGCTGCCGTTCCGCTGCTGCTCAAGGTACGCGATGTACAGGTTGAACTGCTCGCCTTCGGGATTTGTGAGATCCATAACGACGTAGTCGTCAGCGGCAAGAACCGCCTCGGTCCGCACATCAAGCTCCTGCTGTGTCGAGCGCCAACCCGGGAACTCGAGCGATAGCTCATCAAACGTCCGGCGCTCCGGAATGTTGAGCGGAGCCTCGAAAGAATGGACCGCGAAGCTTGCAACAACGAGCAGTGCCGCAGCGCCCCCACCGATCTTCAGGAACCGCTGGCGATCCCAAGGGCTCGACGGTGCAATCGGGTCAACCTCAGGCAGGCCCAGGCCCTGCAGAACATTCCGCTTGCCCGAGAGCCGCGCCATGCCCACCAGCACGGCCAGAAGCAGCACAATACACAGGATGAACACCACCCACCCCTCGAAGAAGTGGAGGAAGCCTTCCGTGTGCGACGCACCGTAATTCTCAGAGAGAACGCCGGTGATCGCGATTCGGAAGCTGTTCATCACAATGGTGATCGGCACAGCCGAGAAGATAACAATCGCTCGCTGCCAAAGCGGGCCGCGGTAGAAGTAGGCCGCGATCGCAGCCAGCGAGACGAACGGGAAGAGGTAGCGAAGACCCGAGCAGGCCTCGACGACCTGAAGGGTGATGTTCGACAGCTCGATCACGTTGCCTTGCAGCAGGACCGGAATGTCGAACAGGCGGATCATCTCCACGCCCAGGATCGACGACCACTTCTGGAACTCCCACGAGGTGACGGTGATCACCCAGTACGGCGGCGGGATCATGAAAATCAGATAGGCGAGCGGGATAAACGCCACGCGGGTCAGCGAGACGCCGCCGATCAAAAGCGGAATGGCGAACGCGGCGACCACGATGCCAATATGCTCGAGCAAGAAAACGTGCAGCTGCTTCAGGGCGAAGACCATGAAGATGCCGAACAGCAGGAGCGGAATACCGATCCAGCTGGCAGGCCCCATACTGTTCTTCAGCGCGTCACGGCGCTCCCACAGCATCCAACCCGTAATCAACGGGATGAAGTAAGAGTGGCTCAGCTCCTGCTGCTCACCCCACCTCAAAAGCAGATTGGCAAAGCCAGCATGGAACAAATACGCCAGCCCAGCGATGATCGCGGCGCCGACGGCGTAGACCGGCCAGTCGATTTCATTGCCTTGAGGGCTCTTGGTTGCAGTCGCACTCACGGATATGCCTCTCGTTCCTCCACTCCGGTGTACTCCCGAAGCCTTGGCGTTTGCCTAAGCGATGGAACCTAACGGAGCAATATCGCGCAGTGGTGCAAAAGGCGAACCACCTTTGCGCTTTTTGATATGATGAATAAGGCGTTACAAGACAACGGCCTACGAGAGGTTAGAGAGCTGTAATGGAAGTGACAGGTTGGGATGGCGAGCGCGGTGTGAAGTGGGCGAGCAACGCTGAACGGCTCGAAGCGATGCTGACGCCTGTCGATGAGGCGCTTATTGAGGCCTTGGAACTCAAGGTTCCCTCTAGGGTTGCGGACATCGGCTGCGGCGGCGGTAGAACCTCAATGGCAGTGAAGAGTGCCGCTCCTGGCGGCTCTGAAGTGGTGGGCTTCGATATCTCCCCAGCCCTGATCGCGCTGGCGCAAGAGCGGACCGGAGAAAGCGCCGAGGGCCTTCAATTCATCCTCGCCGATGCGGGGACGGCCGAGGCGCCAGGCAGACAGTTCGATCTCCTCGTGTCCCGATTTGGCGTCATGTTCTTCGAAGACCCGCCTTCTGCATTCGCGAACCTCCTCACCTGGCTCAAACCGGGAAGCCGTTTCGCCTTCGCCGTTTGGGCCGCGCCGAAGGACAATCCGTGGATGATGGCGGTGAAGAACGCCGTCTCCAGCGTCGCTGAGTGGCCGCAGCCTGACCCCGACGGACCTGGCCCCTTCCGCTACGCTGACGGCGAGGCCTTCTCAGCGTTGTTGACCGATGCAGGCTTCGCCGATGTCGCGATCAAAGACTGGCGCGGAGAGCTGCCCGTCGGTGGTGGCCTCCCGCCGAAGGACGCAGCGACGTTCGCGCTCACCGCATTCTCTGTTGGCGAAGTCCTTGATGAGGTTGACGAAGCCTCCCGCGAAGCCGCGTTTCATCACTTACAGAATGCCTACGCCCGTTGGGCATCCGAAGGTGTCGTCCGCGCCCCTGCTCGCGTGCACATCGTGACGGGGCACAGGCCCTAAGCGAAGACGTCTTGCCCCTGCGCATGACGCAGCGTTAATCTGTCTCATGCGCAGCGTTCGCCATGCGACCCTCTTTGCCGCCTTAGCGGCGCTCACCAGCACGCTGCTGGCCTGTTGCGCGAGCCAACCCAAACCGGACGATGGCCGCGAGGTCTGGAGCTTCCCCTCCCGCTCTCTCAAGGCTGACGTCCCCGTCTCGATCCTCAGGCCGAAAGCCCGGCCAGCCAACCGGTCGGTCATGGTCATCGTCGTGGGCAACGAGGCCGCGTTCGATCAAACCGTCGCCGCACTCGAAAAGATCACAAGGCCCTACCACCCGCCGTTCATTGTCACCAGTGTCGCCCCGCCGCCTGATCTGCAGACCGCCACATCGAAGCTCTACCTCGACTTCATCGAATGGGAGCTGATCCCTCGTCTGGAAAGCCGCCTCCGGCACAACGGCCGCCGGATCATCATCGGCCAAGGCCTCGGCTCCGATACCGCGCACGCGTTCGCTCTTGAACGGCCAGAGGTCATGAACGCCCACCTCGGTTTCAGCGCGGCGATGCCCTTCGCTGCCCAGGACTGGCCCGCCGATATCGAGCGGCACAAGCCGAGCCGCGCGGCGCTCAACCCGTCGCTCAGCCTCATCGCATCGCCCGACGAAACCGCGCTCCAGGCCGCGGTGGAGCAGGCGTTCCTGCAATACTTCCCCAGGCCGCCATCCTCGCCCTTGGCAAGGCCGAGCGAGACCCGTTAGTTCTGCCGTGTTCTTAGAGGCGTAGCGCGTATTCCCATGACCGATCTCCGCACCATCAAAGTCAACGGCCGCGAAATCGATGTCGATCCGCGCCTCACCCTGCTGCAGGCGTGTGAAGAGGCGGGCGAAGAGATCCCCCGCTTCTGCTATCACGAGCGCCTGTCCGTGGCGGGCAACTGCCGGATGTGCCTGATCGAGGTGGCAGGCGGTCCGCCGAAGCCGGTCGCCTCCTGCGCCCAAAACGTCCGCGACCTGCGCCCCGGCCCTGACGGTGCGCCGCCCGAGCTCTTCACCAACACGCCGATGGTCAAGAAGGCCCGCGAAGGGGTGATGGAGTTCCTGCTCATCAACCACCCCCTCGATTGCCCGATCTGTGACCAAGGCGGCGAGTGTGACCTGCAAGACCAAGCCATGGCCTATGGGCGCGGCGGCTCGCGCTTTGAAGAGAACAAGCGCGCGGTTGAGAACAAGCACATGGGCCCACTGATCAAAACGATCATGACTCGTTGTATTCAGTGTACGCGCTGTGTCCGCTTCGCCACCGAAGTGGCAGGCATCGACGATCTCGGCCTCGTCAACCGCGGCGAGAATGCGGAGATCACGACATACCTCGAGAAGGCTGTCGAAAGCGAGCTGACCGGCAACCTGATCGACGTGTGCCCTGTCGGCGCGCTGACCTCCAAGCCCTACGCCTTCAACGCGCGGCCTTGGGAGCTGACGAAAGTTGAGACCATCGACGTGATGGACGCCGTCGGCTCCAACATCCGGATGGATGTGCGGGGCCGCGAAGTGATGCGTATTCTTCCGCGTACGCATGATGATGTGAACGAGGAATGGCTGGCCGACAAATCCCGCTTTATTTGGGATGGCCTGAAGAAGCGCCGCCTCGACCGGCCCTACATTCGCGAAGGCGGGAAGCTGCGCGAAGCGACTTGGAACGAAGCCTTCGACGCGATCGCCGCGCGCCTCGAGAATGTCAGTCCCCAGAAGGTTGCGGCGATTGCAGGCGACCTGGTCCCGGCCGAACCGGTCAAAGCCCTCCGTGATTTGATGGATAAAATCGGCTCCCCTCACCGCGATTGCCGCCAGGACGGTTCAACGCTTGGCCTGCTACCGAATGGTGAGCGGGCACCGCGTTCGAGCTACACCTTCGCGCCGAGCATTGCAGGGATCGAGGATGCTGATGCCATCCTGCTCGTCGGCACAAACCCGCGGATCGAAGCGCCGCTGGTGAACGCCCGCATCCGCAAGAACTGGGTGCGTAACACCGGCCTGCGTGTGGGCGTGATCGGCCATCTCGCCGATGTGACTTATGAAACAGAGCATCTTGGCGCCGGTCCTGAAGCCCTCAGCACACTGCTGAACAGTGACGACGGCTTCGGCGATGTCCTCCGCCAAGCCGAGCGTCCGCTGATCATCCTCGGCGCTGGCGCGCTTGCGCGCGACGACGGCCATGCGGTCATGCACGCAGCGCTCAAACTCGCGGAAACCGTTGGTGCACTGAGCGAAGAATGGACAGGCTTCGGCGTTCTCCACAATGCCGCCGCTCGTGTTGGCGCGCTCGACCTAGGCTTCCTGCCGGGAGAAAATGGACTTCATTTCAATCAGATCCTCGATGGCGCGACCTCGGGCGATATCGAAGTCGTCTACAACCTCGGCTGTGACGAAGCGGACCTCAGCAAGCTGTCCGACGCCTTTGTGATCTACCAAGGACACCACGGCGATGCCGGCGCAAAAGTGGCAGATATCATCCTTCCGGGTGCATCCTATGCGGAGCAACCGGGTCTCTTCGCCAACACCGAAGGCCGCATACAGATGACTCAGCGCGCCTACTTCCCCTTCGGCGAAGCGAAGGACGATTGGGCGATCCTACGCGCACTGTCAGAACGTATCGGCCACACCCTTCCGTATGATGACCTTTTCGCCCTGCGCCAAGCGATCATTGCGGAGGCACCCAGCTTCGGCAGGCTCGATCATGTTGACCAGGGCGAAGCGCCCAAGGCCGAAGCCTGGGCCAGCGCTGGGCCGCTCTCAAGCGAGCCATTCCAACCGGTGTTCACGGACTATTTCAAAACGAACCCGATTGCTCGCGCCTCCGACACGATGACAGAGTGCGCCGAAACCGCGTCGAACAAGTACCAGATGCTCGCCGCAGAGTGATGGCGAGGACAGCTAATCCTCGTCTTCACCCCTCTTCCGGGACCAAGTGATTCCGCCGCTACCTAGAAGCAGCACAACAAGGCAAATTGCCCACCAAAACGATTCCCAAATCTCAGCCATTTACGCACCTCACTCTTCAAAGCTAGACGATGGGGTAGTCTTCAGCATGCGGAATGCAAGACTCTGATGCATCACCACAGCGCGGACAACCCGCGCACGCTTCCTGCCGAATACCCGCCAGGAGAAGCAGCAGAACCCACCAATACGATAACAGAAATTCAGTAAACGGAGTCATCTCCCGCTCTCCCTACCTCTTCCTCAACCAAAAGATCACCCACGCCACCAAATAGCCACTGAGTGTTCCGCCCACAGCCGTTCCAACACCGATGGAGATACCCAGAAGCAGGCCAACCTCTGGCGGCATGTCCTTCAAATCAAGAGCATTTCTGCGAACCATCTCAACCGCGCCGAACATGACTGGTAAAACGATCAGTACACCAAACGAACCACCCCAAAACCAGGCGCTCTTATGGGCTTCGCGCGCAAGCTCATCGAGACTGCGCCACCAAACCAGTGCGGCGATAAGGATGATCACTGTCGCGACGATCATCAGGAGCGAAATGTAAATCGCTGGGCGTTCCGTATTCGAAGCAATACTGCCTAAGCGTGACATGGCCATGCCGACAAAAAAGCAAACAACCAACGCCGCCCACTTCAACCGAGGATTATGCGTCATCACCCCTCTCCCTGATCATCGAATATGTCTTCAATCGGTAAGCTGAACAAACGCGCGAGCTTGAACGCGAGAGGCAAGCTTGGATCATACTTGCCCCCCTCGATGGCGTTCACAGTCTGACGCGAAACGCCAAGCTCCTTCGCCAGATCCGCCTGGGTCCAGCGCCGTTCAGCCCTCAACACGCGGAGGCGGTTTTCCATGACTAGAAGCCTGGCCCTTCCACCTTGTAACCGCGCGCGGCGAGCAAGCCAGGCAGTCCATCCGCGCCGACCAAGTGACCACCGCCGACGGCGACAAAGTCCGTACCTGAACCTTGAAGCTCCAACGTCAAACGCTCCGCCCACGCCTCATTTCGCGCAACGATCAGCGTTTCATAGAGTTCCGTGGAGACGTCTCGGATACTGGTCAGGATCAGAGCCTCAATCCGTGAGACATCACCATCCGCCCAAGCGGTCGCAAGACCACGCAATTCCTCCGCATTCTTACCAATCTCATCAATCGTCTGAATAAGAAAGGCTTTCTCTACCTCTGGTGAGAGACTTGCGAAGAAACCAAGCTGCTGGTCAGCTGTTTCCAAGCCGCGATGCCGGTCGGAATCCACCTTCTTGGCAAGCACCATCTCAACACCTGCATCAGGACTAAACCCATCGCGGATGAGATCCGTCACGGCCAGGGTGACGCCAGCAAGCCATGGCCGCATGGGCCCCAACTGCGCTGGCGCGAGACCAAGTTCTGTCGCAACTTGCGAAAACTTCCCATACGTCTCTTTATCAAGGCGTTTGGACAGTGGGAGTTGAGGCGACAAGCCATGCTTGATCGCCAGCTGCTGCATCAACGCCTGGTCGTTCACCTCCGACGGAAGCAACTCAAACCATACCTCTTCAGCGTTGTTCAGTGCGGTGAGCATCGCCTCTGACTCCCAATCAAGGTCGTCAGGGAGAATGTGGATCGTAGGGAACAACGTCATGGTGCTGTCCGCATCACTGACCACCCACCGCGGCACTTCAGCATGAGCAGCGCTGATAAAGAGTGCCGTACACATTCCGATCGCCAGATCACGCTTCATTCTTACTCTCCGCTCTCGGACGACGGGGTCGTCTGGCCACGGCCTGGGAGAATCCGCCCGAAGAAACGCGCGATCGCTTCACGGCGGCGGCGGATGATCGACAGACCCAAAATGCCGCCGCCTATCCAGAAACAAACCTCCGCCAGAAGCGCGAGCCCAGCGGTCGATTTTATGATCGTCGCGCGCTCCCATCCTTGTTCTGCGCCGTAAAGGCCTAAGCCGATCGCGCTGAGAATGGCTAAGCCGCAAACGCCGAGTGCGATAAATCCAAAGAGCCGCATGTCTGCTGTCCTTTCCTGAATGACAAGGATCATTTACATGCTGGAACCCTCTAAGTCAAGGCTATTTGACAATTTGGATTGCATCCTTGACCAGAAGCAGCATGGCGCTGGGCGGCCGGGACGTGTTAGATACCCCCATGACTGAAAGCTTTCGCCTGACCCAAGACGGCCCCGTCGCCACCCTCACCCTGTCCAACCCCGACAAGCGCAACGCGATGGTCAAGTCGTTCTGGCAAGACCTCCCAGACGCTGTCGAAGAACTGTCAGCCTCCGGAGCATGCCGGGTTTTGGTGATTCAGTCCGAAGGTCCGCACTTCAGCTCCGGCATCGACATCTCCATGCTCGCAGGAGCCAAGCCCGATGGCCTTGGCGCCGCGGAAGGCGCGTTCATCTACGATATGGTCCTGGGACTCCAGCAGGCGTTCAGCGCGCTGGAAGAGGCACGGATGCCGGTGATCTCAGCCGTCCAAGGCGGCTGTATCGGCGGCGCCGTCGACATGGTGACCGCTTGTGATATCCGTCTGTGCACGGCTGATGCCTACTTCACCGTGTTTGAAGTGAACATGGGCATGACGGCGGATGTGGGCACCTTCCCGCGTATTCTGAACCACCTGCCTGAAGGGTTGGTCCGAGAGCTGAGCTACACCGGGCGGAAGATGTATGCTGAGGAAGCGCACCGCCTTGGCTTCGTCAATCACGTCTATGAGGACCACGACGCGTGCAACGCCGCCGCGCAGGAGATGGCTGCCGAGATTGCTACCAAAGCACCGCTCGCCGTGTACGGAGCGAAAGAGATCATCACCTATTCGCGCGACCATGATACTCGGTCGAGCCTTGACCGGATCGCTCTTTGGAACGCATCAAACCTTCAGCCCACAGAGATTATGGCGGCCATGACAGCCCGACAGACTGGCCAGCCAGGGCAGTTTGCAAGCCTGCACCAGCGGAAAAAGCGCTGATAGTAGAGAGATTTACTCCTCTATCCGGGCTGCCGCGGCGAGAACGCGCCTCGCAGCCTTGATCACTGGCAACTCGATCATTTTGCCGTCGAGCAGGGCTACGCCGCCTTTGGCCGCATCGAACGCGTCGGCGATCCTCTGCGCCTGGGCCGCCTCTTCCGGCGTTGGCGCGAGAGCCTCGTGAATCGGTCCAAGCTGCGCTGGATGAATCGCCGCCCGGGCGTGGATGCCCAGCGCTTTGGCTCGTTTGGTTTCGACCTTGAGACCTTCCGGGTCTTTCACGTCGAGGTAAGGGACATCGAACAGAACCTTCTGGGCTGCACCAAAGGCAGCTGCGCAGCGGGAGCGTCCATAGAGGTGCGCCTCCCACGACAGATCGCAGCCGATCTCCCCGGCGAGATCGACAGCACCATAAATTGCTCCGCATACCGCAGGGTGATCGGCGATCGCTTCAGCAATGCCGAGCGAACGAGCCGTTTCCATCACAACGATGATGCGGTCGTGGCCATACGCGTCTCGCACCTGATCCAGTTCATCCAAGCTCATCGGCTTCGGAACCATGACGAAGTCTGCGCCCTCGGCTGTTTGCAACGCTGTGAGATCGTCCGTGTTCCACGTGGTGCCAAAGCCATTGATCCGAAATCCAACGGGCGCCCTTGGCGTCCCTGCACTCTCGCGCAAGTAGGTCAACGTCGCCGCCCGCGCTTCGTCTTTTCCATCGGGGGCAACGGCGTCTTCTAAATCGATGCACGTAAGGTCTGCACCGGCACCGACTGCCTTCTCGAAGCGATCGGGCCGCGAGCCAGGAACGAACAGCAAGCTACGCCAAAGTTCAGGAGCAAATTCAGTCATGGGGCCCTTCTCTCCAAGCACCGCGGAAGCTGGAGCGGGTAGCGGGAATCGAACCCGCACGTTCAGCTTGGGAAGCTGACAGGCTACCATTACATCATACCCGCCGCGTGGTTCGCGTAGACGCAAAGTTTCCTGCGCACAAGGTCGGCGACGGCGGCAGACTGTTCCGTGAACGGAGAGACCGGTCTTGCCTTTTCCATCTGCGCTCTCCGTTGTATGGAGACGCCGATATGAGGCCCAATCAGAGGATTGCACGATGAGTTCGGATGACATGCTCTACTCGCCTAGCGCCGCGCGGAACAAAGATATGATCGCTGAGGCCTTCGCTCGGTTGTGCCCAGAGGCGGCGAGTGTGTTAGAGGTGGGCTCTGGCACGGGAGAGCATGCTGAGGCTGTTTTGGGTCTGAGGCCACAGCTGGCTTGGCAGGCCAGCGATCCGGATGATGCAGCGCGCCGGAGCACGGCGGCGCGGATGGCTTTGCTTGGTCAACTTGCTCCACTGGCGCTCGACACACGCCATGACCATTGGTGGACGGAGGAATTGCCGCAGGTTGATACGATCGTTGCCATCAATGTGATCCACATCACGTCGCGCGAGGGGTATGAAAACCTGTTCCGAGGTGCAGCGGCGCTGCTCCCTGCGGATGGCAGATTGTTTCTGTACGGACCCATGAAACGGCGCGGGGTGACCGAGGAGAGCAATCTGCAGTTCGATGCGTCGCTGAAATCGCGTGATCCGTCGTGGGGTGTGCGCGATCTCGATGATGAGTTGCAGCCGCTGGGTGCACGGTTTGGGTTGGCCTTTGCCCATGCTGAGCAGGTGCCGGCGAACAATCACGTGGTGCTGTTTACGCAAGCGGGCCGGTGACGAAGCGAACCACCGTATCACCGAAAGTGCGTTGATCCTCCTCGGCAAAAGCGGGTGAAAGGTCGATTTCCTCCCCCTTGGCATGCTCGATGACGAGAAGCGACTGAGGGGCGAGCCATCCGCCGTCGGACAATGTTTGGAGGGTGGGTGCGACCAATCCCTTCCTGTACGGAGGATCGAGGAAAGCCAATGTGAACTGCGGGCCGACATTCGCGGGCTTTGTTCCGAGGGCATCGGCTGGGCGGCGATGGATACGCGTGTTACCGAAGAGGGAGAGGGCTTCGATGTTGTCGCGGATGGCGCCGCGTGCTGCGGCGTCGGTGTCGACGAACAGGCAGAATTCTGCCCCGCGGGAAAGGGCTTCCAGGCCCAGTGCGCCGGAGCCTGCGAAAAGGTCGAGGACGCGCGCCCCTTCAAATGAGAAGCCTTCCCGGTGGCTGAGGATGTTGAACAGCGACTCGCGCACACGGTCCGTGGTCGGACGGGTGTCCATGCCCGACGGCGCAGCGATACGCCTACCTTTGAACTCTCCACCAACGATCCGCATACGTTTTATCCGTTCTCTTTGATGCCGAGGACGCCTGCGCCGAGGATTGATCCTTCCTCACGCTCCATCACCAAACGTTGCGCCTCCGTCGTACCCGGCGGCGGCTCAAGCAGTTGGCGCAGAGTGCCTTGGCGATCAAGCCTCGCCATCGTATACGCCATCGCCTCGACCTGCGCCTTATCCTTCACGTCGCCCTCGGGCGCGCGGGACAGGACGAGGGTGGGATAGATCTCGGCGAAAACGGCCGATGGTCCGCCCGGCAGATTATCAGCAAACTGTGTTTCGAACGGCCAGACCTTGGCGCCCGTTTCCCGTTGCAGCTTTAGGAGTGCGGGAATACCGAGCAGTGTCTGGCTACCCACTGCGCCATTGTAGGCGAGCTGAAAGACTGATTTGGCTGAGGAAACAGCAACTTCCACGTGACGCCTTGTCGGAAACGATGTGTCCGGACGTTTGCTGGGAAGGTCTGGGTAGAGGTCTGCTTGCTGGTGAGGTTTACCCCAGAAGAGCGGCTCGCCAAACGACCGGTTCAGCGCTTCACCCGCCGCGAACCTGTTCGAGCGATTATCGTCGCCGTCGGTGATCTGTTCATCGATCAGTGTCCAGAGAGAGTGACAATCCGCTTGGCCTGCGACCCGCTCTGCAAAGCCCTCTGGATAACCGAACGCGAAATCGAAACCCGCAAGGACCCGTAGGCCTCCATCGATCTGCTTACGGATGAATGCCGTGAGGAAGTCGACAGCTGCCTTGCGGGTTGGGATGTTCTCGCAGCGCGCACCATCAAGACCCTCGGCAGCAATCCAGATGGAGTCCTTACCCTTCGTCGGAGCGTTTGCCGCCGACCAGTCGATGGCGACGTAAGTGTCGAAAAGCATTTCGGTCATGGTCGCTCAGTCGCTACAACGACGAGTACCAAACCATTCACTTTCTGGACGACCGCCCAATCGCCAGGTGTCAGAAGATCCGTACTTGATGCTTTCCAGAGCTCGCCGCTCACTCGGACATAGCGATCGCTGCCAGACCAACTCACAACACGACCGCGCTGTCCCTCAAGCTTTGCCTCTCCGTTCACGAGACCAGAGCGGAACATGGAACTTCTCGATAGCAGCCAGTATATCGCGATGTAACCAAGCGCGACCCCAACCGCGGCTCCGACGTTCCAAAGCAAGGATAGCTCAGTCAAAGGCCCACCTGCTCGGCGACTTTCTTGCCCAGTTGCTCACGTAGGACTTTGCGGGGGATTTCTTCCGTGTGCCCCTCTTTCAGTGAGCCCAGCTGAAAAGGACCGTAGGCGGTGCGGATGAGGCGGTTCACGGTGAGGTCAAGCGAGCGCATGATGTTGCGGACTTCGCGGTTCTTCCCCTCACGGATGGAAAGTGTGATCCAGGAGTTGCCGCCTTGCTGCCGGTCGAGGATTGCCTCAATCGCTCCGTACACCACGCCGTTGATCTCTACGCCGTCTTTCAGGGTGTCGAGGCGATCCTGGCTCACCCGCCCGTAGGCACGCACACGGTAGCGGCGCTTCCAGCCTGTGGACGGCAGCTCCAGCACGCGGGAGAGACCTCCGTCATTGGTCAGAAGAAGGAGCCCTTCAGTGGTCAAATCCAGCCGACCCACAGACAACACCCGGGGCAGTTCGGGCGGCAGATTGTCAAAAACGGTGGGCCGTTCTTGCGGATCCTTGTGCGTCGTCACCAACCCTACCGGCTTGTAATAGCGCCACAGACGCACCGCATCGGGCTTGCCCACACGGTCGCCGTCGAACCGGATATCCTCTTTCCCACTGACCAAAAATGCAGGCGAGGTCAGGGTCTGTCCGTCAACGGTAATGCGGCCTTCAGCGATCAGCCGCTCCGCCTCGCGCCGCGACGCAATCCCAGCTCTCGCAAGGAACTTGGCGATCCGTTCTTCGGTTTTCGGCGCGTCTGTCATGAATTCGTGGTTACTCTATGACACAAAATTGCGGTTTGGGCTGTCATCACCCAGCTATAGAAGCATGCCACAGGCTTCGCCCAGTGATTCTTGAAGGAGAGCCCTATGAAGAACCCGATTGTTGCCCTCACCGCTGGCGTTATGGCCCTCTCCATGACGGCCTGCACCACGACTGACCCCTATACTGGTGAGCAGCAAGCCTCAAAAACTGCCCGCAACGCTGCCATTGGCGCGGCGGGCGGCGCCATCCTTGGCGCGGTGATCGCCAACAACACCGGCGGCGGCGATGCCACCAAGGGCGCGATCATCGGCGCAACGACCGGCGGCCTCGCCGGCGGCGGCATTGGCATCTACCAGGATCGCCAGGAAGAGAAGCTGCGCCGTGAGCTCGCTTCGACAGGTGTTCGGGTGCAACGCGTTGGCGACACGATCACCCTCGTGATGCCCGGCAACGTGACGTTTGACACGAACCAATCGGAAATCCGCGCAGACTTCTTCCGCACCCTGAACTCCGTCTCAACGGTTCTTGAGGAATTCAACGAGACCATGGTCCTTGTCGAAGGCCACACGGACAGCACCGGCAGCGATGCGTACAATGACAGCCTGTCGGTCGCGCGGGCTGAATCCGTCGGCAATTACCTCGCGGCTCAGGGCGTGAGCGCAGGCCGTATTGATGCACGCGGTTATGGCGAGCGTCAGCCGATCGCCGACAACGAGACCGCCAGCGGCCGTGCGCAGAACCGTCGTGTCGAAATCGACCTGGTTCCCATCCGCCGCTAAACTGCGGAAACTGGACTCCAAAATGCGAAACGCCCGCGCGAGAAGCGCGGGCGTTTTCGTTTGTGAGAGAGCCGGTTCTCCAGCGATGCCGACGCCTTGGGGGCGCGCCGACGCGTTCTCAGCTGCTACGGGGATAGCGCGCGGTGGTTACCGAGCCCTTAAGCCGGACAGCGACGTCCCGTCCCCTTCACTAAAACTTTAGTGCGCGTCCGTAAGTCCAAACGGTTGGGGGACAAGGGATCAACACGCGGCCATGGCCTCACTCATCGTCAATCGATCGGCGCAAGTGGCGCTACGGACGCTCGACAGCGCCCGCGATCGCGTGGCGCAGGCCCAGGACCGGCTGGGAACAGGCCTGAAGATTCAAAGCCCTGCGCAGAATGCTGCGTTCTTCCTCGTCGCGGCAACCACGCGCAGCGATGTCGTCGTGACCCAGGGCGTGAGAGAGAACTTGGTCCAGGTGGACTCGGCAATCGCCACCTCATTTGCCGGTCTTGGATCTCTCCGGAATAATCTCGACAATATTCGTAGCGCGATCATCGCCGGTGAGAATGCAGGCTACGACAATGGCCTCAACGGCGTCATCCAGGGTGAGATCGACGTCATCCGCGACACCATCCAGGCCACGCAGATTGGCGGGATGAACTTCCTGGCAGACGGTGGCGCCTTGAATGTGGTGACTGCCCTGACACGCCGCGCTGATGGAGGCCTGAAGACTCAGGTGCTAACGGTGCAGAGCCTCGCCCTCGACAAGCAGGCTCAAGGCGTTGGTGAAGGCCAGGAACTCATCCCTGCCGATGCAATCTATGACCTGACCAGCGGCGGCTCGGTGATCCGCTTTGGCAGCCGTTACAAGGTGACCAGTCTGACTACGGACAATATCGCCAGGAACAACGGGGCGTTCAACGCGTACCGGGACGGCCCAGGAGCCGCCGACCCTGCCCCGCAGATTGTGCACCCCAACGGCTCCAACAAGCAATGGCTCTTGTCGGAGTACTCAGACGACTTCCGCACACGTCGCGGTACCGGCAACTCCGTGTTCGGCTTTGGCGGCAATGACCGGCTGATCTCTGGTACCAACAATTCTGTGCTGGTGGGCGGCTCTGGCGACGATTACATTGTAGGCGGACGAAATGGCGACCGGGCTTTCGGCGGTGAAGGCGATGACTTCGTCCGTGTCACCCGGAATGGCAACATCGCCGATGGAGGCGCGGGTAACGACCGCGTCGCAGGAGGCAACGGGGCCGAAATTCTCTACGGCGGATCGGGCGATGACCTGATCACCGGCGGCGGTGGGGCGGACACCATCATCGGCGGGTCGGGTAGTGACGACATCCGCGCTGGCGGCGGTGCAGACTTGATCTACGAAGGTTTCGACTCCGGCTCAGATTCCATCCGTCTGAATGGCGGTGGCGGTACGGTGTTCTACGAGGGCGACGCCAGCCGCTATTCCATCAACATCATCAATGGCAGCCGCTTCACCGTGACCGACAACGTCACCGGTGACGTGGATGACATCCGCAACGGCACACCTGCCGATCTCGTCTTCGGCGTTGCTCCGCCTGCTGATCCAGACACTCCCGTACCCGCGGACTTCACAGAAGCCATCCGTGTGGACTTCGCCACCCTTGCCGATCCCGTCAACGGACAGAGCGCCCGCGATGCAGCGAGCTTCATAACGTTGGTTCGCGCGCTCGACCCGGATAACAGTGGGTACACGGTGGAAGGTGCGCTGGCGATTCTCGACAGCGCTCTGCAGAAGCTCAACTTTGGTGAGAGCCAGTTGGGCAGTATCCAGAAAACGATCCAGCGCGCCATGTCGAGTGCGGACCTCCTGACCGACAGTCTGAACGAGGGCATCTCTGATCTTGTCGAGGTCGACTACGCCGAAGAGTCGGCGATCCTCGCTTCAGCGCAGGTCCAAGAGCAGCTAGCGGTCGACGGGCTCCGCCTGTCTGCCGAACGCTCATCTCTCGTCCTTCGCCTCTTCTCATGATGGACAATTTTAGCGTCCAGATGACGTGGATATGTTCCAATCTGAACCAAATCTAGCTTGATCTGTATCAGGACGAAACAGAAAACGACATATTAGAACCCTTTGTTTGCGTTGAGTTTTAGATCATTGTCCACCTTTCCTCGCCTAAAACAGGGGCCGAGTTTGGAAGGTCTTGGGCGCGCGGGAATGACTTCGGTCTTCACCAATCAGTCTGCCATCACGGCACTAAAGCAGCTCCGCAGCGCGCGATCTGCCGCCGACGTGGTGCGCTCGCAGATTTCGACGGGTCTGAAAGTTCAGACCGCGGACGATAACCCTGCCTTCTTCCTCGTGTCCAACACAACGAAGGCCGACATCGCGATCCTCAACGGCCTCAAAGAGAACCTGACGATCTCCCAGGGCAGCATTGGCGCTGCTGAAGCCGGCGTGCGCGAGCTTGATCGCTTAACACTGCAGCTGGCCGACCTCGTGCCTGTCTCGCAGAACGGCGTGGCGATCGATCAACTCGAAGAAGTCTTCGACGATATCATCGACCAAGCACGCGACGTGATCGATGCTTCGAGTTTTCAGGACACGAACCTTCTGAAACAAGGTGGCGGCTTCACCGCGGTCACCGGCCTCGACCGCGTTGACGGTAGCTTCAACGTTCAGACGCTGCGGGTCGACAGTGGGGACTTCGACAAACGCGCCTTCAACAATGCGATCATCGAGACCGGCAGCACGTTCGTTCTGAACGCGGAGAACTTCTCAGGCAAACAGGATGTGGGTGTCGACGCGTGGGTCCCCTCGACAACGAACCCAGGCTTCCTTGAGTGGGTCGACCTTCCGGGTCCTAACAAAATCTACCTCACGCCAGCGCAGGTTCAAGCCAACGCGCCGCGTCTTGACTACCGTGTACAGATCACCAACCCCGGTCGTTATTACGTCAACGTCCGCGGTATCGGCGTCAACGGTACCGCAGACAGTGTGCACGTGGGTTTCAATGGTGATGTTCTGACCGGCACAGGCGGTGTGCGCATCCCGCAGGCGGGCGGCGACGCTCGGTGGGGCACGCGCGATACGCTCAGCAACCAGCGGGTGTTCGTCGACATCCCGACGCCGGGCATCTACACGATCAACATCTGGGGCCGCGAAGACGGCACACTGATTGATGGTGTCGAATTCACCGACGATCCAACGGAACCCGTGGGCAATGCACCACTGCCGCCGACAACGGCCATTGGTGGCTCGGATATCGCGTTCTACACCGACCTTGTCGACGGCGAGGCACGGCGCGAACAGGCCGGATTCCTCGAACTCATCTCGCTTGTAAACCCGGAGGCGATGCGCCTCTCGCCGGAGTCCGCCATGCTGGTGATCGACTCGGCGCGCGCTAAGCTCAACCGCTATGCCAGCGAGCTCGGTGCCTATGACAAGCAGTTCGATCGTCAGCGTGCGTATCTCGGCGATCTCACCGACGGGCTGGAAGAAGGCGTCTCCGCGCTCATCGAAGCCGACCTCGCCGAAGCATCAGCGCGCCTCCAGGCGGTTCAGGTGGCCGAACAGCTGGCGACGCAGAGCCTGTCGAACGCCAACGGGCGCTCATCCCTCGTCCTCTCCCTCTTCCAGTAAGCCGATACAAAAAAGCCCGGGACGACGCCCGGGCTTTCTAATGTGTCGGGGGATGAATTAGAACGCCTCGGCGTCCAGTTCCATCATTGAGCTTGCGCCCGTCTTCACCTTGGCGAGGTGCACGGAGCTTTCGATCAGTACACGTTCGAAGAAGTAGCGCGCTGTGATCAGTTTGTTCTCATAGAACGGATCATTGTCGCCAGCACGGTCCTGCGCTTCTTTCGTCATCATCAGCCACATGTATCCGATTGCGACGAGGCCGAAGAGGTGCAGGTAGTCGTGCGACGCAGCACCCGCCTGGTCGAAG
>JBCCTF010000024.1:0-30735 GCA_039198765.1 Pseudomonadota bacterium
AAAACGCCGGAGCCTTTGATCTCGACGTCCTCGTCCGCCAGTTCACGCAGAATACCGAAGAGAAGGTCCTGTTTACGGAGGGCAGAGGCGTTCTCGACGCCAACGGTTTCCGCAAAGCTCACAAGGTCTTGCGGTGTTTTCTCCTTGAGCTCGTCAAGGGTGATGCGATCGGGAAGCATAAGAAGCCCAATGGTGACGCGTCGCGAACGGCGCGCTCATGTCGGATAAGGGGAAACAGAAAGCGTGCGAGGACCGCCGCTCGCCGTTCAGTTAGGACCGTGATCCACCATCGTCAATTGCCAATCGCTCGGAACACTACCGGGCAAAGAGGATCACGAAAAAGGCAAAGACAATCAGAGCTGAACCGATGAAGACAGGGTAGAACCTCTCACCCAGGGAGGCGCGCGTTTGTTCAGTGACGCGCGAGATGAGCTGCGGCCAGGTATAACTGACGAAGTCGCCTTGGCTCATCATGACGATGTCGTCGCTACCGTCATCGACCACGGGCAGGTGTCGGAAGCGCTCATTCGACATCAGCCGCAGCCAGTCGATCAGGTTATCGGTGGATTTTGCGACCCGGACCTCTGACGTCATCACTTCCGACAGTGGGGTTGAAGTGGGGTCTTTCCCCTCGGCCACCACGCGGCGCATCAAATCGCGTTCGGAGAAAATGCCGGTCAACTTCCCAGCGCTGTTGGTAATCGCGATCGCGCCGAAGTTTCGAGAAGCCATGACCTTCACGGCCTCCATCACGGGCACGGTCTCTTCAAACGTTAGCGCTCGAGCCTTCTGCTGGAACTCTGGGCGGTCAGCGATGATCATCGTTTCCTCCGAAAGGACGTCTCGATGATGTAGCGCGCGGCGGACACCCAACCACCGCGTGGCCGTTCACAATCAGTTGGCCAGCGGCTTCAGGATCACCATGAAGGCGATCAACACGAGCAGCAGCACTGGTATCTCATTGACCATGCGCCAGAATTTCTCGGTCCGCGGGAGCGTTCCTGCGGCGAACTTCTTGGCCTGCGCCACGTAGAACCCGTGAAAGCCGCTCATGGCGATAACGGCGGCGAACTTGATCAGGAACCATCCGTCATTGCCGAAGGTCGGCTGCATCCCGACCATCAACAGGCCGAAGATCCAAGTCGCGATCATCGCCGGCGTCATGATCACCTTGATCAGATTGCGCTGCATGGTGACGAATAGCCCAGCCGCCTCCCCGTCAGGCTCGGCCTGGAAGTGGTAGATGAAGAGGCGGGGCAGATAGAAAATCCCCGCCATCCAGGCGACGAACGCCACGACGTGCAGAGCTTTGATCCAGTTGTAGGCGGGGAGAAGGAAGTCCATCGCGCGCCCTTAGCGCTCCCGCACAAACCGCACCAGCTCTGCCACGTTCTCAGGCGGCGTTTCGGGAACGAAACCGTGCCCGAGATTGAAGATGTAAGGCGAACCCTCAAACGTCGACAGGATGTGCTCCGCCGCTTTCAGCATCGGAGCGCCGCCCTGCACCACAAGGAGCGGATCGAGACCCCCTTGCAGAACCGATTGAGGGCTCAACCGTTCGCGCGCCCAAGGCATCGGCATTTGGGTGTCCATGGCAAGGGCATCAAAGCCCCCTTCCCGCGCCACCCGCTCGTAAAGAGCGCCGCAGCCTTTCGGGAAATAGATGATCGGCACATCGGTCTCTTCACGAACCCGGCGCGCGATCTCTTTGTTTGGATCGAGGCACAGTTGGACGAACAGGTCCTCAGAAAGCCCAGCCGACCAGCTATCAAACAGCTTCAGCGCATCGGCGCCCGCCTTGGCCTGGGCAATCAGGTACTGCGCGGTGGATTCCACCAGCACACCCATCAGGTCTTTCATCAGCGCAGGCTTTTGGAAAGCCAAAGTCCGCGCGGCTGACGGGTCTTTCGTCCCCTGCCCGTTGATCATGTAGGTCGCCACGGTCCACGGCGCGCCGGCGAAGCCGATCAGCGCCTTGTCCTCCGGCAAACCTTCGCGGATCCGCGAGACGCTCTCCATCACCGGCTCCAGCGCTTTCACACACCGGGCGGGATCGAGCTTCGTCATCAGCTCATCGCCGAGCAGCGGTGACAGCTTAGGCCCCTCGCCTTTCTCGAACCGCACGTCTTGGCCAAGGCCGTATGGGATCAGCAGGATGTCCGCGAACAGGATCGCCGCATCGAGGTCATACCGCCTGATCGGCTGGAGGGTGACCTCGCAGGCATCTTCCGGGTGAAGGCAGAACTCGATAAAACTCGGGTGCTTCGCCCGGACATCCCTGTACTCCTTTAGGTAGCGCCCAGCCTGCCGCATGAACCACATCGGCGGAGGCGAAAGCGCCTCACCGGAGAGCACGCTAAGGAAACGGGAGTGCCTCTTATTCATTCGAGAATCCAAACCTGACTCCGAGTCCTAAGCTGGGGGAAACTGTGGGTAACACCCGGTAGGACCCTTTTCACACACAATGCACCGTGACGTTGTCCCATGGGGATGACGTTATCCAGAAGGATTGATCGCAGAACGCCTAAGGCAAGGAGAAAGTTTCGACTCAGCGAAAGAAAGTCTTCACAGGGGTCTCGGGAAAACGTTTCCCCCGTGGAAAATGGGCACAGCGTGGGGGACAGATGGATGACCCGACGCGCGACGCACGTTAACTCCCTTAGGCCAGAAGTTCTTAACAGCCGGTAAACGCATGACCGAGACCCTGCCCGCCGAGGCGCCAGCTTTGAGCCGCCGAACCTTCTTCCACGTGCACCTCGTTTCCGACTCCACGGGCGAGACTCTCAGCACGCTTTTGAAGTCCGTTGCCGCGCGGTTTCCAAGCGCTAAACCCTTGGAACATGTGGCCTCTTTGGTGCGTAGCCACACGCAACTCGACAAGGTCCTCGCGCGGATTGAGCAGGCGCCAGGGCTTGTCATGTACACCGTCGTCGACCGTTCCATGCGCCGCCGCTTGGAGGTGAAGTGTGCAGAACTTCAGGTCCCGGCGATCCCTTGCCTCGACCCGCTTCTTAACGCTTTCGCCGAGTACCTGGGGCTCGAACAAACGACTCAGGCCGGCCGGCAGCACACGCTGGACGAAGATTATTTCCGCCGGATCGGCGCGATCGACTTCACCCTTGCCCATGATGACGGGCAGATGTCCTGGGATCTAGAAGCATCGGATGTTGTCTTGGTTGGCGTGAGCCGAACGTCCAAAACGCCGACCTGCATGTACCTGGCAAACAAAGGGATCAAGGCCGCGAACGTGCCGTTGGTGCCCGGTGTGGACCCTCCTCCAGAGCTGAAAAGTTTGCGGAAGCCGCTGGTTGTCGGCCTGACGGCGAACCCCGAACGACTGACGCAAATCCGCACGACCCGCCTAGCTGGTTTGGGTTCCGAAACGAAAGCGGAGAACTACACAGACGGCGCGAAAGTGCGCGAAGAAGTGACCAAGGCGAAGCGCTACTTTGTCCAGAACGGTTGGCCCGTGATTGATGTCACCAAGCGGTCTGTAGAAGAAACAGCGGCAAAAATCCTGACCCAGATGTCGATCCGCCGCGGAGGTGAAGGATGACCGATATCATTCTCGCATCGGGCAGCGTGTCGCGGCGTGCGATCTTGGAAGGTGCTGGCATCCCCTTCTCGGTCGTGCGGCCGGAGCTGGATGAAGATGCTCTGAAGCCTCAGTTCGCTGACCGCACCCCTGCCGAACTCGCGCTTGCTCTTGCGGAGGCCAAGGCATTGTCCCTTTCAGTGCCCGGATCGATTGTCATCGGCGCGGACCAGGTGATGGAGTTTGACGGCCGCCCCTACGACAAACCGAAAAGCCGGGAAGAACTCACAGAACGTCTGAAGCAGATGCGCGCCCTACCCCACCACCTCCGCGGCGGCGTGGTCATGGTCCGCGACGGCAAAATCCTAGCGAGCATCCAGGAGAGCTCCACACTGACGATGCGTGCACTGACGGTACGTGAGATCGATGATTATGTCGACGCCCTCAGCGACGATATCGCCATGGGCACAGTCGGCGGATATGCCCTCGAGGGTCTCGGTTCGCGATTGTTCGACAGCATTGAAGGCGATTTCTTCGCCATCCTAGGTTTACCCCTCTTCCCAGTCCTCCGTGTGCTGCGCAATGACGGGGTGATCCCATGGTAATCCGCGCTGGCGTCGTCGGCCACCCGATAGCCCACTCCCTCAGCCCGCGCATCCACAACACTTGGTTCGCTGACTACGACCTTCCCGGCATCTACGAAGCTGTTGATACGCATCCGGATGATTTTGAGAAAACCATCCGGAAACTGATGGATGAAGGCTGGGCAGGTGTGAATGTCACCCTCCCCCACAAACAATCCGCCTACGAACTGGCTGACATCGTCAACCCCGTAGCGGAAGTGCAAGAAGCTGCAAATCTCCTCATTTTTTCAGACGGTAAGATCATCGCTGACAATACCGATGTCCACGGCTTCTCGGAATGCCTGACACCTCTGTGGAATTCGAAAAAGGGAAAAGAAATGCCCCCGCGTCTGATTGAGCAGATCGGTAAAAAGAAGGAAATGCGAGCCGTCGTTCTTGGTGCAGGTGGAGCGGCCGGGCCTATCATCGACAATGTTCTCTTCTGCCAGGAAACGGTTGTGATCAACCGAACCAAGGAACGCGCGGAGGCCTTGGCGGAGCGATTTGGCCGCCACCGTGTTCGCGCCGGGACTTGGGATGAACTGGGCGAGCTTCTTCCGCAAACGGACTTTCTCATCAATACAACGAGTCTTGGAATGAAAGGCCAGCCCGAGCTTGATGTGGACGTTAGCCTGCTGCCAGATCACGCTGAGGTCTACGACATCGTTTACGCGCCGCTGGAGACGAAGCTCTTGCGTGATGCGCGAGCGAGTGGTCTCGTTGCGGTGGGCGGTCTGCGCATGCTCGTCTTTCAGGCCGAACCCTCGTTCAAGGCTTTCACTGGAGTGTTTGTTCGAAAACCTCAGGACATCCTCAGAACACTTGAGGCCGAACTCTCATGATCACCATCGGCCTCACAGGCTCCATCGGTATGGGGAAGAGCACGACAGCGCGGCTGTTTGCAGAGGAGGGCATTCCTGTCTGGGATGCTGATGCCGCCGTGCATCGCCTCTATGCGCCTGATGGGGAGGGGGCGAAGGCTGTCCTCGCGCAGTTCCCGGACGTCGCGCATGAAGACGGCGGGGTGGATCGCTCAAAATTGGCGCGGCTTGCGCTCGGCAACCCCGAGATGCTGGCGACGTTGGAAGCCATTGTTCACCCGCTTGTTCGCGGTGACCAATCCCGCTTTCTCGCGAAGACTACAGAGCTGGGTGTGCCCATTGTCCTGTTGGACATACCGCTCCTCGCCGAGGGCGGTATGGCCGGGCTTTTCACCGAAGTGGTGGTCTGCACGGCCGATCCCGATGTCCGGCGCCAGCGGGTGCTCGAACGGCCGGGGATGGATGTGGAGAAACTGAACTCGATCCTCGCGCGCCAAGCCTCAGAAGACGAGCGTCTGAAGATCGCCGATCATGTCATTCACACCGACCAGGGTATCGACGTCGCGAAACAGCAGGTTCGCGCGGTTCTGAAAGCCATTCGGGAAAAGCACGGGCTTCACCCGAGGCCCGAATTGCACTGAAGATAAGCCATGCTGCGCAAAGTTATTTTCGATACCGAAACGACTGGTCTCTCACCCGACGATGGCGATCGCGTGATCGAGATCGGCGCGGTGGAAATGGTGGAGGGAAGCCTGACCGGCAACACCTTCCACGAATACATCAACCCCGAACGCGATGTGCCCATGGAGGCCTACCGCGTCCACCGGATCTCCACTGAGATGCTCGCCGATAAGCCCCTGTTTGCTGATGAGCGGGTAGGGCCGGCGTTCCTGAACTTTGTCGAAGGCGCCGAACTGGTCGCGCACAATGCGCCGTTCGACGTGGGATTCATCAACGCTGAGCTAGAGCGGGCAGGGCTGCCCAAGCTGCGGAACAAGATCACTGACACGGTACCGCTGGCCCGCCGGAAGTTTCCCGGCTCGCCCGCGTCCCTTGATGCACTGTGCACACGGTTTGGGATCAGCAGAACAGAGCGTGAGTCCCAGGGCCACGGTGCGTTGCTCGACTCCGAGCTGCTGGCAAAGGTCTATATCGAGCTCACTGGCGGCGCCCAAGGGGGACTGCGCTTCGATCAAGCGCGCAGTGGTCAGGATGGTTTGGGCGCAGGCGGCAAGGCGCGGCAGCGGCCTAAGCCGCTGGGGTCATTGATCACTGAGGGAGAACGCACCGCCCACGCTGCCTTCATCGCGGAGATGGACAACGCGCTCTGGGCGAAGATCGACGCCGATCAGTAGACCGACGGCTGATCCGTTTTCAGGATACCGTGCTGCTCACGATCCTTCAGCACGCGCTGGACTGTCGCTTCGTTCACGCTCTCTTCGTCCGCTGCGAAGGCATAAACGAGGCCGGTGTCCGCCAGGATGTTGATCTGGCGCGGAATGCCGTTGGCGGCGTCCTGGATGCGGTCGATCGCTTCGGTCGAGAAGAGGTCTGGTGAGCCGCCTGCAGCAGCAATCCGCGAGGAGATGTAATCGCCGGTCTCCGCACGGTTGAAGCCGCGGAGGTGGTAGTGGGCGACAACGCGCTGACGGAACTGCGCCAGCTGCGGCATGTTGAGGATCGAGCCGAGTTCAGGCTGGCCAAACAGGACGAGCTGCATAACCGGCTGACCGCCCGACTGCCGCTCAGCCATCACGCGCACGCGCTCGAGCAGGCGGGGCTCAATCAGCTGCGCTTCGTCGATGAAGAGGACGGCTTTGCGGCCCTGGTTGCGGTTCGAAGCGAGGAACTTGTCGAGCTGCAAAAGCGACTGGCTGGCCGTCTGCGCTTTCGATTCGATCCCGAAACCGTACAGCAGCCAGTTCGCGACATCGTTCTCATAGCCGATGTCGCCGGTGAGGGCGCCATAGCGGTTCTGGTCACGGTGACGACGGGCGAGGTCTTGGAGCAGGGTGGTCTTACCTGCGCCAATCTCACCGGTGATGACCACTGTGCCAAAGCCGGAGGTCAGGCCATAGGCAAGCATCGTCCGCGCCATTTTGTGGCCGTCCGACCAGAACAGCATGTCCGGTTCGGGGTGGCTGGCGAAAGGTTTGCGGCGGAGACCGAAATGCTTCTCGTACATGGCTCTTTTTACTGTCCCTCTCAGAAGCGGAGGATACGCCCCCGCCTCCCTGCACTGGCGCGTCTTACAGTTCGCTCAGTGCCCTGTTGATTACGTCGTCGTTCACGATGTCCGTCTTGCCTGGCGCATCAAGTGCCCGACCGAATGCCTCGCGCGCTTCGTCGATATCCCCGACCGCTGCAGAAATCACGCCACGGTGGTAAAGGATCTCAGCGTTCGGCGCGTCGGCGCGAGCAGCGATATCGCTGTAGCGTTTGGCGCTCTGGAGGTCGCCATTGCGATAGAACGCCCAGGCCAGTGTGTCGGCAAAGAACGGCTGATCCGTCCCTTCGAAGCGCTTTGCGATCTCAAGCGCTGCCGCCTCATCTTCGCCAAGGTCGAGCATGAGCGCTGCGAGGTTGTTAGCAGCAAGGTCGTTGAGGAGGTTGTCGTCAGCGAGCGACTGCAGCACCTCTTTCGCCTCAACGCGGCGGTTGTCCTGCAAGAACTCGTTCGAGAGAAGAATCCGCAGGTTGCCTGTGATCTCGGCGTTTTCGATGCCGGTTGTCAGCGCTTCCATCGCACCTTCCGCGTTACCGCGCGCCAAGCGTGTGTTGTAAAGCGCGAGGTAGAGGCCCTGGCTCGTCGGGAAGGCTTCGATGCCTTGGCTCACAACAGCTTCAGCGCGCCCAAGATCACCTTGGCTGGCCTCGAATTGGCTCAGCAGCGCGAAAGACTCTGCGCGATCACCGCGACCGATAGCGGCTTCGAGGAACGTCCGCAGCTCATCGGTGCGCTCCATCTGCGTGAGGGCCTGCGCTTTGATCTGCACACTGGCGAGCTCAGTCTGCGCCTCTGCCGTCATGCTCTCGATGGTGTCGATCGCGTCCTGCGGTTGTTGTTGCTGTAACTGTGAGGTCGCGAGGATCCGGCGCGCGATTTGGTCTGTTCCGTCTGCACGGATCAGTGCGCGGGCAACAACTTCCGCCTCGTCGGCTCGGCCTTGTGCGAGGAGGACGGCTGCGCTCTCGCGCTGGACCTGTGCCGTCGCGTCTGGTGTCTGCGCAAACTGCAGGGTCAGGTCAGCCGCTTCTTCAGCTTTACCGTTCCGGGCCAGCATTCCGCGAAGGGCCTGGAACAACGTCTCGGACAGGCCGTTGTCGTCGATGGCCTGGCGAAGCTGGGACTCACCAAATTCAGGGCGACCGTCCGCTTCATAAGCGAGGCCCAGAAGGATCTGCGCGCTTTCCTTGGTGCGCTCAGCGCGAAGAGCGGCCCGAAGGGTTTCAATTGCCGGCTGAACTTCTTCTTGTGCCAGCTGGATTTTGCCCTTGAGGGTCAGAGCGTTCGGCTCGGACTCGTCTTCGGCGATCACTTCTTCTGCCAGCGCGAGGGCGGCATCGAAGTTCCGCTCAGCAAATTCGCGCTCACCGATCTGCACCTTGGCCTGGTGGCGAACGTTCTGCGATTCGCTCGCAGCGAGTTTGTCGAGTTCAGCCCGGCAGCGCTCGGTGTCGCCCAGCTCGCAGTAATAGGAGGGAAGGGCGAAGAGGAGGTCTTCGTCCTCGGGATACTTGGCGAGAACTTCGAGAAGCGCAGCTTCGCCAGCTTCTTCACCTTCTTGCAGGCGAACGATGCCGACAAACCGGCCAACCGCCTGAGCTTTCTCTTCGAGCAAAGGCAGAGCTTGCTCGAGTTGCGAGCGTGCACCGTCAAGGTCACGTTTCGCGGCGAGGAGGAATTCAGCGTAGCGCTCGCGGTAGAAACCGTTCTCTGGGCTGACTTCAATCAGGCGTGCGAGGCTGGTGTCCATGCCCTCAACGTCTTGGCGACGCTGGGAGAGCAGAAGGCGAACAACGAGCAGCGCCTCGTTCTCTGGATCAGCAGCGAGACCTTCTTCGATGATCGTGCCCGCGGTGTTGAAGTCCTCGTCCCGGACATAGCGCGCAGCGAGGAGGTTCCGGACCTCGGTGTTGTTGGGGTCTTGCTCCAGCGCTTGCTCGAGCACGGTGCTGGCACCATCAAGATCGTTTTGAAGGACCAGCGCCGCGCCCTTCACGGTCAGCGCTTCCATGTTGGCCGGCTCATTTTCCAGGACGCGGTCGGAGCGGCGCAGTGCGCGCTCAGGACGACCAGCGAGGAGGTTCAGGCGCGCCGTCTTCGCCAAGACTTCCATATTGTCCGGCTCAACGTTCGCAAGCCGTTGAAGGAGGCGGAGTTGATCGCCGAACCTCTCTTCAAGCTCGGCGACTTCGGCAGCGCCGCGCAGGGCCGCCGCATTGTTCTGGTCATTCTCGAGAGCGTTGCGGAACTGAATGCGCGCCCGATCCAGCTCGCCTTCATCGAGGTAAGCCTGCGCGTTCTCGGTGAACTTTACCGATTTCTCTTCGCTGCTTTCGCAGGCCACGACAGCCAGCGCCAACAGCGAAACCCCAACGCGTTTCCAAGAGTTCGTGTTCATCATCATTCGCCTCAAACTGTCCTGACTCTGGACAGGTCCCATCGTGAACGGTTCATGCCGACCTCGGCCTAAAATGCAAAAAGTTTATTGAGGTCAGCTGAAGTCGTAAGCACGTCCATCTTTTTCCCAGTCACCATACCTAGTGGGTTCAGCTTTTCGGTTACCGCCGTCGATTTCTTTCGGCACATCTGACGCAGCATCGATGGCGGCTCGCCGTGCCCGAGCTTCGCGCAAGGCAGCGATCGCTGTTTCACTGAGCTTCTGACCATTCACGATGAGCGGGATGCCGTCGTCCGTGGTCGGGACGGGCTCTTCCGCCTCGTCCGGCTTGCTGATTTGTGTATCTTTCTCACTCATTGGGCGGTTTTGACCCCCTTCACCCAGGCACGCTGCATGCCCATCTCTCGCTCAAGCCAGTCTGCCATAAAAAGATGGGCACACACGTTACGAGCGCATTGGAACGATGAACGCAACACTTCGAACTTTTATTCTCATGGCGGCGATGACCGCACTCTTCGCGATGATCGGCGGGATCATCGGCGGACGCGGCGGTATGCTGCTGGCTTTCGCCTTCGCCGGGGTGACCAACCTCTTCGCCTACTGGAACTCCGACAAGATGGTTCTGCGCATGTACAATGCGCGGGAGGTGACGTCCTCTGAGAGCAATCCGCGCCTCCGCCGCTATGCCGATGGCGTGGCAGGCCTTGCCGCGCGGGCGGATATGCCTTTGCCGCGAGTTTATGTGATTGATCAGGCTCAGCCGAATGCTTTCGCCACCGGAAGGAATCCTGAGAACGCTGCGGTTGCGGCCACGACCGGTCTCCTTGATGCGCTGACCGAGGAAGAGGTGATGGGCGTCATGGCGCATGAGCTAGCGCACGTGAAAAACCGTGACACGCTGACCATGACGATCACCGCGACCCTTGCCGGGGCGATCTCGGCCCTCGCCAACTTCGCCTTCTTCTTCGGCGGTGCCCGGCGTGAGGGTGCCAACCCGATTGCGATGATTGCGCTGATGATGATCGCGCCGATCGCGGCCGCCTTAGTGCAAATGGCGATCAGTCGGACTCGGGAGTACGAAGCTGACAAGATCGGCGCGCAGATCTGTGGTCGTCCGGATTGGTTGGCCTCAGCGTTGGCGAAAATCTCCCGCGGTGTGGCGCGGCATCCGATGCCCCCAGCGGAGCGGGTGCCTGCATCCGGTCAGCTGATGATCGCCAACCCGCTCTCGGGGAAAAGCTTTCAGAGCCTCTTCTCCACCCACCCGGATATGAACGAGCGCATCCGCCGTCTGAACGCCATGGCACCGGGCAGCACAGAGCCTCGCCAAGCCTCCGGCCCTTGGGGCTAGCACTTACTCTTTCTCGGTCGTTTCGGCCTCGATCCCATCAGAGCTCGGCTTTTCGTCGGGCTCTTTTTGTTTGGGCTTGGGTTCTGGCGCGGACGCGTCGTCCACCGGTGAAGGACCACCGACGTTGAGGCCTGAGCTCATGATATCGCCTTCGGGCATGTTGCTCTTCAGGTTCTCGCTGATGTCGAAGAGCGCCATGATCACTTCAGCGCCAAGGCGAAGGACCAGCGCCTGGACGAGGAACGTGAAGGGGATCGTCACCAGCACCCGGAACAGGTTGGCCCAGAAGGCGCCGCCCATGCCGCCAAAGCTCTTGGTCATCTCCCAGGCGTTGGTGACCACGAGCAAAAACAGCAGCAGATAGAACACGAGGCGCACAAGGCCTCGCCCGTTGCGCTCCTCAAAACTCAGCAGCCTGCCGACCAGCTCGGTCATCGGTTCCTCCGCGCGTTAGTGCGCCTCTTCCCAATTGTCCGCTGCGTTGGCTTCTACCACCAGCGGCACGGACAGATCGGCGACGGGCAGGTGCGCCTGCTCCATCACCTGCTTGACCACGGCGCAGGTCTCCTCAGCCTCGGCCTTCGGGCATTCAAGGACCAGTTCGTCATGCACCTGCAGCAGCATGCGCGCGGACAGTTTGGCTCTCTCGAGGGCAGGGGGCACACGGACCATCGCGCGTTTGACGACGTCCGCTGCGGTGCCTTGGATGGGGGCGTTGATCGCCTGGCGCTCCGCGAAGTTGCGGATATTCGGCTGCTTCGCACGAATGTTGGCGATGTGTGCCCGGCGCCCGAAGACGGTTTCGGTGAAGCCGTCCTCACGCGCCTTGGCGACGGTGTCATCCATGTACTGACGGATGCCGGGGAACTTGGCGAAGTAGCTGTCGATATAGTCCTTTGCCCGCCCGCGCTCGATCCCGAGCCTCGCCGATAGTCCGAATGCGGAGATACCGTAGATGATGCCGAAATTGATCGTCTTCGCCGACCGACGCAGATCGCTGGATACTTCATCAAGCGGAACACCAAAGACTTCCGATGCAGTGAGCGCATGGACATCGATACCATCAAGGAACGCACGCCGCAGCTCCGGCACATCTCCGATGTGAGCCAGGAGGCGCAGCTCAATCTGACTATAGTCGGCGGAGATGATGACGTTGCCTTTGTCGGCGATAAACGCTCGCCTGATTTTTCGCCCTTCTTCCGTCCGTATAGGGATGTTTTGAAGGTTCGGATCGTTCGACGACAATCGCCCGGTGGTTGTTGTTGCTAGAGAGAAGCTCGTGTGCACACGGCCTGTCTCAGGGTGGATCGCCTGACCAAGAGCGTCCGTATACGTGCTTTTCAGCTTAGACACCTGCCGCCAGCCGAGGATGGCCTTGGGCACTTCATGCCCTTCGTTGGCGAGGTCTTCCAGAATTTCGGCGCCCGTTGCCCAAGCGCCAGTCTTGGTCTTCTTGCCGCCGGGCAAGCCAAGCTTTCCGAACAGGATCTCGCCGATCTGTTTCGGTGAGCCGAGGTTGAATTTCTCACCTGCCGCTTCGACAGCTTCATCCTCGAACGCAGCCATCTTTTGCGCGAACTCGGACGAAAGGCGCGCCAGTTCGGCTTGGTCGACCTTGATGCCCTCTTGCTCCATCTTCGCAATGACGGGGATGAGGGGGCGTTCGATCCGCTCGTAAACCGTCAGCATACTGTCTTCGATCAGGCGGGGCTTGAGCGTTTGGGCAAGGCGCAGCGTGACGTCGGCATCTTCTGCTGCGTATTTCGTCGCTTCGTCGATGGGGATTTGGTCGAAGGTCTTCTGGTTCTTACCCTTGCCCGCAATCTCCGTGAACGGAATGCATGTGTGGCTGAGATGGCGCTCGGCGAGGTCGTCCATCCCGTGTCCGCCCGCGCCGCACTCCAGAACATAGGACATCAGCATGGTGTCATCGACGGGGTCGAGCCGGGCGCCGTAGCGGGACAGAACGACCAGATCGTACTTCAGATTTTGGCCAACTTTCATCACCGACGGGTTGGTAAAAACAGGCTCTAGGGCAGACAGGACCTCGTTTGTGTCAAGTTGTTGCCGATCATCCGCCTGGTCCAGATCAAGACCATCCGTACCATGAATAAGGGGAATATAGGCCGCCTCTCCTGGCGCGGCGGCAAGGCAGATGCCGACCAGCCGTGCACGCATGGCGTTCAGGCTGTCGGTCTCCGTATCCACGGCCAGAATACCCGTCTCTTCCGCTCGCGCGATGAGGGCGTGGAGTTCGGCCATATCAAAAATTGGTTTGTAGGCAGATGGATCAATCGCGGCGTTGGCCTTTGGCTTCGCTGCTGCTGCAGGTTCAGCGATACCCCCGTCGTCACGAATGCGTCGGGTGAGGGTGGTGAATTCCATCTCCTCAAGGAAGGCGATCAGCTTTTCGTGGTCGAAAGGTGCGAGGCCAAAGCCTTCGGGTTCTTCAATGCCGCCTACATCGGTCTTCAGTGTCACGAGTTCTTTGGACAGGCGCGCATCATCGGCGTGGTCGGTGAGGACTTGCTTGCGCTTCTTCTGCTTGATTTCATCCGTACGCGACAGAAGTTCTTCGAGGGTGCCGTACTCATCGAGAAGTTGCGCCGCGGTCTTCGGGCCGATGCTCGGGACGCCGGGGACATTGTCCGTGCTGTCGCCCATGAGGGCCTGCAGGTCGATCATCTTTTCGGGGCCGACGCCGAACTTTTCGATGACGCCTTCGGTGTCGATGATCTTGTTCTTCATCGGGTCGAACATCACGACTTTGTCGGTGACGAGCTGGGTCAGGTCCTTGTCGGAGGAGACGATCACGACCTCCGCGCCTTTCGCCTCCGCCTGGCGGGCGTAGGTGGCGATCAGGTCGTCGGCTTCGTAGCCTTCTTCCTCTATGCAGGGCAGGCTGAACGCCCGGGTCGCATCGCGGATGATGGAGAATTGTGGACGCAAGTCCTCGGGTGGCTCGTCGCGATTGGCCTTATACTCCGGGTAAAGATCATTACGGAAAGAATAGCCCGAGTGATCGAAGATCACGGCGAAGTGGGTTGGCGTGCCGATATGCTCCACCGCTTCATTCTGGGCATCAGAGAGCAGCTTCCACAGCATGTTGCAGAAGCCTGAGACCGCGCCGATCGGCAGGCCATCAGACTTGCGCGTGAGCGGCGGAAGCGCGTGAAAAGCGCGGAAAATGTAGGCAGAGCCGTCGATCAGATAGAGGCGGCTGTCGTCATTCAGGGGGGCGTTCATCGGCATAGCGCAGCCCTTAAAGCGCCGCGCCGCGCCCGTCGACTGTCCCTAGCGTTTGGAGTCCTTCGTCATCCAGACGATGAGAAAGAGGCCGGCAACAATACCGGTCGCGAGGAACACCGCTTCATTTCCCGTCATGGCTTTCATCCTCTGTCAGCCGCACAGCGAAAACATAGCATGCGCCTGCAAGGAGCGCGAACAGCGCTCGTTGGTCAGCACTAAGTGCCTGAACCGTGAAGGCCGCTATCAAGATGCCGAGCGCAACCTTTTGAAGGGTATCGACATGGAGAGCTCTGCGCTTGGACATAACGTGAACATAGGCTCACGCTCTGGCTCGGCAAACCCTTAAGCGACGTCCTGATCGCTGACCACGCGGAGGCCGTGGTTGCGGAGGAAGGCGCGTTCTTCGCCGGTGTCGAACCGTTCGCGGATGAACTTGGCGAGGCGCGGCTGGATTTCGTTCCGCCATTTGGAGCCGTTGAAGACGCCGTAGTGGCCTGCGCCTTTCTGGATGTAGTCCAGCTGGTCCTTGTCCGGGATGCCGGTGCAGAGATCGTGGGCCGCCTGAGTTTGGCCAATGCCTGAAATGTCGTCGAGTTCGCCTTCGACGGTCATCAGGCCGATGTCGGTGATCACCGACGGATCGACGATCTTGCCGTGGTGGGTGAACAGGCCGCGGGGGAGCAGGTACTCCTGGAACACATCGTGGATGGTCTGGAGGTAGAACTCCGCCGTCATATCGCAGACGGCGAGGTATTCATCGTAGAAGACCTCGTGCTTTTTCGCCGCGAAATCATTCCCTTGCAGGATGTTGCCGTAGTAATCGATCGAGGCGTTCACGTGCCGCTCCATGTTCATGGACATGAAGCTGAAGAGCTGGATGAAGCCCGGATAGACCCGCCGCGTGAAGCCTGCGTAGGGCGCGGGCACACTTTGGATCATGTTCTCCTCAAACCATTCGAACGCTTTCTGCTCGGCGAGGAGGTTGGTGACGGTCGGCGATTTCCGCGCGTCGATGGGTGAGCCCATGAAGGTCATGGAGCGCGGGCGCGCCGGGTCCTCGTCGGCAGCCATCACCGATGCGGCGGCGAGGAGCGGCGGTCCGGGCTGGCAGACCGCCATAGCGTGGACGCCTGGCCCGATCATCCGCATAAATTCAATGAGATAGTCGATATAGGTGTTGAGATCGAACTTACCCATCAGGGTCGGTACGTCGCGGGCATCGATCCAGTCGGTGATGAACACTTCATGACCGGGGAGCATCGCCTCGACCGTCCCGCGGAGGAGGGTGGCGTAGTGACCGGACATCGGCGCGACGATCAGAACCCGCGGCTGCGGCTCATCGCCGATCGCCTCGGCAAGGATCGCTGGGTCGCGGCGGAAGCGGATCAACCGGCCGAAGGGCTTCTCCAGCACGGTCTCGACCGAGATCGGCACTTCAATGCCGTCAATGGTCGTCGTGGGCAGGTTCCACTCAGGCTTCGGATAGCGCCGGGTGGCCATTTCGAACACGTTATAGCCTGCGGTGAACGCGCGGGCTGGCCAAGCATCGCGATAGAGATTGGCCGGGCTGTTCATGAAGTTGGCCGAAGCGCGCACCGCTTGGCGGACAGGTGCCATCAACTGATGGGTTGCCTCATACGCTGAGTAGATCATTGCACTCTGCTCCACCTACCGATTTGTCGCGATGCAACACGAGATCGCATAATGAAGCAACAGATAGTGCGCACATCCTGAACGGCACTAAAGCCAAGTCTTAAGGCGTTGGGCGAAAGTTTCAGGGTCGGTGGTGTCATCAAATGCGCGGATCGGCGTGCCCTCTGCGTCCGTCAGGAAGAACATCGACTGGTGGTCGACCGTGTATTCTGCCTCGCTGTTCGGCAGAGGCACCTTCTTGGCGAAGACGCGCATTTTGGCCTTGGCGTCTTCGATGGCCTCGACCGAACCGGTGAGGCCGAGGATCTCCGGAGCGAATGCCAAGTGCTGACCCAACCGCTCGGGCGTATCGCGCTCTGGGTCGACCGTGATGAACAGGGGCTGCAGTTTGTCAGCATCGGATCCCAACTGATCCAGGGTCGCAGCGAGCACACTGAGCGCCACAGGGCAGACATCAGGGCAGCTCGTAAATCCATAATAGATCAACATCGGTTTGCCCTCGAAACGTTCATCGGTGGCTTGTTCACCGTTGACATCGATCAGGTCGAAGTCGGCCACGAACGCTTCGTTGAGAGTGATCTCTCCGGGAATGGGGCGCTCCTGCCCGCACGCGGCGAGGCAAACTGAAGCGATAAGGGCGAGGGGGAGCGGATTGGTTCTGAACATGGCCTATGTATAGGGAACCTCGAGTGCGGAGAGTAGGCCCATGGCGCCCATTTCATTTGATAGCGCAAGCGTTTTGCGGCTTGGCACACTGACTGGCCTGAGGTGGTTTGCTGTCGGTGGGCAGATCGCCGTGTTGGCCGGCGTGCGCTTCATTCTGGGGTTTGAGCTGCCGCTTGGTCCCGTGCTCGCGTTAATCGCGTGCGGGTTTGCGGTTAACCTCTATGCGACGTTCGCCTTCTCGCCAGCGCGACCTTTGTCCGAGCGAGAGATCATCGGCTACCTTACATTCGATACGTTTCAGATCGCGGCCATTCTGTTCTTCACCGGCGGTATTCAAAATCCCTTCGCCCTCTGGCTGATCATGCAAGCGATGCTGGCGTCGAGCAATTTACCCTTGAGGCGCGCGGCATTGGTGATCGGTTCGGTGATCGGCTGCCTGACGTTCCTGGCGCTTCAGCATTACCCGCTACCCTGGACGACGTCGGCCGGCTTCTCCCTGCCGATGCAGTACAACCTCGGCATCTGGATGGCGTTGATGCTCGGCGTCGCCTTCACCTCCGCTTATGCCTACCGGGTCGCTCAGGAGCATCGGAAGCTGTCTGCGGCGTTGGGCGCGACGCAGATCGCGCTCGGTCGAGAGGAACGCCTCACCGCTCTCGACGGTCTCGCCGCCGCGGCTGCTCACGAGCTCGGCACCCCGTTGGGCACCATCCAAGTGACCGCTCACGAGATGGTTGATGAATTGCCCGAGGGTACGCTCCGCGAAGATGCAGAGCTTCTCGTGTCTCAGGCGAAACGTTGCCAGAAAATCCTCCGTCGGTTGTCGCAGTCGGGCCAGGCGGGCGACGCTGTCCATAATGTCATCTCGTTGGACACCCTGCTTCGCGAAGCCGCACGCCCGTTCATCGACGAGCCGGACAAGCGGATCGACTTCCGCTTCGACTCCGAAAGCGGCGCAGTTCCGGATCGGATGGAGCGCCGCCCCGAGGTCATCTATGGCCTGCGGAACATCATCGAGAATGCGTTCAAGTATGCTGAGAACACTGTAGAAGTCTCGGCCAGCTGGAACGAACAAGCACTCCGAGTCACAGTGAGCGACGATGGTCCCGGCATCCCTCCTGAGACCATGATGCGGCTGGGTGAGCCGTACCCGAGACCCTCAGGGAAGGCCCAATCGAGCAAGGGCGGGCTCGGGCTTGGGTTCTTCATCGCGAAAACGTTACTGGAACGAACAGGCGCGACCCTGACATTTGGCAATCATTCCAGTCACTCAGGGGCATGGGTGGGCGTCACTTGGCCACTGGCCAACTTGAGCGAACGCCCCACATCTCTTGGGGAGATGCAACCAGAAGAAGCATTTGCAATATGACAGAACTTGCCCCTTTGCCTGAAGACGCATCCTGCCTCGTGCTGGATGATGACCAGCCTTTCCGCACGCGCCTCGGTCGCGCGCTGGAAAAACGCGGGTTCACGGTCACGCTTGCTGAGACGGTCAACGAGGCGAAGGCGCTTATCCGCGACGCCGCTCCTGCTTTTGCGGTGGTGGACCTGCGCCTTGGCGACGGTGACGGCATCGACGTCGTCAACTTCCTGGCTGAGAAGCGTGAGAACGCCAAAGCTGTGATCCTCACCGGCTACGGCAACATCACCACCGCCGTGGCTGCCGTGAAAGCTGGCGCGATCGACTATCTCGCCAAACCTGCCGATGCCGACGACGTGCTCAAGGCGCTCCTGGCACCGAAAGGTGAGCTGCCTGATCCGCCTGAGAACCCCATGTCCGCCGACCGTGTGCGGTGGGAGCATATCCAGCGGGTCTACGAGCTGTGCGGTCACAACGTGTCTGAAACAGCCCGCCGCCTGGGCATGCACCGACGCACACTGCAGCGCATTTTGGCCAAGCGCGCGCCGCAGTAGCGGCGTTTAGCGCTCGGTAAAGAGCGCTTCGCTCAGGAATTCCCGAACCGTGGGATGAAAGGCCGGGTCCAAACGCGAAGCGTTGTGGTCCCGCTCCGGCATCACCCTGTAGGTGACAGTGTCATTTCCGGCTTCACGCAAGCTGTCGGCAAGGTCAGCACCGAGGCGCCCTGGAAGCAGTCGATCGGCGCCTGCATCAATGATCAGTATAGGGATGTCCCGCCCTGATAAGGCTTCTTCAGCGTTCAGCCAGGCGATGCTTTGAGTTGCGCGGGTCCGCAAGAAGGGCCCAAGCCAATCGGGCCGAACATCGTCGATCATCACATCGATACTCGGCCCCGATGCCTCGACGATCACAGCGGCCGCATCTGGGTCAAGCTCGGCCATCCGTGCACAGACTTGCCCACCGAGTGATAGCCCCCAGTAAACGATGGGCGCACCGCCACTCTGGTCTTTGGCGAAGCTTACCAGCTCTGGCAGCGAGGCTTGTAGGCGTGCTGCGCTGAGAGGGCCCGGTGTGTCGCCGTAGCCCGGGTAGTCAAACAGCAGCACGTTGCCGTGCCTCAACACTTGATCCGTGTACCACTGACCAGCGCCGAGGCGATCGGCGCCATTCCCGCCGCAATGGACGAACAGCACATCATGTCCCGCCGCGCGGGCGAGGGTGACGGCAATCTCACCGCCTGCGGTTTCAACGTACTGGTGCTGGATATCTGGGTTGGCTCCAGACACGCCGTAGGCTCGCGCCTTCAGAAGCGCCTCCTGTGGGAACGCACGCGGTACAGTTTGTTCGTTGACGGAACGTTTGGGCGGCTGAAAAATGACCCGCTCACCGATAGGGATCTGCACACAGGCGGCAACGGCAAAGAGCAGAGCCGCAAAAGCGGCAAGCGCCCTAGTCACTCTGCCCGCTTGCCCAAGTCCTATGCTCCGTATCCAGCTCATAAGCCGCCATGGCTGCCAGTGTCAGAATGTCGTTTACCTGTACGCCGGTCTGAACAATCTGCACAGGCTTGGAGAGGCCGATCAGTACCGGGCCAATCACCGTTGCACCGCCAATTTCTGCGAGCAGCTTGGATGCAATTCCGCCTGAGTGCAGTCCGGGCGCGATCAGCACATTGGCATCACCCGTCAGCCTACTGAATGGATAAAGCTCGCGCAGGCGACCGTTGAGCGCCATCCGCGGTGTCATTTCTCCTTCGTACTCGAAATCAATGTCTTTGCGCTGATCAAGCTTAGCCACCGCATCAGCAACGCGTTGCATATTATCTGTGCGCGGATTGCCAAAGTTCGAGTGTGAGAGGAAGGCCACCCGCGGCTCAAACCCAAGCTGCCGCACGGCGTGCGCAGTCTGCACCGCGATGTCCGCCAGCTCGTCCGAGTTCGGTGTTTCCGCAAATGAGGTATCCGAGATGAACACCGTCCGCCCGCGCGCGAGGACAGCTGACATCCCGATCACCCGCTCACCGGGACGCGGATCAAGCGCATACTGAACATTCCGTAGCGCAACATTGTAGTGGCGGGTCACGCCAGTCACCATGCCGTCGGCGTGGCCGCAGGCCAGCATACACGCACCAAACGTGTTCCGGTCCTGGTTCACCAAGCGGCGACAGTCGCGCTCAAGATAACCCTTACGCTGTAGGCGGCGATATAGAAAATCCGTATACAGCTTAGTATTTGCTGATTCCTTCGCGTTCCAGATTTCAATCTGGTGGTTCGGACTCAACCCGAGCTGGCCAATCGTCCGCATCACGGCGGAATCCCGCCCAATGAGAACCGCTTGGCCAAGACCTTGGCTTTGGAAGCTGTAGGCCGCGCGGATCACCGCTTCCTCTTCACCCTCGGCAAACACAATCCGCTTCTTCGGTTCAGAAGATCGGACACGGGAGTAGACTTTCTGTAGGAAAGCCGCCGAAGGATCGAGGCGCGTCGCCAAACGGTCCTGGTACGTCTCGATGTCTTCGATAGGCTTCCGCGCCACACCCGTATCGCAGGCCGCTTGCGCAACGGCCGGCGGAATCTTCGCAATCAAGCGCGGGTCGAAGGGCGTCGGAATGATATAGCCCGGTCCATATTTCAACCGTGTGCCGTAAGCATCAGCCACTTCGTCGGGCACATCTTCTCGAGCCAACTCAGCCAGCGCACGGGCGCATGCTGCTTTCATTTCTTCGTTGATCGTCCGTGCACGAACATCAAGCGCACCACGGAAGATGTACGGGAAGCCAAGGACGTTGTTGACCTGGTTTGGATAGTCCGAACGGCCGGTCGCCATGACAGCATCGCCGCGTACCTCGGCCACCTGTTCTGGGTTGATCTCTGGCGTCGGATTGGCCATCGCGAAGATGATCGGATTCGATGCCATCGAGCGCACCATCTCCGGAGTAAACGCTCCGCCCACGGACAGACCAATCGCGACATCCGCACCGTCCATCGCCTGGGCCAGTGTTTCCTTGTCGGTCTCTACAGCATGGGCCGACTGCCACTGGTTCATGGGTTTCTCGCGGCCTGGGCGCAAAATGCCGCCGCGATCTGCCATCAGCACGTTTTCGTGCTTCACGCCGAGCAGCTTGAATAGGCTGACCACGGACAATGCTGACGAACCAGCACCGGATACGGCAACCTTCACATCCTGGATGCGCTTGCCGGTGATATCGACAGCGTTGAGGAGGCCCGCGGCGGCGATGATCGCCGTGCCGTGCTGGTCGTCATGGAACACCGGAATGTCCATGAGCTCCTTCAGCCGTTCTTCGATGTAGAAGCTGTCGGGCGCCTTGATGTCTTCGAGGTTGATGCCGCCGAAAGATGGGCCCAGGTGGCGCACCGCGTCGATGAACGCGTCGGGGTCCTCCGTGTCCACCTCGAGGTCGATCGAGTCGATATCCGCGAACCGTTTGAAGAGGACCGACTTGCCCTCCATCACCGGCTTGGAAGCCAACGCCCCGAGGTTGCCGAGACCGAGGATCGCCGTACCGTTCGAGATGACAGCGACCATGTTGCCCCGTGCAGTCAGGTCGTACGCACTGTCTGGGTCCTCGGCGATCTTCTCCACGGGCACGGCCACGCCGGGGGAGTAGGCGAGGGACAGGTCCCTCTGCGTCGCCATCGGCTTGGTCGGGGTGACCTCCAACTTGCCGGGCTTGCCGCGGCTGTGAAAGTCGAGTGCTTCCTGATCGGTGAATTTCGTCGTTGTATCGTCGGCCATGGCGTCCGCTTAGCGTCACTATTGTTAAGGGATCAGCCACGTTGCGCGCGCGGGATCAACTGAAAAATCCAGCTTGGCGCGGCGATGCCCCTCGCGGCTGAGGCGCAGATAATCCGCAGTCTGAGGAGTGAACTGGATGACGGCGAAGGTCTCCTCCGCCGGGACGGCGTCGGCCTGCGCCTCCTCCGGCGCATCAATCGGCGTGCCAGGCGCGGGCGCGATGGTGTAGTCGAGGAGCGGCCCCTGCCGCGCGCGGTCTAGCGCCTCCTGCCAAACCGGCCCCGCGGTGAGGATCTCAGCTGTCCCAGAAAACCTCAGCTGCACCCGCGCCTTAGGGTCGTAAAAGTGCACCGCCGCCCGCGGGTTCGCGGCCAGCTCCGCCGCCTTGGCCGTCCGCCGATCGGTATAGAACGTCAGACCATACGTACCCGGATCAAACCGCCGAAGCACCACCGTCCGCACCGCCGGCACCCCATCCATGCCCACCGTCGCCAACGCCGGCCAGTGGTAGGCATGCCTGCCGTCCACCGCGCCCCGGGCCAGCGCCTGCGCCGCGGTTTCCCATATCCCGGAAAGCGAAGCGGGCACGCCAGGCTCACTCCCCATCAAGAACAATCCCCCGCTCTGCCGCCTCGGCGATTAGGTTGGCGCGGTTTTGGGTGGTGACGGCGTGGTAGGTGGGCACGCGTTCTTCGGTCCACTCCAGCAACGCATTGTCAAACGCCGCCAGTGATTTCGCCCAAGCCCCGTCATCACCACGCAACCCCAGGACCGCAAGAGCACCCCCCAGATTGTTCTGGGTCGTGGCCCAATCGAGGGGGACCTTGTCGCGGGTCCATTCGAGGAGGGCGTTTTCATAGGCCTCGACGGCGCGCGCGAGGGTCTCGTCATCGCCGCGCTCTCCCAGCAACCTAAGTGAGTTGCCGAGGTTGTTCTGCGTCATGGCCCAGTCGAGGGGGAGCTGGTCTCTTGTGTATTCGAGGAGAGCGTCTTCATGAGCTTCGACAGCGCGTCTGAGGGCCTTGTCATCGCCGCGTTTCCCCAGCACGGAAAGGGCGTTGCCGAGGTTGTTCTGCGCCATGGCCCAGTCGAGGGGGTGCTTGTCTCTGGTGTGTTCCAGGAGAGCGTTCTGATAGGCCTCGACGGCGCGTCTAAGGGCGTCGTCATCGCCGCGTTCTCCTAGCACCCTTAGGGCGCTTCCGAGGTTGTTCTGTGTCACGGCCCATTGAAGAGGAAGCTTTTCTCGTTTGAGTTCGAGAAGAGCGTTTTCAAAGGCCTCGACAGCGCGCCTAAGGGCGTTGTCATCGCCGTACTCGCCCAGCACCCGAAGTGTTATGCCCAAGTTGTTCTGTGTCATGGCCCACAGGAGGGAGAGCTTGTTTCTGGTGTATTCGATGAGAGCGCTTTCATACGCCCCGACCGCTTGCCTGAGGGCGTTGTCATCACCGCGCTCGCCTAGATAGCGGAGGTTGATCGCGAGGTTGTTCGATAACCTTGCCCGCTCCAGACCGTCGTTGGTTTCGTCGCGGAGCTGTTTGAGAAGCGCAACCGCGGTTTCGAGCGCGGCGCGGTCGCCGAAGATTTGGCCTCGCTGTTCCAACAGGTCGGCAGCGCGTTCTCGCCATGTGGCCGTATCTTGCCAACGGCTCTGTGGGGCTTCATGGGCGGCTTCGAGATAGAGGGCCGCGCCGCGCCCGGGGTCTTCGACAGCGGCATAAACTGCTTCTTCTGACATGATGATCGCAAGTTGAAACTGCTCCTCCGCCCACTTTGTCGTCATCTGTCGTTGCTCGGAGGCAATGTGTTTTTTCCACTCAAGGCGGATAGTACGCAGGATGTACTCAGCGCCGTCGAGATCGTCGGCGTCGAGCGCGGCTTTGGCTTCCTTCCGCGCTTTCTCCAATTCTCTCGGTAGGTTCCGCTTCTGATCCGCCTCCTGCATCAGCGCACGGAAACGATGCACCAAGCCGTCGAGGGCCTCTGCCCATTTCTCTTCAGGCACCCCATCGTCGAGGATGCGCACCAGGAACCGGTCGATCAGCTTGTCCCGGCCTTTCAACTCCTCCCGCAGCTCGCGGATCTCATCGCTCAACTTGGCGTTGATCTCGTCGAGTTTCGCATGGGTCTCGCGCTCGGCAATGAAAGTTCGGATCTTTTGAAAGCGCTGCCACCGTTTTTCTTCGGTCTTGATCAGCTCGCCGAGGGTGGCGGCAAACCCTGCGGCGAACCCGTGCGCTGGATCCAGGAACGCCTCTCTTAGTGCGGGCGGGGTTTCGTCCCAGCCTCCGAGCGTAATCACCTCGTCAAGCGCAGCTTCGGCAAACGCCTTCTCACTTTCTTCGACCGTCCCGTGCTGTTGCGCGAGGAGCTGGTCGTAGGCGCTCTCTAGGGCTTCTGCTGCGCCCTGGTCGAGGTCAATCAGCTCGCCCAAGCCCAGTTTGTGGACCTTGGACATCTTCTGATCCAGCGCGTGTTGAGCGGTGATCCCGGTGTGCCAGCGGCCCGTGCTGAGGATGCCATAGTGGCCGTTCTCGCTCTCCCAATCCCGGATTGCCTGCGCTGCCTCTTGCAATAGGACACCGTTCGTCTTCCAGCGGGCGTAGCAAGCGGCGCGAATCACTTCGTGGTTGGGGTCGACTGTGCGGCGCCGCAAGCGCTCGACCACACGCTCCGCAGCTCCTTCGAGTGGACCCTGAGAGACCACTTGAACCACGCAGGACAACATCATCAGCAACAGTTCCATAGCTTTAATCTGGCTATCGCGCGCTGTTTTCTCAATCCACCCTTTCGCCGCTTGCCCTTGCCGCCCCAGCGCGCCATTTCCCTTCCATGCATATTCGTACTGAAGACACGCCGAACCCGCTTTCGATGAAGTTTTTGCCTGGGCAAGATGTTCTGGGTGCTGGGCAGCTGGGGATGGATTTCCCGAGTGAGGAGGCGGCGGGGATCTCGCCGCTGGCCAAGGCACTGTTTGATGTGGCGGGGGTGACGTCCGTCTATCTCGGCGCGGATTTTGTGACCGTGAGCAAGGATGCGGCGACCGATTGGGACCATTTGCGCCCCGCGGTTCTGGGCACGCTGGCCGATTTCCTGGCGGCGGGCATTCCGGTGATGGACGCCGGCCAGGCGACGCAGACGCCGGGAACCACCGCGGCTGAGGATTACAAAGGCGAGGATCGCGAGGTGGTGGAGCAGATCATGACGCTCCTCGACACGCGCGTGCGCCCGGCGGTGGCGGAAGATGGCGGCGACATCACCTTCCACCGGTATGAGCCCGGCGACGGCATTGTATACCTTGAGATGAAGGGCGCCTGCGCAGGCTGTCCTTCATCGACCATGACGCTGAAGGCGGGGATCGAGAACCTGCTGCGCCACTACATCCCTGAAGTGAACGCGGTTGAGCCGGTGGGGATGTAGCCCAGCGGCTACTCCCCCAACTCCGACAGACGAACGAAGGTGTTGCCTCCGGTGCTGACCGTGAGGGTGCCATCTTCTGCGGCCGCGAAGGTCGCGTCCTCGGCGTCTTCGGGATCGACAAAGACGTTCTCGCCAATCTTGACCAAGCGGAAGATGCCGCCGTCGTTAACTTCGATTTTTAGATCCTGATCGTCGACGGTGATGACGAACAGCGGGTCGGTTTCACCTTCGAAGGCGAAGGAGCCTGTGAGGGCCTGAAGCTCCTCTTCCGACGTGGCGACACGGGTCACCTCCCGCGGTTCACGACCAGGCCATCCGTACACGGAATGGGATGTACGGAGGACGTCAGCCACAAGGGCACTGCCAGGCGATGCATTCGTCATGACCACGATTGCGTCGCCTCGGTCGATGAACCCGCCCATTCGGCAGCGGAAACCTTCGTTGCCGCCGCTGTGCCCGACGATGAGTTCACCCTCACTGCGATCAACACCGAGGCCTAGTCCATATCCGTCGGATACCGGTGTTGCCACTTCGCTGGCGACCGCTGGGTTGATCCCGCGGTCACCGCCTTCGAGGGCGATGTCCAGTGCACGGACAAACTTCAGATAATCCGTAGGCGTCGTCCAAAGACTGGCTGCGGCCATTTCCGGGTAGAGGTGCCAACCGCCCTCGATTGGTTCCCCCGTGACGACGTGCGCCTTGGCGGCATTGTCCAGCTCGTCGGGCGTGCGCATCGCGAAGGTGCTGGCCTCCATACCGATGGGGCGGAGGACGTAGCGGTCCATTAGGACGTCGAACGGCTCGCCAGTGACGATCTCTGCCCACAATTGCGCGATGGTGAAGCCGCCGCCGGAGTAACGGAAGTTGCCTTCAGGGTTGGGGTTGATGACCACGGGGTCCGTGTTCGTGGGGCCAATGCCCATGATCACTTCCACCGTAGACGGAATGTCAGTACCCACCTTATAGCCAGGGAAGCCGCCAACCGTTGCGCCATTGGTGTGGGACAAGAGCGCGCGTAGGGTTATCGGAACGCCCTCCGGGTTGACTTGCGCCATGTCCAATCCTTCGAGGACGGACGATATATCCTCGTCGAGGCTCGTGCCGACTTCTGCCGCGATGGTGGCGATGCCCACCGAGGCGACGACCTTCGACATAGATGCCGCCTGGAAGCGTGTGCCAGGGTCCATGCCGTCGCCGTAAGCTTCGGCCCAAAGGAGGTTCCCGTCTTGCATCACCGCGATGCTGACGGCAGGGATGCCGAGTTGTTCCATCCGTTCACGGAGCGATGTAAGGGTGATCTCCTCTCCAGTGAAAACCACGGCGGGGAGGAGCGCGTTTTCGACAGCCGCTTGCTCAGTTGGCCCAGCGACCTCCGCGACTTCCGCGGGAGACTCCTCAGCCTGCTGGCAGGCCACCGCAAGGAGGCTGAGGCTGGCGAGCAAAGAGAAACGGGCAGCGCGCATGGGGATCACTCCTATCGACATTCGATACGAGATGAGTGACAGGGCGTCGCGCCACAAGGGCTGTTGGTCGACTTTGCACAGCAGTCTTGCGATCCGCCGCGGTTCTCGCCTGCGAAAATTCCGCTAGGAGGCCTCGCATGGACAGAACCACCCCCCTCTCCGACGACGCCCTTGCCCAGCTTTTCACCGATGCGCGGACCCGCAATGCCTGGTCCGATCGCCCAGTGACCGATGATCAGATCCGCGCGATCTATGACCTGATGAAGTGGGGCCCGACCTCCGCCAATTGCTCCCCGGCGCGCTTCATCTTCATCCGCACCGAAGAGGGCAAAGAGAAGCTGAAGCCCTTCCTGATGGAGGGAAACGTGAAGAAGACGATGACCGCGCCTTGCGTCGCGATCATCGGCAACGACCTTGAATTTTATGAGCAGCTCCCGCGGCTGTTCCCGCACACGGACGCCAAGTCCTGGTTCACTGGCAATCAAGCGCTGATCGAAGAGACGGCGATGCGCAACGCGACGCTTCAGGGTGCGTACTTGATGATCGCGGCGCGGGCGCTGGGTCTCGATTGTGGGCCGATGTCTGGCTTTGATCAGGCGGGCGTGAACGAGGCGTTCTTCAGCGGCACGACGGTGAAGGCCAATTGGATCTGCAACATCGGCTACGGCACGGATGAAGACGTGTTTGATCGCAGCCCGCGCCTCGACTTCGACGAGGCGGCGTCGCTGCTCTGACCCTGCTGGCGATCGATACCTGCCTTACGGCCCTGACGCTCGGTCTCAAGTGCTCAGACGGAAGGGTCGTTTCGGTATCGAATGATATCGGCATCGGTCACGCGGAGAAGATCGCCCCGGCGTTTTCTACCCTATGTGAGGAAGCTGGCGTGGAGCCTTCGGCCATCACGCGGATCGGTGTCACGATTGGACCTGGTTCGTTCATGGGACAGCGAGTTGGTGTCGCCTTCGCCAAGGGCCTCGCCATGGGAACGGGCGCCGACACGGTGCCTTTCACCACGCTTGAGGCTTTGGCGGAGACTGCGGGGACGCCGTCGGCGGTCTTGATCGATGCGCGCCGTGGCCAGGTCTACGCCCAACGCTTTGGCGCGGGCGGCGTTGCCGTGGATGAAGCGGCGCTTCTCTCGCTCGAAGAGGCTGAGCAGTGGCTTGATAACGCGCCTGAGCCTGCGGTCGGTTCCGGCCTTACCGCGCTTGGCCGCGACAATCCCGGCGCGACGGTACCCTCGGTGGAGGCTCTGCTCGCTCTGACGGAGCGGCGCAAAGCGGGTCCGCTGCGGACGCTCTATCTCAGGGCACCCGATGCCAAGGCGCCGACGAAGCAGCCGCTGTGAAAGTGAGGGCGGCGACCGCTGACGATTCGGCTGTTCTCGCGAACCTTCACGAACTCGTGTTTCCGGACGGACCCTGGGACGAAGCCTTCTGGCAGCAATCACTCTCCGCAGTTTTCGACCACGGATTTCTCGGCGGCGAGCCGGCGCGAGCCTTTGGACTCATTCGGGTTTTAGGCGATGAGGCCGAAATCCTGACCATTGGCACGACGGTCCCGGGGCAGGGTGACGGAGCCGCGATGCTCTCGACGATGGCGGTCGCTGCCGCGGCACTGGGCGCGAAGCGCTTGTTTCTTGAGGTCAGCGCGGCCAATAGGGCGGCCCTGGCGCTGTATCGAAAGGCTGGATTCGAGGCTTTCGGCACACGCGAACGTTATTATACCGACGGCTCCGATGCTCTGATGATGCGCTTGGGGCTCGGCACCTAACGGAGAACCACGATGGATCGCCTTGAGAAAATCTGCGCCGAAAAAGGCCTTCGGATGACCGAGCAGCGGCGGATCATTACCCGCGTGATTTCGGAGGCCGACGATCACCCCGACGTGGAAGAGATCTACCGCCGAGCGTCCGAGCGCGATGACCGGATCTCCATCGCGACGGTCTACCGGACCATGCGCCTCCTCGAAGAATACGACGTGGTCCAGCGCCACGACTTCCAAGACGGCCATGGCCGTGCCCGCTACGAAGAGGCGACGCACGATCACCACGATCACCTGATCAACGTGAAAAGCGGTGAGGTGATCGAGTTCATGAACGAGGAAATCGAGAAACTGCAGGAGCGGATCGCTCGTGAGCACGGTTTCAAGCTCGTCGATCACCGGCTTGAGCTCTACGGCGTTCCCCTCGACGAGGGTGAGTAGCCCTCAGTCGGTATGGCCGGCTGTTTCTTTCAATAAATCAGACTTCTAGGTTTCAGGGCGCCTCAATCGTTGAGGTGCCTTTATCTTTGCCCAATTAACCTTTGTCAGTGGCCATACCGTGCACTCTAGTAGGTATGGCTTCTCGGTTTCAGTGGTATGGCCGTGCTGTGATCCGCTCACTCGGTAAGGTGTACGACTAACGTCAAAGCGCGTCCCCCAGGTGCGCCCGTTTACAACCTTGTCAGTCCTGCTACTCGGGTTTAGTTGCAGCGCACAAAACACTTGGCGTTAGTCTCTGTCCGCTACGGCTGGACGCGTCTGATCAAAGCAAAGGGCTCGGCATGACCGACTTCAACACTCTCGTCCCCGCCGCCGAAGGGCGCTTCCACGGTATCGATCGCGCGTACAGCGCTGATGAGGTCCAGCGTCTGCGCGGCACGGTTCAAATCGAACACACCCTCGCCAAGCGTGGTGCGGAGAAGCTGTGGGAACTGATCACCACGGAACCTTACATCAACGCGCTCGGTTCGCTGTCCGGCAATCAAGCTGTGCAGATGGCAAAAGCTGGCCTGAAGGCGATCTACCTCTCCGGTTGGCAGGTTGCTGGCGACAACAACACCGCAAACCAGACCTATCCTGACCAGTCGCTGTACCCGGCCGATGCAGGCCCGGATCTGGCCAAGCGCATCAACAACGCGCTGCGCCGCGCTGACCAAATCGAAGCGTCCGAAGGCAACGTGAAGCGCGACTACTTCCTGCCGATCGTCGCTGACGCTGAAGCTGGCTTTGGCGGCCCGCTCAACTGCTACGAGATCATGCGCAACTACATCGAAGCGGGCGCTGCGGGCGTGCACTTCGAAGACCAGCTGGCTTCTGAGAAAAAATGCGGCCACCTCGGCGGCAAAGTGCTGATCCCGACCAAAGCGCACGAGCGCAACCTGTCGGCAGCGCGTCTCGCCGCTGACGTCGCAGGCGTCTCCACGGTCCTCGTAGCGCGGACCGACGCTGAATCGGCCAAGCTGATCACCTCGGACATCGACGAGCGCGATCACGAGTTCATCGATTTTGAGCAAGGCCGGACGCCGGAGGGCTTCTATCGCCTGAAAGAAGGCACGGGCGTCGATCACTGCATCGCGCGCGGCCTGTCGTACGCCAACAAAGCTGACCTTCTGTGGTGGGAGACCTCCAACCCGAACCTCGAAGACGCCAAGCGCTTCGCTGAGGCCATCCAGAAAGAGTTCCCGGGTAAAATGATGGCGTACAACTGCTCGCCTTCGTTCAACTGGGAAGCCAAGCTGGACAAAGACACCATCGCCAAGTTCCAGCGTGAGCTCGGCGCGATGGGCTACAAGTTCCAGTTTGTCACCCTCGCAGGCTTCCACCAGCTCAACTACGGCATGTTCGAGCTGGCACGCGGCTACCGCGATCGCGGCATGGCGGCTTACTCAGAGCTCCAGCAGGCAGAATTCGGCATCGAAGAGTACGGCTACGAAGCGACGCGCCACCAGCGCGAGGTCGGCACCGGCTATTTCGACCTCGTCAGCCAAACCCTCTCCGGCGGCCAGTCGAGCACGACCGCCATGGGAGAAAGCACCGAGACGGATCAGTTCAAAGCGGCTGAGTAATCATACCAGCCCGTCTTTGATGACAGACAGCGAGCGGGGGCCTCTAGGCCCCCGTTTTGCGTTCCACCTGGTGCATAATGAACTCAGGATCGGCGTGATTGCCGACCATGTCCTTGTATTCTTTGATGATCTCGAACCCGTACCGGGAATAGAGGCGCTGCGCGCCGAGATTGTCCGCATAGACGCTGAGGTAGATCTCGCGAAAGTTGGCGTGCAGCCAAGCCAGCGCTTGCTCGAGCAGCATCACGCCCAGACCTGCCCCCTGGTGGGCTTGCAGAACGTAGAGACGGGTCAGCTCCCCGGACCCATCGGGCATCTCATCCACCGGCAATAAGCAGGGACCGGCGACCGCAAACGCAACGGCTGTCCCAGTTTCATCCTCCACG
>JBCCTF010000025.1:0-29762 GCA_039198765.1 Pseudomonadota bacterium
GCTCAAATAGGCCGGAAGGCCGGTAGCGCACTAAAGATGGTAGGGGCGGAGGGACTCGAACCCCCAACCTAGCGGTTATGAGCCGCCAGCTCTAACCATTGAGCTACACCCCCGAAACCGGAAGACGAACACCCCCTGTAGCAGGGTCTTAAGCGGGCTCAACCTTGCTGTTGTCCAACGCTGGTCAAGCCGGTCGCTCCGCGGTAACGGGTCGAGCAACAATGCAAACAGGAGACGCCCCATGACCGAGGCCTTCATCTACGATGCTGTGCGAACCCCGCGCGGCAAGGGAAAATCTGACGGCACCCTACACGAGATCACACCGGTGCAGCTCGGCGCGCAGGTGCTGCAGGCGCTGCGCGATCGGAACGAGGTCGATACGCGCTACATCGACGACGTGGTGTTCGGCTGCGTGTCGCCGGTGGGCGAGCAAGGCTCGGACATCGCGCGGACGTCGGTTCTGATGGCGGACTACGACCAGACGACCGCTGGTGTGCAGGTGAACCGCTTCTGCGCCTCTGCTCTTGAAGCGACCAACATGGCTGCTGCGAAAGTCATGTCCGGTGAGGCCGACATGGCCATTGGCGGCGGTGTCGAAGCGATGAGCCGTGTGCCGATGGGTTCGGACGGCGGCGCCATGGTCTCTGACCCGGCGGTGACCTTCAAAAACTACATCGTCCCCCAGGGCATCTCCGCAGACATCATCGCAACCAAGTACGGCATCAGCCGCGACGATGCTGATGCGTATGCGGTCGAATCCCACCGCCGCGCGAAGCAAAGCTGGGACGAAGGCCGCTTCAACAAGTCGGTTGTTCCTGTGAAGGATGTCATCGGCATTGAAGTCCTCAAGCACGACGAGACAATTCGTCCGGGTACGGACATGCAAACCCTCGGCGCGCTGAACCCGTCCTTTGTGGGCATGGGCGAGATGATGCCAGGCTTCAACAAGGTCGCTCTGCAGAAGTACCCTGAGCTTGAGAAAATTGAGCACATCCACACCGCCGGCAACTCGTCGGGCATCGTCGATGGCGCTGCAGGGATCCTGATCGGCAACAAAGAGATGGGCGAGAAGTTCGGCATGAAGCCCCGTGCACGGATCAAAGCGATGGCGTCCATCGGCTCTGAGCCGACGATCATGCTGACCGGTCCTGAGTTCGTCGCGAAGAAGGTGATGGAGCGCGCGGGCATGGCCAAGAGCGACATCGACCTTTGGGAACTGAACGAAGCGTTCGCTTCGGTTGTTCTCCGCTTCATGCAGGCCCTCGATATCGACCATTCGGAAATCAACGTCTGCGGCGGCGCAATCGCGATGGGTCACCCCCTCGGTGCGACCGGTGCGATGATCCTCGGCACGGTGCTGGATGAGCTTGAGCGGACCGGCAAATCCACCGCCCTCGCCACCCTTTGCATCGGTGGCGGCATGGGCACGGCGACGATCATCGAGCGGGTCTAACCATGAGTGAGACAGCTGTGAGTTCGTACGAGCACCGTAAAGTCAGTTTCGTTCAGGCGTTCAGCCTGTTCTTCAAGAACTACGCAAACTTCAAAGGCCGCTCGGCCCGCGGTGCTTACTGGTGGTGGTACCTTTGGAGCCTCCTGATCGGTTTTGCCCTGGGTATTGCCGACGCCTTTGTCTTCGGTATCGACTCCGATACCCAGGTCTTCGGCGTGGTGTTCTCGCTTGCGACCCTGATCCCGAGCTTGGCTCTGGCGGTGCGTCGTTTGCACGACGTCGGACGCTCAGGTTGGTGGCTTCTCCTGATCCTGACGATCATCGGGATTTTGGTGATCCTCTTCTGGAACATTCAGCCTGCTGATGAAGGTACGAACAAGTACGGTGACGACGTCGAAGCTGGCCGTGATCCGGTTGGTCCAACCGCGCAGGTGTTCGAATGAAGAGGGCCATCGGTGCCGTTAGCATTCTTGTGGCGGGGCTGAGTTCAGCCTCCGCGCAGGAGTGCGAGGTGACCACTGACCATGCCATCGGCCTTCACGGTGGTGCGTACATGAATGGCGAGAACATCACCGATGAGCAGATGACGTTCATCCGTGACCTCGCTGACCAGGTGAACGCTAAGCTCGCCGAAGGCATGGACTCGATCTCCGCCGTGGAAATGGCTGTCCAGGCGATGGAGGCCTCCGCGCTTTACAACGCGGGCCGGGCGTCAATCACCAACCAGGAGGGCTATGTTGAGAATGATGCCTCGATCATGTCGGGCGAAGATCTCAACGCTGGCGCTGTCGGTTCACTGATCGATACCAAATCGCCGATCAAAGCGGCTCGGCTGGTGATGGAGAAGTCCCGCCACGTCATGGTCGTCGGCGACCGCGGCGAGGCCTATGTGCGGGAGCTCGGCGCGGAAGAAGCACCTGACGGCTGGTTCACCCGTGCGGCCCACGGCGATGACGAGCACGGTACGGTGGGCGCAGTGGCGCTTGACCGTTGCGGCAACGTTGCGGCGGCCACCTCCACCGGCGGCTACGACGCCAAGGTGCCAGGTCGCTTAGGCGATGTGCCTGTCATCGGTGCAGGGACGTATGCGGACAATCAGGGCGCGGCTGTCTCGGCAACCGGTCACGGCGAATGGTTCATCCGCCATGGCGCAGCGCACTCGATCTCCCTCCTCGTTGAGGGCGGATTGTCCGTGGACGACGCATCCAAGAACGTCCTTGCCCGCATGGCCGGTTCCAAAGGCTACGGCGCTGTCATCACACTGGATGCGGAGGGCAATTTCAGCGCTCCCCATTCCACCCGCGGCATCATCCACGCCTTCGCGTCGGACGACACCGAGGCTTATTCGAAAAAAACCTCCGGCCCTGTGGTCGGCAAAGAGTAAACGGGAGAAACACCCATGAGCTACAACACTTTCACAATTGAGACGGACGCTGACGGTATTGCCGTGATGACGATCGACCTGCCTGGCAAGTCGATGAACGTCTGGAACCAGGATCTGATCCGAGACTTCAGCGCGTTTGTTGATGCGTTCATCGCGGACGATGCGATGAAGGGGCTGGTCATCACATCGGGCAAGGATAGCGGCTTCCTCGCCGGTGCAGACCTGACGATGCTCGGCGCGATGCCTGACGATGCGACGCCTGAGCAGATGTTCGAGGCGAACTATGGGCTTCAACTCGCTTTGCGGAAGCTTGAGACTGGCGGGCAGGATGTGAAGGCGCTGACCAAGGGTCAGGCGAATGCCAAGCCGGTGGCAGCGGCCGTGAACGGCCTCGCGCTCGGCGGCGGGATGGAACTTGCGCTCGCGTGCCACTACCGCGTCGCGTCGGACAGCCCAAAGGTCCAGTTTGGCCAGCCAGAAGTGCAGGTCGGCCTGATCCCTGGCGCAGGCGGTACCCAGCGGACCATGCGCCTCGCAGGCGTTCAGAACGCGATGCAGATCTGCACCCAAGGCAAGCCGATGAAAGCCGATGCGGCGAAAGCCATGGGCATCGTCGACGAGGTTGCTCCGCATGCGGAGATTGTCACTAAGGCGAAAGAGTGGGTCAAGGCGAACCCGAAAACCGCGGCCAAGTGGGACCGCAAGGGCTTTAAAATCCCTGGCGGCTCAGGCGCGATGGACCCCCGAGTTGTGCCGATCTTCGCTGGCTCTTCCGCCATGGCGCAGGGCACGACGAACCACAACTATCCGGCCGTCGAGCGCATCCTCTCGTCGATCTACGAAGGCTCGATCGTTCCGATCGACGTTGGCCTGCGTATTGAGAGCAAGTACTTCGTTCAGTGCCTGATGGAGCCGCAAGCGAAGAACATGATCCGTACGCTGTTCATCAACAAAGGTGCGGCAGAGAAGGGTGCTGATCGCCCCGAAGGTGTTCCGGCTTCGGACATCAAGAAAGTCGGCGTCCTCGGCGCGGGCATGATGGGCGCAGGCATCGCCTACGTCACCGCGAAGGCGGGCATGAGCGTCGTGCTCCTCGACCGCGATGAGGAGAGTGCTGAGCGCGGTAAAGGCTACTCAGTCAAGCTGAACGAGAAGGCTGTCGGTCGCGGCAAGCTGGCCAAAGAGAAGTCCGATGCGATGCTCGGCCTTATTCATCCGACGGCTGACGTTAATGACCTGAAAGACGTGGACCTGATCATCGAGGCGGTCTTCGAAGACCCCGCGGTGAAAAAGGACATCACCGAGCGTGTTGAAGCGGTGATCCGTAAGGACGTCATCTTCGCATCGAACACCTCGACGATCCCGATTAAGAGCCTCGCGCAGAACTTTACGCGTACGGAGGATTTCATCGGCATCCACTTCTTCTCGCCAGTCGACAAGATGCCGCTGGTTGAGATCATCACGCCTGAGGGCTGCGGCGACAAGGCGCTGGCGGTCGCGCTCGACTATGTCGGCAAGATCAAGAAGACACCGATTGTCGTGTCTGACACCCGCGGCTTCTACGCCAACTCCGTCGTCATGCCGTACCTCAACGAGGCGGCGCTGATGGTGCAAGAGGGCATCAACCCCGCGCTCATCGACAATTGCGCTGTGCACATGGGCATGCCCGTTGGCCCCCTCGCGCTGATGGACGAGACGAGCCAGGAGCTTGGCTGGTCGATCGCAAAATCAACAATGGAGGGTGAGGGCGATGCCTATCAACCGACCGGCGTCGAGGACCTCCTCAAGCTGTTCGTCGAGGACCTGGGCCGTAAGGGTAAGAAGGTCGGCAAGGGCTTCTACGAGTATCCTGAAGGCGGCAAAAAGCACTTCTGGCCTGGCCTGAAGGAGCACTTCAAGCCGCTCGACGATCAGCCTACGGCGGATGAGGTGAAGGAGCGTCTTCTCTACATCCAGCTTGTCGCGGCTGCGAACATGTATGCGCAGGACGTGGTGCACGATCCTCAGTCTGCTGACCTTGGCGCGATCTTCGGCTGGGGCTTTGCGCCTTGGACCGGTGGCCCGATGAGCCACATCGACACAATCGGTGTTGATGAGTTCGTCCGTACCGCGGAGCGCCTCGCGCAAAAGCACGGCTCGAAATTCTCGCCGCCTGCGAAGTTCCGCGAAATGGCGGAGAAGAAAGCCAAGCTCTACAGCCAAGCGGCGTAGACTGACGAATAAGAAGGCGGGCTCCGGTCCGCCTTTTTTCTAGGTGATCCGATGTCTGGCGTTGATGCGTATTTTGAGAAGCAAGAGGGCGCCCTTCGCGCGATTGCTGACGCCCTCCGAACGGTTCTCGACGAAGCGATGCCAGAGGCGGAGGTTAAGCTCGCATGGGGCTTTCCCTGCTGGTTGAAGGGTCCCAAGGATCGCGTGGCGTCCATCATAGCGCATACGGACCGTTGTAACCTGCAGCTCTGGCAAGGTTCCACGCTCGCGCAGCAATTTCCGGGTCGCATCGAGGGCACGGGCAAAGACTTGCGCCATGTGAAGGTGCGTTCGGTGGCTGAGGTGGACGATGAACTCCGCGCCATCGTGGCCGCTGCAGTGGCATTGCCGCTCCACGTGGTGCGTTAACCTGGCATTCACCTTGCAGCGCGGCTCCCATGTGGAATCGTGCCCCCTCGCTCCCGCCCCTTGAAGGCCGCGCATGGGAGATCGCGCGCACAATCCAGCGTGAGATCGCCGACGTCGCGCCGTTTGCGGAGCTCTCGATCACCCTGGGCTCGCCCACATGGTCGTTTCATGAGCGCGTGGTCTCGCTCGTTTTCCTTCACGACCGCTGCCAGCTGACGTTTTGGGATGGCGCTTGCCTCGATGGCCTCCACCCTGACCTGAAGCCCCTGCAGATGACGCCGGAGCGTCGGAGCCTACCGCTCCGGAGCATGCTCGATATCGATGAGAGCGTCCGGAACCTGCTGTCGACGGCGTTCCAGGCGAAGATCGACGCGATCGCAAAAAGTGATCACGCCTGCGTGCGCACGACAGCTTTCCGCTAAGATGGCGGTTCTTTGACTTGTATTCTTGGCGGAAGACGCGATTTTCCTTCCGTCATTTGGACAAGCAAAGAGGTTCTCATGAAGGCTCTGGTTTCAACGGCGCTCAGCGCTGCTTTCGTTTTCTCCGCAGCTCAGGCGCAAGATGTGCCCAGCGGCACCTACACCCTCGACTCGACCCACACGACGGTGGTCTGGGCCGTTAGCCACGGCGGTTTCTCCATGTACCGCGGCACCTTCGATGAGGTCGAAGGCACGCTCGAGTGGAACGCCAATCGCCCGACGCGCAGCAAGCTTTCGGTCTCGATCGACGCCAACTCCGTCGACGTTCCGGCAGCGGTCAGTCACGCTGGCAACGCCAACTTCCAAGAGGATGTCGCCAAGAACGCTCTCGGCGCAGACACCCAGCCGGTGATCACGTTTGTCTCCAAGAAGCTGAAGAAGAAGTCCGACACCACCGGCGTGATCGAGGGTGAGCTGAGCTTCAACGGCAACACCGGCCCAGTGACGATGGACGTCACGCTGATCAAAGCAGCTGAAAGCCGCGGCACGCCGAAGATGGGCTTCTCCGGCTCGACCACCATCGACCGGACCCAGTGGGGCTCGGACTCGTGGGTCCAGTTCGGCATCGGCTCTGAGGTGACCATCACCATCGAGACCGAATTCGCCAAAGCGGCTGAGTAAGCGCCGCCACCCGCGACTTGCTTAATGTTTTAAGATCGCGCACCCTCCCGTCTCGAAAACGGGAGGGTTTTTTGGTGGGTATCGCACGCAAGCTTCTGTGTTTGGTCGCATTCGTTGGGCTGAGTTTTGGCGCGGCGCAGGCGCAGCGCCTCCAGAACCCAACCGGGGTGGTTCCAGGATTTAACATCGAAATCCTCGTTCCGCTCCTTCAGGAGATGGGCGGCCAGACCGAAATTCTCGGCAGCGGCGCAAACCGCATGGTCGGCGTGGTCATGCCGAGCGGTTCGCGCTTTATTATGGGCCCGACCGCCTGTGCTCCAACCGATGGTCGATGCCGCGGTGTGAGCATCCAGGGCCTCTTCCCGACCGGCAGCGCGACCGTGGCTTCGATCAATCGCTTCAACCAGCAAGGCACGATTCCGAAAGCTGTCCTGCTCGGCGATCGTGTTGTGGTGTTCCACTACTTGATTGCCGACTTCGGCATGCCGCGCGGAAATTTCGACGTGCATATCGGCGTGTGGGAGAATGCGCTCTCTCGCTACAACGACTTCCGCAACGGCGGGGGTATCGCTCAGTCGGTATCACTGGGCCATGAGGTCAGCCACGTGGGCACAACGCCGAGCACTGTGTTCCAACACCCCGCAGGCTTTGTTGATCAGTTCACGATGGATCTGCCTGAGAAGTACTTCAACGACTAACGCACGATGGTCAGGCTCTGCGCGGCGCGCGTGACGCCGGTGTAGAGCCATGCCGTGCGGTGCTCTCGGAAAGCGTAGCTTTCGTCGAACAGCATCACGTCATCCCACTGCGAGCCCTGCGCTTTGTGCACCGTCAGGGCGTAGCCGAAGTCAAACTCGTCCGAGTTCCGCCGCTTTGGCCAGGGCAGATTCGCGGCGTCTCCCGTGAAAAATTCGGGCAGCACCGAGACACGCGCCTTGCGTCCGCCATCTTCAGGGTAGAGGTCGAGGCGGATCATTCCGCGCTTGCGTCCGTTCCGCTGAGCGACTGTCCACATAGAACCGTTGAGCAGACCCTTGCTCTTGTTGTTCCGTAGGCAGACGAGGCGCTCACCCACGCAAGGCTCATCTCCATCAAAGTCCTGGTGCTCGCGCAGGCGTCCGTTGTAGCGCTGGCGCGTCCTGTTGGTGCCAACCAGGACTTGGTCCGCAGACAGAACATTGTCTGGATCAACATCGCCTTTCGAGATAACCCGGGCATCGTCATAGTCGCCGTAATCCGGCAGACCGCCATTGCGGATCTGCATGGAGAGGCGCACGATGGCACTTTCCTCCGCCTGCCGATGAACTTCGGTCAGCATGATGTCAGGCTCAGCGTCCGTGAAATAGCCGCCACCCGATACCGGGGGCAGCTGCGCAGGGTCACCCAGCACCAGGACCGGCGCACCGAAGGAGAGCAGGTCGCGCCCAAGCTCCTCATCCACCATCGAGCATTCGTCGATGATGATCATCGACGCATCGCCCGCCGGCGCATCGCGGCGGATCGTGAACATCGGGTTCTCGCCCGGGTCCTCGTCTTCGGACACAGCCGGGCGGTAGATGAGGGAGTGGATGGTGCTCGCGCCCTCGCACCCTTTCTGGCGCAGGACGTGGGCAGCCTTGCCAGTGAACGCGCCGAACACCACGTCGCCATCCACATGCTGGGCAATCTCTTTCGCCAGGGTCGTCTTGCCGGTGCCTGCGTATCCGAAGAGGCGGAACACCTGGCTGTCGCGATCCTTCAGCCACTTCGCCGTGGCCTTCAGCGCATCATCCTGTTGCGGTGACCATTCCATCGGCGGCTCCTCAAGCAAACGCGGAACGTAATGAGAACTGCCCCACCGGTCGAGGGAGCATTTTCGCTATCGGATCAGGTGGTGAAGCTGGCCCAGACGGGGACGTGGTCGGAGGGTTTGGTGGAGCCGTCGCCGATTTCGGGGTCGCGGACGTCCATCTCGACGCAGACTTCATCGAGCCTGTCGGCAGCCTCAGGCGAAAGGAGCAGGTGGTCGATGCAGAGGCCGTTGTTCTTCTTCCACGCGCCGCCTTGGTAGTCCCAGAAGGTGTAGTAGGGGTCCGCCATGAGGGTCGGGACAGCGTTGGTCAGACCTAAGTTCAGCATACGGTGGAACGCAGCCCGGCTTTCTGGCCGGAAGAGGGCGTCGCCTTTCCACCCGATCGGATCATAGACGCCTGACGCATCGGGTATGATGTTGTAGTCGCCTGCGACAAGGAACGCTTCCTCCGCCTGCAGACGATCCTTCATATGCGCTGTCAGCGCCTCCATGAAGGCGAGCTTGTATTCATACTTCGGACCCGGCGCGGGGTTGCCGTTGGGCATATAGAGGCCGCCAACGCGGATCGCGAATCCCTCATCAGGGATCACGGTGCCTTCAATATAGCGTGCCTGCTCATCCTCAAAGCCAGGTACACCTTTGATGACGTCCTCGACGGGGTGTTTGGAGAGGAGGGCGACGCCATTGTACGTCTTTTGTCCGTGCACGAACACATTGTACCCGCGTTCTTCAAAGTCACCCGCGGGGAACGCCTCGTCCACACATTTGATTTCCTGCAGCACGCAGACATCAGGCTTGGCGCTATCGAACCAATCAAGAATGCGCGGCTTGCGCGCTTTGATCGAGTTGACGTTCCAGGTCGCGATTTTCATCCGCCTAAGCCCCAAGCGTCGTCTGGAAGAGGTGGAGCCACATGAAGAGAAGCGCAAAAAGCGACACGCCGAACACGACAAAGCGCAGGGCCACAATATTCAACGTACAATGAACAAGTGCGTGACCAACCCGCGCCAAAGCAAAAACCCAGGCGAGGGTGACGAGGTGATCCGAAACAGAACCCGTCGCGACTGCGAGCAACACGGCCGCGTAGAACAAGATTGGGAACTCAAACTGGTTCTTGAGGTTGTCCGAGAGCAGCGTCGCGGTACGCCCATAAACATCCGACCGGCCCTGCTGCACGGCTGTCGATACCTTGGGATCGCGGACAGACTCCATCACACGAAAACCAGCCATCAGGAAGCAGACCACGAAGGTCAGGCCGATCTGGATGAAAAGAGGGGGGAGTATAGCGGTCATCGGAGCCTCACGAATCGAAAAGTTTCGCGGGGCTTAACCGACGATAGGCGCGAAGCGAAGAGTCAGATGCTGAAGGACGTTCCGCAGCCGCAGCCCGACTTGGCCAGCGGGTTGTCGATCTTGAAAGCAGCAGCAATCAGCTCGTCGGCAAAATCGATCACCGCGCCGGGCATGTAATCCTGGCTCACCGGGTCAATCAGGATCGTGGCACCATCGCGGGCAAGAACCAGATCGTCGTCTTCCTGTTCAGTCACGATCTCAAAGCTGTATTGAAAGCCCGAGCATCCGCCGCCCAGCACCGCAACGCGGAGCTTGGATCCAGCAGGCTCACCGTCCAAAACCTCAGCAACCCGGCGGGCTGCGCGATCAGTCATGGTGATAGGGCCGTTGTTCGTTTCACCGTCCATGCTCTCTAGATAGGGCGGATGGTGGAGCAGATAAAGCCCTGCTGGCGATCGGATCACCCCGGCCGCCCCTTCGAATTTGCGTTCTCAGATAACGGGATTTTTAGCCGTCCTCCGCCATAAGGCGTGATTGAGGGCTGGAGAGACTGAAGGTGACGGATCCAAAACTTGGGAGCGGCGCGCCCATGGCGGCGCTGGTTTGTGGCGGTATTGCTGCGGTTGCGGCGGGTGCTTCTGCGTTCTTTGGCGGCCCTTGGCTCGCTGGCTTGGCGTCGTTCTGTGCCTTGGTCGCTGTCGGCGCTTGCTTCGGCGTGCTGCGTCAACTGACCGCGGCGAAGCAGGAGAGCATGGCTCTGCTCGAGGATGCGAAGCGCCTCGCTCGCGGTGAAGGGGACACTCTTGAGGCCGGCGCCTATGCCCTGAGCGACGCCATCAATGCGCGCCTTGCGCAGGAGCGGAGTGCCGCTGAGCGCCAGAACGAACGCCTCGAAGAACTCGACGAGGCCCTCTCGCGCCAGGCCGGGAACATCGAAGCCCTCGACGCGGCCTGTGCGCAGATGGTCATCGATGCAGATGGCATCGTCCGCGAAGCCAACGCGATGGCGGTTGAGCTGTTCGGCACCACTGAGGACACCGTCATCGGCGCCGACGTCACATCATTGTTCGAAGACCGTGCGGGCTGGGCGAGTGCTTCGGTCGGCGGATCGTTCTCATTCTTGCGTACGACGGTTGGCGGCTGGGTCAGCGGGAATGTCGCGACCAGCGCTGAAAGCACGGTCGTGGTCCTCCGCGACGCTTCAGACGAGCGTAAGGCTGTTGACAGCGCGGCTCTTGGCAAAGCCACCATCGAGAACGCGCCGCAGCCGATGGCTGTCATCGACGACGGTGGCCGTGTACAATCGGTCAACGCTGCTCTTCGTGCACTGATGGATGCCAATCCTGGTGCAGCCGCCCAATGGCCTGCCTTCGCGGCAGGTGAAGGCATCGTGGCCTTTTCGTCCAGCGAAGAAACGGTCACTTGCGACGAACAAGTGTTTACCGTCTCTGTACAGACGATTGAGGCCGATTCTGATACGCCGCGGGCTCAGCTTGTGAGCGTCACGGATGTCACCGAAGCATCGGCAAAACGTACGGTGTTGGATGCTGTCGATGCAGAGGCCTGTGTCGTAAGCATCGCCGCTGACGGCACCATTGAGCGTGTGAGCGACGCCTTCGCCGCGGCTGTTGGTCAGGACAAAGACGGCTTGGTCGGTCAGTCCATCGGCGAAACTTGTCAGTCTCAAGAAGGTCAAACGCCGTGGTCAAAGACCGCAGCTGACGATCATCGTACCGGTTGCTTTGCTTGGACTGGACGAGGCGGCACGACAATCTGGATCAAAGGCAGCTTCACCGAGCAGCAGGGTCGGACCGAAGAGCGTACACAAACGATCTTCGTTGGTGCTGACGTTACCGGCATCGTAGCCGACGCTCGCGATCACAAAAGGACCGTTGATTCAGTCGGTTCAACCCAGGCGATGATCTGGTTCGATCTCGAGGGTGCCGTTGTTGCCAGCAACGCGCAGGCACAGAGCATTATGGGCTGGGCCACCGAAGCTCCGGCGACATGGCGCCATGGGCAGGGCACGGACGACAGCGCCGAAGCTTCGCAAGCCTTCGCGTCCGCTGTTGCGGGCAACGGTAAGTCAGGCACATTCCAGCTCTCAACCTCTGCTGGAGCGGAGCATCATCTCCATGGTTCGTACACGCCTGTTTCTGGCACAGATGGCCGACTCGAAGCTGTGCTCTTCTGCGGCGTTCCCGCCGAAACGACAGCGGCAAACGGTTCGGCCAGCGTGGCTGCGCAGGCATTCGTTCAGCAACCTTCTGCAACCATCATCGTGGACCGTGCTGGCGAAGTGATGCTTGCCAACGGCGCGGCCGAGGCATTCTTTGCTGAGTATGCTGAGCAATTCAGCAACGTTGATGCAAGACAGCTCGAAGGTGCAACGATTGCCTCGTTCATCGACGAAGCCGACTCGCTTTTGGCCAGCGGTTTCAACGGTGAAGATCAAACAAGCGAGACGGTTTTCACCCGTGGTGATCTGAAGTTCAGCGCCACCATCACACGGGTATACGACGAGACGGGCACCCAAACTGCGGCAGCCATTCAGTGGGCTGAAGTTTCAGAGCAGCTGATCAGCGCTATGCTTGGTCGCTCGTTCAGTGAGACACAGGCGCTCATTCACTTCCGTCCCGACGGAACCATTATCAAGGCCAATGACAACTTCCTGGCTACTATGGGGTATGCAGAGGAAGAGATCATCGGAAAGCACCACCGCATGTTTGTCGACTTCTCGTCGACGACTGATGAAGAGTATGCTGACCTTTGGAGCCGCCTGAACCGTGGAGAAATCGTCACCGGCCGCGCGATGAAGCGGGTCACGAAAGCTGGCGAACATGTTTATCTACGTGCTTCGTACACGCCCATTCGAGATGATTCCGGTGAGGTTATCCGCGTGTTCAAAGCCGCTGTGGACGCCACGGAAGAAGAGACGCAGCGGCTTGCAGAAGTCGAAGAGCGATCTCAACAACAAGCTGTCCAGTCGACTGTTGTTGAGCAGCTCGCAAGTGGTCTCAAGCAGCTCGCTGATGGAGACTACACTGTTCAGCTCACAGACCACTTCCCCGTGGACTACATGCAGCTTCGCTACGACTTCAACGACGCTGTGACGGCTCTGCAAGCTGCGGATAGCGCGCGTCAGAAGGCTTCGGATGACCAGAGCTCTGTTGTTGAGCGCCTTGCCCTGGCACTGAACCGTCTTTCCGATGGCGTACTGACGTTCCAGCTGGAGGACCAATTCCCGGCTGAGTACGAGCAACTGCGGGCCGACTTCAACGTGGCCATTGAGCGTGTGCGCGACGTGATCGGGTCCATCAAGTCGACTGCGAAGGGCATCAAAACGGGTGCGAGCGAGATCAGTCAAGCCGCTGATGACCTCTCGAAACGTACGGAAAATCAAGCTGCTACGCTTGAAGAAACAGCGGCAGCGCTCGACGAAATCACAGTCACAGTTCGTCAGACTGCTGAGGGCGCCACCGAAGTCAATCGGGTCGCCTCCGAAACCCGCGACGAGGCGAAAGTCTCTGGTGATGTCGTTGGCAATGCTGTCGAAGCGATGGATGAAATCGAACGCTCGTCAACTCAGATCAGCCAAATCATCGGCGTGATTGATGACATCGCGTTCCAAACAAACCTCCTTGCACTGAACGCTGGCGTTGAAGCTGCACGAGCAGGCGATGCAGGACGCGGCTTCGCTGTGGTCGCCCAAGAGGTCCGTGCACTGGCGCAACGCTCCTCAGAGGCAGCGAAAGAAATCAAAACACTAATCTCAACCAGCTCTGAACAAGTGAGCCGTGGTGTGGAACTTGTCGATAAAGCAGGGTCAGCGCTCGGGGATATCGTGACCCGTGTTGAAAACGTCAGTGCACTGGTGTCCGAGATCGCCGCGTCAGCGCAGGAGCAATCTGTCAGTCTCGCTGAAGTCAATGCAGCGATGAACAAGATGGATCAGGTGACGCAGCAGAACGCATCGATGGTCGAGCAGTCCACGGCGTCGAGTCACTCACTCGCCAAAGCATCGGGTATGCTGATTGATCGCGTGGCGCACTTTGAGACAGGTGAGTCAGAACCGCTCGGTGCGGAGAGCGACGAGTTCTTCAGCCCAGGCGATATTGAGCCAGAGATCGACGAACCGCCTGTCCGGCAGCAGCGCGACGCGGCGCAAGCTTTTTTTGCCGGTGTCGGCGGAGCGGCTGAAAAGCTCGAAAATCAAGATGAAAACTGGGAAGAGTTTTAAGGCTTTCGCCGCACAGTCTCACCGCACGCGTCAGCGTGGGGCGGTGAGGCGCCTCGTGTGGCCATGGGAGGAGCAGGTCGTTGTCCGGTGTGGCTCGCAAAAAACCTATTCGTGTTCTGATCATTGACGACAGCGCTACGATGCGCGGTCTCATGGGGCATGCGCTTGAACGTGATGCTGACCTGGAAGTGGTCGGGTTTGCAGGCGATGCGTACGGCGCGCGCGAGGCGATCAAGACGCTTGATCCCGACGTCGTGACGCTCGACATCGAGATGCCCGGCATGGATGGGCTGACGTTCTTAGGCAAGCTGATGCGTCTACGTCCGCTGCCTGTGGTCGTGGTGACATCCAAAACAGAGCATGCTGAGCAAATTGAGATCGCTGCACTCGAGCTGGGCGCAGCGCACTGCCTGTTCAAGCCGGCTGGCGTTGCAGGAACCTCGCTCTTCAAAGACCTCCCGCAGAAGGTGAAGCAGGCCGCTGCCGAAGGTGGCACGAGCCCGCAGGCGCCTGAACCGAACGTCGATCAATCCTCTTTTGATCCGCGCAAGGCGATCTTTCTCGGTGCATCCACTGGTGGTGTCGATGCGCTGATTTCTGTTCTTCGCAACTTCCCTGAACGTTGTCCGCCTGTGGTCATCGTTCAACATATGCCTCAGAAATTCCTCCCTCTTTTCGCTCAGCGACTGAATGGTTCGTGTGCGGCTAATGTCGTGGTCGGCAGAGGCGGTGAGCGGCTCGAGATTGGCAAAATCATCGTAGCGGGGGCAGGACAACATCTGCGTCTTGGCCGGAAAGACCCGATGGTCTGCATGGCTGAAGACGGCCCTCCAGTGAACGGTTTTCGGCCATCCGTCGATGTCCTTTTCGAGTCGGCGGCTGAGGGCTTTGGAAAACGTGCAGTGGGCGGACTGTTGACCGGGATGGGTCGCGACGGAGCGAAGGGCTTGCTGGCGATCCGCAACGCCGGCGGTCTCACGATTGCCCAGGACGAAGCCACAAGTGTCGTTTACGGAATGCCTCGCATGGCCGTTGAAATGCAGGCCGTCGACAAAACTCTTCCGCTGCCGAAGATCGCAGATGCGCTGCTTGGTGCTTGCGCTGCAGCCCAAATTCAACAGGCGTCATGACCCAGATGGTCGCGTATGCGCAGCGCCCTGCGCGCGCGCCGACGCTGATCGGCGTGGGCGGCGTTGCGTGGAGTGGCGATCCTGCTGTTGTCTATTCGACGCTGCTCGGAAGCTGCATCGCGGTTTGCATGTGGGACCCAACAATCGGAAAAGGCGGGATCAATCACTTTCTTCTCGCAACTGGTCCAACGCCGCGGGGAACAGATACCCGCTACGGAGAAATCTCGCTCCCGCTCCTGAGACAAAATCTGTGTGCGGTTGGTTGTAACAAAAGCAACATGCGTGCGATTGTTGCCGGCGGTGCAGATCTTTTAAGCAGTATGCGTCCTATCGGCACAGAGAACACCGATTACGCTGTTGCTTGGTTGCGCTCAGAAGGCATCCAAATCGTCCAAAAAGACGTAGGCGGTACAAATGCTCGGCGGGTTCGTTTCTTACCGTCGACGGGTCAGTGCCAGATCACGCAAGTCGAAGCACCACCAGTTTCATCTTAGAGTTAAGCCTGCGGCAACGGCAATTTGCTATGCAGGTGGTGAGCATCAATAGGTCTCCGCATCGAAGAGAGGCGAGACCGCAAAAGGGCAAGAGGGCTATCGCGACGTGGGCGCCGCAGAAGCAGAATATTGTCAGCTGACGCTGGCGCCGAAGCTTGCTTCTAAAGCGGCTGTCGAACTCTATGCTCAGCTCAAGGAGCATCGAGGTTCAATGGTTGCGCTCAACGCATCGGGCGTTGAACAGCTCGGCATCCTATGCATGCAAATCATTGTTTCAGCAGCGAAAACATGGAACGACGAAGGCGTAAGCTTCGAGGTTGTCGAACCTTCTGCAGCATTTGTCGAAAGCGCTGAATTGGTCGGATTGGATGTTGCTCTGATGGGCGTTCAAAGCGAATGGAGCGAGACGAATGACGCTTAAGGTTCTTGCAGTTGAGGACAGCCTGACTGTCCGTACAATGATCGAGCATGTGTTGAAAGACGCGGGCTTCGATGTCTATCTCGCTGAGGACGGACAGCATGGCCTGCGCCGCCTCTCTGAAGTCCAGCCAGACGTGATCACCACGGACATGAACATGCCGATCCTCGATGGGCTTGGCTTTATTCGCGGTGTGCGTTCTGATGATCGCTACAACATGACGCCCATCCTCGTGATCTCGTCTGAAACGGCACCCGAGCTGAAAAGTCAGGCTCGGTCGCTCGGCGCAAGTGGTTGGATGGCAAAGCCGTTTCACGATGAGCGCTTGATCTCAGCTGTGAAGCGACTCGCGGCGTAGGCGGACGATGTCAGATCCTCTTGCAGAGCTTCGGGAGACTTTTTTCCTGGAATGTGACGAGCTTCTAGAGAAGCTCGAAACGGACCTGCTCGCGCTAGAGGCAGGGTCTGATGACACTGAATGCGTGAACTCTGCCTTCCGAGCAGTGCATTCGATCAAAGGCGGTGCCGGCGCGTTCGGCATGACCGCCATTACGGAATCTGCGCATGTTTTCGAAACGGCGATGGACCATGTTCGTTCGGGTACTCTCGAGCTCTCACCAGATCTGTGTACGTTGTTTTTGCGCGGTAAGGACCTTCTCAGTGCACTGATCGCAGCTGAGAATGGCGGGCCGCCTGCCGACGAAGCAGAGATTGAGACCGTAGCCTCTGCATTTGAGGCGGTCTGCCCGGAAGAGGAAGAGATTGATCCGGATGAGATTTTCAAGCCTGTCTCTCTTGCAGCGGATCTAGGTCTCCCGACTGTCGAAGCCGAGGAGCCGGCCGCTGATCCGTTGGCGATCTTGGCTCAATTTGAGTCAGGTGAAACGGAAGAAGAAGGCGACTTGATGGTTGCCTTTGCTCCGAAAGCGGAGTTCTTCGCCCGGGGGAATGACGCAGGTCCCTTTATCCGCGAGTTGAGGGAACTTGGTGCAGCCGAAGTCCTGCTCGATAGCTCTCGTATCGTATCGTTCGACGAGCTTGATCCGACCGCGCCTTATTTTGAGTGGCAGGTATCACTCCCTTCATCAGTCAACCGAGCAGATGTCGATGATATCTTCGACTTTGTGGCCGACGACTGCGAGTTGTCTATCGGCCATACGGCGCCTCTCGTCAGCGAAGTCTCACAAGGAGTGGACGCCGAGGATAGTCCCTTTATAGACTTTGAGGCAGAGGCTGGAGATTTAGAAGCTCCGGATACTGCTGAACCAGAGCAAGCGCAAATGATCGACGGATCAGCTCTCGAGCCTCCAGAGCCTATTGATGCGCCTGCTGCAGAAGCAATGGCTGAGGTGAACCTGCCTGAGCCAGAGAAAAAAGGTGAGGAGGAGCAATCGCCCAGCAGCGCATCTGCACCTCGGACTGGTCAACCAAAGCCGGTGGTGCGCGTTGAACTGACCCGCGTCGATCGATTGATCAACCTGGTCTCCGAACTCGTGATCAGCCAGTCTATGCTGAGCCAAGCTGTCGAGGACCATCATTCGGGTACGGAGGATCAAGCAATTCTCTCCGGGCTCGACGAGTTTCGTCAATTAACGCGGGAGCTCCAAGAGTCGGTGATGGCTATCCGTGCGGAGCCTGTTCGATCCATCTTTATGCGGATGGGGCAGATTGCTCGTTCAACGGCCAACTCTTGTGAGAAGAAAGTTCGTCTCATCACTGATGGTGAGCATACTGAAGTCGATAAGACAGTGATCGAGCGCCTGGCCGAGCCGCTCACCCATATGATCCGCAATGCCGTTGATCACGGCATCGAGTCCCCAGAGGACCGCGTTAAGGCGGGTAAAGATGAGGTTGGTTCGATCCGTCTGTCTGCGGACCACCAGTCAGGTCGCGTTGTGATGACCGTCGAAGACGACGGTGGTGGCGTCAACCGAGAAGCCGTTCTGCGCAAGGCAATCGAGAAGGGCATTGTTGCTGAAGACGCCCAGCTCTCCGACTCCGAAATCGACCAACTCCTTTTCGCGCCTGGATTTTCTACCGCCGCCTCGATCAGCCAGGTTTCAGGCCGCGGCGTGGGTATGGACGTTGTGAAGCGTGAGATCACTTCGCTCGGTGGGCGGATTAATATCAGTTCGCGTCCCGGTAAAGGTACCGTGTTCACCATTTCACTGCCTCTGACTCTGGCTGTGTTGGACGGGATGGTGATCAAGGTCGCGGGCCAAACGGTTGTGCTGCCGTTGAGTGTTGTCGCTGAAAGCCTTCGTCCCGAGCCTGAGGATATTCAGGGAATCGGTGGAGATCAAGTGATCTTTGTGCGTGGTCAGTTTGTCCCGATCCTCGATGTCGGCAAGGCGCTTGGCTACCGAGAAGCGGTCGATGATTTTGCAACTCAGGTGATGCTGCTTGTTGAAAACGACAGTGGCTCAAGCTTTGCCTTTGCAGTCGACGAGATTGTGGACCAACGTCAGGTCGTGATCAAAGGTCTCCAGGAAAATTACGGTCGGATCGAAGGTGTATCCGCCGCGACGATTCTGGGTGATGGCCAAATCGCCCTCATTCTCGATGTCAATGATCTGACAACTGATCAATCCAGTCTGGCCGCCGGTTTCGGCGTTCAGGCAGCTTAGGAGGTACGTTCAAGTGTCTGACAACGCTGCGCAAAACGCTCATAAACTGACGGAAGTCATTGCCTTCCGCGTGCATGAGGACGAGTACTGCGTCGACATCATGTCGGTTCGCGAGATTCGCGGATGGACCCCGGCAACGCGGCTTCCTCATGCGCCATCGTATGTACGCGGAGTGATCAACCTACGTGGTGCGGTGCTTCCGATCATCGATCTTGCCAACCGTCTGGGGTTTGCGATGACAGAGCCGTCAGAGCGTAACGTGATCATCGTCGCGCAGATGGAGGGTCAGCTCTTTGGTCTGTTGGTCGACGCTGTTTCCGACATCATGACGATCGCTGCCGATGATCTTCAGCCTACGCCTAATGTTGGGTCCGAGCAGGCTCGCACGTTCATCAAGAGCGTCGTTGCTCGTGAAGAGCAGATGATCCGGTTCATCGACCTCAAGCAGATTCTGCCGCAACAAATGGCGAATGTCGCCTGAGGAAACGGCTCTCGTGTCCGTAGCAGTTCATCGTAATCCGGAGTTTCTCTATACGGATGAAGACTTCCGTCAGATCAAAGGTTTGATCTACGATGATGCGGGCATTTTTTTGCCTGATACGAAGAAAAACCTCGTTTATTCAAGGCTTGCGCGGCGACTGAGGGCGTTATCCATTGAGACGTTTGCAGATTATATTCTGCATGTCCAAAGCCGGTCGGGGCGCGAAGAGCGCAGCAATTTGATCAATGCACTCACTACAAATCTGACGCATTTCTTCCGTGAACCGCACCATTTTGAGATCTTCAAGAAAAACTGTATTCCGGCGGCGCTGAAACGTACTGCGGTAGGCGGACGATATCGGATTTGGTCTGCAGGGTGCTCGACAGGAGAGGAACCGTACTCGCTCGCGATCGCGCTTTTGGATACGGCGCCGGAGCTCGCCGATCAAGACGTCAAGATACTCGCCACGGACATCGATTCCAACGTTATTCAGCGGGCGACCAAGGGCGCATACGAGCGAGACATCGTAGCGCCGGTCGAGCCGCGCCTTTTGCAGCGTTACTTTGAGGCTGGGTGGGGCCCACATTCCGATCGATTTGTGGTTGGCGATGACCTAAGAGCATTGATATCGTTCCGTACACTGAATCTGATGCAACCCTGGCCGATGGCGCAGCGGTTTGATGTGATCATGTGCCGTAACGTTGTGATCTACTTCGATGAACCCACAAAAGCTGTGCTGTGGCAGCGGTTCGCGGATTTGCTCAATCCTGGTGGTTACCTCTTCATCGGTCACTCAGAAAGGGTGCATGGCAAGGCGCGAGAGCTGTTCGAGCCTGCAGGGTTGACCACATACCGTCGCCTTTGACCGAGAACATCAACAGATCAGTTACCACACTGATCATTCTATGCAGTGCTCAGTTAACTGACATGAGGTATGGTACTCCGAAGGTGTGGGAACCCCTGAGGGAGAGAGTTGCGCGATGTCGCTGGTTAAGGTGCTCAAAGTCCTGGTTGTCGACGATATGTCGATCAGTCGCGGGCTGATCACCCAGACGCTTGCGTCGGTGGGAATTGCGAACATACGGTATGCGGAGGATGGTCGCGAGGCGCTTCAAAAGATGCGTGAGGACCCCGCGCATTTGGTGATCTCCGACTACAACATGCCGAAGATGACGGGCATCGATTTACTTTATTCTCTGCGGCAGAACCCGAAGACCCAAAAAGTAGGTTTCATCCTGATCACGGGTAAGGCGACGCGCCAGATCCTTGAAGAAGGTGTCGCGCTGAAGATGAACAACTATCTTCTCAAGCCGTTTGAACCCAATGATCTTCTTCGGAAAATCTCTGAGGTCTTCGGTCCGCTTAGCTAGTCGTTGGACGGAGCATCGGCGAGTTCTAGGAATACGTCGGGCAGATCTTTCAAAAAGCTACGGTATGCGGACGATCGCCCAATAAAGCGTGCACTGACGGCTTCGCGAGAGCTTTCTATACTGAACGTCTTGACTGTAGCTGGCCCTCGGTATTCGGCGAGGTACTCGTCCTGCCATGGCCAGCTGAGGTTGCTGAACAATGCCTCCGCAGCGCTGGCCGGTTGTTGAGCAAATTCATCATAGCTCATCGTGTCGATGGGAACGCCGTTGTTAATCCAGCTCTGCACTGTGCGCCGACGAAAAACGAGGTAGTCCGCGATGTCCTTCGGACGGGTCGCGAAGGGGAAACTTTCCTTGAACGGATGAAGGTAGATGGAGACGAGGACATCGAACAAGTTCCTTCGCTGATCAATAAACCGCGCATTCGGATGCAATTTGTGGATCAGGCCTGCGCATTGGGCGTGGTGGGGTGTCTTGTCGGTGATGACGCTCGCACTCGGAGCTAGGGCCATCATCCCCGCTATGTCTGAATGTGCGATGGAGGCAGAGTGTTCCTGCCAAACGTCCACATCGTTGTTGCGTAGGCTGAAAAACCAGGAGAGGAGCGCGCCTCGTTCGCCGAGGGAGGCATGTCCCTCAGGTGCGGAGAGGATGCGCTGAAGGACAGTGCCGCCGGAACGAGGAGGGCCGATCAGGTAGACGGGAGTGATGCCGTCCGATTTATCATTTTGTTCCACTTGGTGAAACAGTGCAGTGGCAGCCTCAACGCGTCTGCGTTCCTCCGCTAGCGGATCATCAGGGCGGCCGTAGAGGGCATTGCCTAACGTTGCGAAGTGCCACGCTTTCTCGTGGTCCTGATGTTGGTCGTAGTGGCCAGCAAGGGCGAAGGCTGCGCGTCGTTTTTCGCTGCGCCCTGCTGCACTATCGGTCACTGTACGCTCTAGGAAGTCAGTAGACTGAGCGGATTTCGAGACCTCGAGGTGTGTCGCGAGAAGCTCAACATGCTGCGGATGCTTCTCCAGCGCCTTCGCCAAGATCGCCTCGGCCTCCTCGCGCTGTCCATGCACGCGGGCAAGGCGGGCGGAGGCGAGGGCCAGTTCGGGAACTTGCGGGGCCTCAGCGAGCAAATCCACGAAGGTTTGTTTCGCAGGCCCGTAGCGCATGGCGGCTTCTTGTGAGAGGCCAAGCTTGTATTGCTCTGCAGGCGTCATAGGACCGAGCGTTGATGCGCTCTCGCGGGAGTGGAGCGCTGCGATCGCGTCGCCCGACCGTTCTTCAGCTTCAGCGCGCTGCAACAGAAGTGGTTTGTGGGCTGACGAAGGGCCGCGCTCGATTGCTTGGGAGAAAGCATGGGCCGCTTCGCCCCACACGGACAGTTTCATCCCGCCGAGCCCCAAGTGGATCCACCATCGCGGCTCACCCGGCTCCAATTCCGTTGCGCGGCGAAGGTCTTGGAGCGCCAGATCAGACCCAAGCCCGGCGCGCGCGAGCCCGCGGAGAGAGAGAGCCTCGACGTGACCGTTGGCCGCTAAAGCGCTGAGCACCGTCTCGGCGCGCGCGTCGTCCCCGGCTCTCAGGGCCGCTAGCCCTGCGTTGATTGTCTCCTCGGTGGTCATCGCGCCTGTTGTGCACAGCCGATTGCGGGCAATTCAAGGGCAAGGGCGGAGGCTGAATCGTAAACGCGGGGCGAATCTGTCAGGAAGGGCGAGTTAACCCCTTCGTTGGAGCGCTGCATGCCGCTTGCCTTTCCTGCACCCACTGCGCCCTTCGCTGCGAAGGCTGAAGCGACGCGTGGGCGGCTCTATGAGGAGAGCGAGAGCTCTGGGCGCACGCCGTTTCAGCGGGACCGGGACCGGGTTCTCCACACGGTCGCGTTCCGGCGGCTGAAGCATAAGACCCAGGTTTTCGTCTTTCATGAGGGCGATCATTATCGCACGCGGCTGACCCACTCGCTGGAGGTGAGTCAGATTGCCCGTGCCATGGCGCGGACGCTGAAGCTTGACGAAGATCTGGCTGAGGTGGTGGCCCTTTCCCATGATCTGGGCCACCCGCCGTTTGGGCATACCGGCGAGGATGTCCTGCAGGAGATGATGGAAGGGGCAGGCGGCTTTGACCACAACGCCCAGACCCTGCGCCTGATGACGAAGCTTGAGCGGCAGCATGGCGCTTACGCGGGTCTGAACCTCACGTGGGAATCACTCGAAGGGACCGTGAAGCACAACGGGCCGATGGTCGGTCCGCTTCGGGTGAAGGATAAGCCGGTGCCGGTCGCGATTGAGGAGTATGTGGCGCGCCACGACCTCTGGCTGCACACCTATCCCAGCCTTGAAGCGCAGCTGGCGGCGCTGGCTGACGATATCGCTTACAACAATCACGACGCGGACGACGGCCTACGGGCGGGCCTCTTCAGCTTTGAAGAGGCGATGGATGTCCCCCTGCTTGGCCCGTCACTGGATAAAGCGCGGAAGGCTTGGCCGGATGAGCCCAAGGAAGTTCAGATTGCCGAGGCGGTGAGTGCTCTGATCGGCCGAATGGTGGCAGACGTCCTGGCCGAGACCCAGCGGCGGATTGAGGCGCTTGATCCTCAGTCCGCGGATGATGTCCGGTGCGCGGACCGGGCGACCGCTTCGTTCTCTGATGAGATGACGGTGCAGCTGAACGAGCTGCGTTCGTTCCTGTTTGAGCGGATGTACCGCCACCACAAGGTCAATTCCGTGCGCTCCCAGGCGAAGCGCGTGGTGCGCGATCTCTTCTGCCTGTTCCGTGACGAGCCGGAGGTCCTGCCGCCGGCTTGGTACAAGCGGCAGGAAGATGAACCGATGGAAAAGCGCAAACGTGTGATTTGCGACTATATCGCCGGGATGACAGACCGGTACGCTATCCACGAGCACAAGCGTCTGTTCGATCTGTCACGAAATTTTTTATGATGGTTAACAACGTCTTTACCGGTCTGAACGCAGACCTTCAGAAGACTGAGTAGAGGAAGGTACGGGCACGATGTCAGCGACGACGGCAAACGTGAACGCATTCGACGACGAGGAAGAGGGCCTGTCGGGCTTCACGATCCTCGCAATCCTGGCGACGGTGATTGTCGTGTTCATCCTCGTGGTGATGTACGCGTACCGCCAGGGCGTGGCGTCAGGCAGCACTCTACAAAGTGAAGAACTCCCGGTGGTTGCGGCTGATCCGCGGCCCGTGGCTGAGGATGTGCCCGCGACCTTTGGCGAGAGCGGGGCGCGGCAAGAGGTGTATGACCGCGTCTCCGGCGCAGTGCCGAGCCGCATTGTCACGTCGGAGGATCCGGCTCGTGATCCCCTCAACGGCTATTCCGGTGCACCGCAGGCGCGGCAGGAGCCTGTCGTTGCTCAGCAGGAGCGCACAACGCAGCCCGATCCCGTGACTTCAGCGCTGAACCAAGTGGCAGCGGAACGTCAGTCGGCCGCCGCAACGCCCCCTGCTCGAACCGTTCCGTCACCGAGCCGTAAGCCGGTGACGACCGCGCCAGCCCGCACTGCACCTGCAGTTGCCGCCGCGGCCGCGACCCATGTGGTTCAGGTCGGTGCGTTCGATAGCAACAAAGCGGCGCTTGATTACTTCGACGGCCTCTCGGGCCGCATGGGCACTCTCCTGTCCGGCAAGCGGCCCGATATTCAGCAGGCCACCGTCAATGGGCGGCAATACCACCGTCTGCGGATTGGTCCGTTCACCTCGAAAGAGGCGGCGAGCACCTACTGCAGCCAGCTGAAGGCACAGGGGCAAGACTGCCTGGTCCGCGGCGTTTAAGGCGCGACCCGCCCGCGACTCGGCCTAACCAGGGGGATCAGCCCTGAAGGGAAGAGACGTGTTCGACGATACGGCACCCACGTTTGATGACGCTGGCGACGGCGGTGATGCGTCCGAGACGCTGATCCTCCGTCTTGAAGGCTATGAGGGGCCCCTCGACGCGCTCCTCGACCTTGCCCATCGACAGAAAGTGGATTTGCGCGAGATTTCCGTCCTCGCGCTGGCGGAGCAGTATATCGCTTTCGTCGACGAGGCGCAGAGCCGGAACCTGCAGCTCGCCGCCGACTACCTCGTGATGGCTAGCTGGCTGACGTATCTCAAAACGCGCCTGCTTCTGCCGAGCAAAGAAGATGACGAAGAGCTGTCTGGCGAAGAGATCGCCGCGCTGCTTGCCCACCGACTGCAGCGACTGGATGCGATGCGGAAGGCCGCCGACGCGCTGACTGACCGCAAACTGCTCGGCCGGGACATCTTCCCCCGCGGCATGCGCAGCACCGAGGTGCGCCGAACGACTCAGACCGCGGCAGATTTGTGGGACCTCCTGAAAGCCTACTCCACCCAACGCCTGCGCGCTGCGCCGCCGGAGAAGCGGACCGACCCGATCCCGATCTATCGGATTGAGCAGGCGCGCGAGGAGCTGAAGATTGCTCTAATCACCACCCGTGATTGGTTCCAGCTGTCAGGCCTCACGCCTCGCTTTGAAACCGATGCGCCGCGCGGTTCCATCGTGGCGTCAACCTTCACCGCAGCGCTTGAAGCGGCGCGGGATGGCGACGCCGCCCTCCGCCAAGACGCAACGTTCGATCCCATCTACGTGAAAGGCAACTCATGAACGCGATGCAGCCGATCACCCCCGATCCTGACGCTGAACAGCCGCTCGGCCTCAACGACCCTGAGATCACGGAAGCTGAACGCCTCCGCCAGATCGAAGCGCTCCTTTTCGCGTCGCCCGAACCGCTTTCGGAGGCGGTGATCCTCGACCGGGTACCTGGTTCATCGGTGCGTCCGCTGCTGACCGAGCTGCAGCGCCATTACGAGGACCGCGGGATCAACCTCCGTCAGGTTGGTGGCCGTTGGCAGTTTGTGACCGCGCCCGATTGCGCTGAAATTCTGGTCACCCACCAAGAGACAAAAAGGAAGCTTTCGCGACCCGCTCTCGAGACACTCGCGATCATCGCCTACCACCAGCCATGCAGCCGCGCGGAGATCGAAGACATCCGCGGGGTGTCTGTCTCAAAAGGTTCATTGGATCAGTTGATCACTCTGGGATGGGTCAAAATGCGCGGGCGCCGGGACGCGCCGGGTCGCCCGCTTCTCTACGGCACGAGCCAGGCGTTCCTAGAACACTTTGATCTTCAGAGCCTTGGCGACCTTCCTGGTCTGCAGGATCTGAAAGCGCAGGGCCTTCTCGAAGGACAATTGCCCCCGGGCTTTGATGTTCCTCGCCCGACTCCAATGGAAGACGGCTTTGATGATGAAGAGTTCGATGGAGAAGAGGATTGATCTTCGCCAGAACCGTGGCCAGGTGAACGTAGCGTTCACCTCACCCACCTAGGGAATAGCTATGGCACTCGGTTGGCAGCAAATCCTCATCGTTCTCATTCTTGCGGTCGTCCTTTTCGGTGGTCGTGGGCGCATTTCTTCGATCATGGGTGACATGGCGAACGGCATCAAATCGTTCCGCAAAGGCCTTGCCGAGGATGATTCCGTGGAAGAGGAAAAGCCGACAACGGCTTCGTTGGATGAAAAGCCGACGGAAACCGTTGAAACGGTTGTCAAAGATACCGCGAAGAGCGAATGAGCCTCGTCCCGCAGCTCGGGCCCGCTGAACTTCTTGTCCTTGCGGTGCTGATCCTCCTGGTCGTCGGCCCGAAAGACCTGCCTGGCTTTCTCCACGGCGCTGGCAAGATGGCCGGCAAAGCTCGGCGTATGGCTGACGAATTCCGCGCGGGGCTCAGCCAGATGGCGCGTGAGGCTGAGATTGAAGACATGCGGCGCGAGATTGAAGAGCTCAAGAAAAGCGCCACTGCTCCGGAAATGACCGAAGCGCTGAGCGACATCGATCGCGAAGTCCGCAAGGCGCCCGAGCCGCAGGAGAGCAAGGATGGCTGAGACCTTGCCTCAGCCGGACCTGACCCCGGACGACAACGGCGAAGACGATATCGAAGCGAGCCGCGCTCCGCTCATCGAGCACCTGACGGAGCTGCGCACTCGACTGTTTGTCATCGTGGGCGCTTTGGCGGGCGGGTTCATCCTCTGCTACATCGTCTCCGCACCGCTCTATAACCTGCTGACGCTGCCCTATGTGAATGCCTTGGCTGCGGCGGGGCAGGAGGATGCGGTCCTCAATTACTTCCCGCTCGAGCTGTTCTTCGCGCAAGTGAAGCTCAGCTTCTTTGCTGCGCTGATGCTGACGTTCCCCGTGTCGGCTTGGCAGATCTACGCGTTTGTTGCGCCTGGTCTCTATAAGTCAGAACGGCGAGCGATACTGCCGTTCCTCTTTGCCATGCCGATCTTATTCTCGCTCGGCATCGCCTTGGTGCACCAGTTCATTCTGCCCTTGGTCCTCGACTTCGCTTTGGGCGTTGAGGGACGCGCGGAAGCGACGGCTGCTGCGAGCTACAATCTCTTTGTGAAGGTGGGCGACTACCTGAACCTCGCCACAGCGCTGATGCTGGGGTTCGGGTTCGCCTTCCAGCTTCCCGTTGTCCTGATGCTGCTGGGACGGGCAGGGCTGGTGACAGGCGATTGGCTGGCCAAGAATCGGCGCTACGCCATTGTCGTCATCTTCCTCTTCGCTGCGTTCCTCACGCCGCCTGATCCGATGAGTCAGATCGCGCTCGGGCTAACAATCCTGTTCCTCTACGAGATCTCGATCTGGGGTGTCCGCTGGACACAAAAAAAACAGGGCCAGACAGACCCTGCTCAATCGACAACGTAATCAGTTGTTGTCTTTTCTGAACTTCTAAGACCTGGGCTACATCCAGGTGAGCTACAGGTCTTAGAACGTTTTATTTGACTTATTTTTTACGCGAAGTTTTCTTCGTTGCTTTTCGTCCACCTTGCGTACCGAGACCGATTTGCTTGGCGAAATCTGACCGGCGCTTGGCGTAGTTCGGTGCAACCATCGGATAGTCAGCGGGCAAGCCCCACTTCCGGCGATAGTCTTCAGGTGAAAGATTGTACTGGGTGCGCAGGTAGCGCTTCAGCATCTTCAGCTTTTTGCCGTCTTCAAGGCAGATCAGATAGTCATCAGTGATCGACTTCTTGATGGGAACCGCAGGTTTTTTCGGCGCTTCTTCTTCCTGCGGTGTGCCGCTGAGGCCACTGATCGTCTGGAAGGTGTTATTCAGCAGGTCTTGAAGCTGTTCGGCGGGGACACTGTTATTGCTGACAAAAGCTGCAACAATATCAGTCGTCAGGTTGAGGGTTTCAGCCCGGTCCAGAACTGCTTGATCATTCATGTTATCTGTCATGGATCGTCCTTATTAGTGTACATCTTTCAGCAACAATGTTGCGCAATGCTCTGAAGATTGCACGTTACATGCCCGTGTGATCGTTGCGCATAGACAGCTTCTCTTACTCAGCCAAGTAAAATTTTTCCTAAGAGGGTAACGATTAGAAAAGCTGATCTGTACAGCTCATCTTTCTGTTTTTGGCGAACCACTTAATTGAGAGCAACGATAACGTGTGTCCCATAATCGCGCCACAACTTCGAAAATGAAATTGCTCAAGTTGCGGCAGAATGCTCACCATTCGCGTTTTGACGAATCGAATTGGGGCCTAGTCCTTCTACAGTTAGGGGTCTACAGCCCGCTCATCATCAAAATGAAATGGACAGCCCGATGACCATCGCTGAGTCGCTTTCTGCTCAACCCTTTGCTTTCGAACGCTCATTGGCTGAGACCGATCCTACGCTCTCCGCGATGATGGAGCGGGAGCTTGATCGCCAGCAGAAGCAAATCGAGCTGATCGCGTCGGAAAACATCGTCAGCCAGGCTGTGCTTGACGCCCAGGGTTCTGTTCTGACCAACAAGTACGCCGAGGGTTATCCGGGTCGTCGCTACTATGGCGGTTGCGAGTTTGTGGACCAGGTCGAGCAGCTGGCCATCGACCGGGCCAAGCGTCTTTTCGATTGTGAGGAGGCGATTGTTCAGCCGCACTCAGGCAGCCAGGCGAACCAAGCCGTCTTCATGGCGCTGCTGAAGCCGGGCGAGAAGATCCTCGGCCTCGACCTCGCAGCGGGCGGCCACCTGACCCACGGCGCGAAAGTCAACCAATCGGGCAAATGGTTTGAGGCTGTCCATTATGGTGTGCGTGCGGACGATCACCGTATCGACATGGATGAGGTTCGCCGCATTTCCCACGAAGAGAAGCCGCAGCTTCTGATCGCCGGTGGTTCAGCCTATTCGCGGGTTATTGATTTCGCTGCGTTCCGTCAGATTGCTGACGAAGTGGGGGCGTACTTCCTTGTGGACATGGCGCACTTCTCAGGCCTTGTGGCGGGCGGCCATTATCCGTCGCCTGTGCCCCATGCCCATGCGGTGACGTCGACGACGCACAAGACCCTGCGTGGTCCGCGGGGTGGCATCATCCTGACCAATGACAAAGCGCTGGCGAAGAAGTTCCGTTCGGCGCTGTTCCCAGGCCTGCAAGGCGGCCCGCTGATGCACGTGGTTGCTGGTAAGGCGGCGGCATTCGGCGAAGCGCTGACGCCTGAATACAAGCTTTACACCAAGCAAGTGATCGAGAACGCCAAGGCCCTCGCCGAAGTGCTGGTCGATGCGGGCTATGATGTCGTCTCCGGCGGCACAGACACCCACGTTATGCTCGTCGACCTCCGCCCCAAAGGCGTCAAAGGCAACGCTGCGGAAGAGGCGCTCGAGCGGGCAGGGATGACCTGCAACAAGAACGGCGTCCCCAATGATCCCGAGAAGCCCGCCATCACCTCCGGCATCCGTCTGGGAACCCCAGCCGCCACGACCCGCGGCTTTGGCGTGGCCGAGTTCCAGGAAACAGGGCGCCTGATCGCCCGGGTCCTCGATGGCCTCGCCGAAGGCGGCGACACAACGGAGCTCGAAAACACCGTCCGCGGCGAAGTCGAGGCCCTCACGGCGAGGTTCCCGATCTACGGCGGCTAGTTCCCGCGCGAGAGTAGATCCATGTCTGGAAAGCTAGACCTTTTCAAACGCTGGCGTGATGACACGCGGAGGCGATTGGAAAACCTCGGATACTCCACCGAGGTCTTCAATTCACCGCAATCCGATAACTTGTCGGCCAGGTTGGATTTCAGAGGAGCGGGCGTCCAAGCGACAATCGCGTGCTGGGAAAGTGGGAACATTGCAGTCGAGGCCTACTCCGACGCCAAGGCTCAGTTTTTCGAGCACCAAGGTGATGCTGACGAAGAGAAGGATATCCAAGGCTCGCTGGATAAATACCTAGATCGACTGCTGGCCTGGTTCGACAGCTAGTTGGGTTGCCACTTCTGACAGCTGCTCGAGCTCACGGCCGGTCCCCTCTCATGTTGAATGACCACACGCTAACCTGTGGATGATCTTTCCAAGCGTTGTGGAAA
>JBCCTF010000026.1:0-29730 GCA_039198765.1 Pseudomonadota bacterium
GTCCGGGATGACACTTCATAGAGCAGCGTACCCCGGCCTCTTTTAGCGAGCGCCAGCGAGCGGTATGCCCAAACAAAAAGGGAGGCTCCCGAAGGAACCTCCCAGTCTCAAGTAAGAGAACCCAACTCTTACTCCAGGTCCTGCGCTCTTACTGGAAGAGCGACAGGATGGACTGTGGCCGCTGGTTCGCGATGGAGAGGGCCTGGGTGGCCAACTGCTCTTGAACCTGGAAGCTCTGAAGCTTGCTCGACTCTTCGGTGAGGTCAGCTTCGGTGAGCGCAGCGACGCCAAGCTCGAGGCTGTCGGTGAGATCGGCCAGGAAGTTCTGACGTGAGCTGAGGGTGCTTTCGAAGACGCCGATGACGGTCGATGAGATGTTCACGCGGGCGATCAGCGTGTCAGCCAGAACGAAGCCAGCCTGGACGTTGCCGATCGTGTCGCTTGCAACGTTGATCCGGCGAGCGACGGCGCGGAAACCGGAGTCGTTCGAGAACTCACGCAGGTTGGTGTCGGAGAAGACAGCGTTTTGGAGGAAGTCTTCGATCGAACCGAACGCCGTGTCAGCGGCTGCACCTTTGGATGCGATGTAGTCCGACGCGATCACTTCGTCGCCAGCAGCGTAGCCCGGGACGATGCCGCCGAAATACGTGTCGACTTCAGCTTGGCTCAGTGCTGCCGAGATGTCAGCGATCTGGATGACGTCGCGGCTGTTGTCTGCGCCAACTTTGCCGAGGTTCGTGGTCACGATGCCGAGCGACGACAGGAACTCGCGGTCGGACTCAGTGCCGTAGAACGTGAACTCGTTCGCTGCTTCTGCGCCGCCTTCAGCCGTCAGGACTGAGTCGGTTCCAGCTGCGGTGTTGTCGAGCTCAACACGGCCGTCGCCGCCAGCGTCGAGGCGATCAGCGAAGCCCGAAGCGAACGCGCGAGCTAGAGCGTCGAACTGCTGGTTGGCTTCAGCTTCGGTGAAGATGCCCGGGCCAACGCCTGCGAGCTGGAGGCTGTCGAGGTTTTGCGCTTGCAGCGTGAAGGTCGACAGTTCGAACGAGCCGTTTTCACGGTTGATCGTGGTGGTGATCGTCGTCGTATCGGTGCCTGCAAGCAGGTTCACGCCGTTGAACGACGTCGCATCGATCTGGCCTTCAATCTGGCCAACGACTTCGTTGATGGCGAACTGGACTTCGTTCAGCGCCGTACCGGTCTGCGCTGTGGTGAGGGCCGACTGGATGGTGTTAATGTCGTTGGTGATGCCGTTGAGGCCAGCCGAAGCGGTCTTTGCGGTGTTCACGCCAACGGTGAGGTTGTCTTTCAGGCCGTCGAGGACAGCGACGTCGCCGCGGACGGTCTGTGCAACGAGGAAGAATGCAGGGTTCTCTTTTGGGCTACGGACTTTCAAGCCCGTGGAGATACGGTCTTGGGTTTCTTGCAGGTCCATTTGGACCGAACGGAGCGTGCGAAGCGCGGTTTGCGCGGATGCGTTTGTCAGCAAAGACGCCATGGGGGAATTCTCTCCTCAGAGTTTTCGTTCGTTCACGGCGCCTTCTGGCAGCCTCAAGGTCACGGCTTTGCGCCGGCCTGAGCTGCCTCGCTATCTGTCCCATTTGAAAACAGGATTAAGGTTAAACGCGTCCTGTCAGGCGCGCCGCCACGTCGCTCCATTGGGGCCGTCTTCAATGACGATCCCTTCGGCGGCGAGCTGATCGCGGATCTCATCAGCGCGAGCGAAGTCTTTTGAGGCGCGTGCCTCCGAACGTTCGGTCAAAAGACTATCAATCCGTTCGGCATCGTCATCCTGGCCACCGCGGAACCATTGGTCCTCGGTTTCAGCAAACAAGCCCAAAAGTTCTCCAGCAGCGCGTAAGCCGCCCGCAGCCTCACGATCACCGGCTTGAGCCTTCTCACGAAGCTCATGCATTGCAGCAATGGCTTGGGGAGTATTGAGGTCGTCGCCAAGGGCCTTTGATACCGTTTCCGGCACCTCTGTTGCCTCTATTTTACCGATCGTTCGGTAAAACTTATCCAGCTGCGCTTTGGACGCCTGAAGCAGATCATCGGACCATTCCAGCGGCTGGCGGTAATGCGCAGACAGAAGCGCAAACCTTAAAACCTCGCCGTGCCAGTCCCGTAACAGGACATCCGGCGTTACGATGTTGCCGAGGGACTTCGACATCTTCGTCTGGCCCATCCGCAGCATGCCATTGTGCATCCAGTGCCGGGCAAGCGGGACACCATCCATCTTCGACGCGCAGCAGCTCTGTGCGATCTCATTTTCATGGTGCGGAAAGCGGAGGTCGGAACCGCCAAGATGCAAATCAATGGGCGCGCCGAGCTCCTCGTCGATCATTGCGGAGCACTCGACGTGCCAGCCAGGGCGCCCCTTACCGCTCAAACCCCAAGCGTCAGGCGTCGCCCAGCCTGGCTCGCCAGCTTTTGCAGGTTTCCATAGAACGAAATCCGCGGGATCACGCTTATAGGGCGCCACCTCAACACGAGCACCTGCAATGATCGCGTCACGGTCAAGCCGGGACAGAGCGCCATAATTGTCATACGCCTTCGTATCGAAAAGCACATGGTCTTCAGCGATGTACGCAGCATTACCGTCCAGGAGACGCTGGATCAACCGCAGCATGCCGTCCACATGCTCCGTCGCACGCGGCATCAAATCGGGCAGCGCGCAGCCAAGTGCTTCGAGATTGGAAAGGTAGGCCTCGGTGGCGCGCGCGGTGATGACGCCAATGTCGACACCCTCCTCCGCCGCCGCTTTGATGATTTTGTCGTCGATGTCCGTCAGGTTTCGCGCATAGATGACGGATTCTGAGCCATAAAAGTGCCGTAAGACGCGCACCATCTGGTCAGCAACCACGCCAGCACGCGCATTGCCAATGTGCGGCGCAGCATAAACCGTGGGGCCGCAGCAATAGACTGTCACCCGCTTAGGATCGGCAGGGACAAACGGCACTTTCTCGCCGCGAAAGCTATCGGTGACTGACAAGGTTTGAGACATGGGCGCGCTATGCCGTGTCCGCTCCCGGGCAGCAAGCGGCTGTTCGCAGGACTGCGTGTCGCGCCGGTCGCAGCTGGCTTTTCGTTTTGGAAACCTTAGATGATTTGGTGCCGCCCACTCACGAAGGTGAGGGAAAAGCTGCGGCTAACTCGGTGCCCTCAGCGGCCCCCGAACGACAGGACAGACTTCCCATGAACGTCATTGCCTACGACGACAGCGTGGAAACCACGCAATCAGAAGATGTATTTGTTTCCGGCAAACCGTCTCGCGAAGAAGCGGAATCAGCCGTGCGTACCTTGTTGCGCTGGATCGGTGACGACCCCAACCGCGAAGGTTTGGTCGATACCCCTAAGCGCGTTGTGAAAGCTTACGAAGAATGGTTCTCCGGCTACCAAGCCGACCCCGATGATATCCTCGCCCGTGTGTTTGAAGAGGTTGAGGGCTACGACGACATCGTGCTCCTTAAGGACATTCGGCTAGAGTCGACGTGTGAGCACCACCTCGCGCCGATCCTGGGCAAAGCGCACATTGCCTATTTGCCTAAGAATCGGGTTGTTGGGATCTCCAAACTTGCCCGTCTTCTCGACGTCTACGGCAAGCGGCTCCAGGTGCAGGAGAAGCTGACCGCGCAAGTCGCAGAGACCCTCGACCGGGTGCTTGAACCGCGCGGTGTCGCGGTGATGATCGAAGCTGAGCACCAGTGCATGTCCACGCGCGGCGTGCACAAAAACGATGTGGGGACCATCACGACCCGCTTCACAGGTGCCTTTAAAGACGATCCAAAGCTTGAAGAACGGTTTCTACGCCTTATTGGTAGGTAATGACCGCAAGCGCACTTGATGAAACTCTAGAGTTCCAGCCTCGCTTTAACGAAGCGGGGCTGCTTCCCGTTGTCGCCCAGGATGTGGCCGATGGCTCCGTTCTGATGGTCGCCTGGGCCAATGCCGAAGCGATTGAGGCGACCCAGAAGACAGGCGAAGCGCACTACTGGTCACGTTCACGCCAAGAGCTGTGGCACAAGGGCGGGACGTCGGGGAACACACAGAAAATCGTAGAGATCCTGGTCGATTGTGACCAGGACACCCTGATTTACCGGGTCGAATCCCAGGGCCCCGCTTGCCACACCGGCCGGCCTACATGCTTCTACCGCACACTTGATGGTGACAATTTGGCCCCTGCGATAGGTTGAAACAATTACGAAAACTGAGGCTTTGGCTTGAGACCTGGCTCCCGAGACGGCAAATAATCTCCGTCAAAGTGTATGGGGACAGTCATGATCTCTCTTGTTGCTTCAATCGCACTCGCCGCCCAGGGCTGGGCATTCGGCGAACAAACCCTCGAATACGCCATGGGCGAAGGCGCCGTGAAGAGTGAGGACGTCCTCACGCTCATGCCAGAGGGCAAAGGACCCACGGCGATCCTGACATGCGACGCCGACGGGAAAATCGGCGCAATGCTCCTGCTCAGCGCGACGGATCCGGCACGTTCGGTGGATGCTCAGTTCATTCGGCGTCGGCAGATTTCCGGCGCGATCCTGGCGAACGGCCGGGAAGTGCATCGCGGCGTTTATCCAGGCCTCGACCGCAATCTGTACCAAGTCAAAAGCCGCAAAGGCTCGGCCGAAATCTACAACGCCGTACTCCGCGGCGACGATCTCAGTTTCACCCGCGATGGACGAGGCAACACGGGCGCGCTGAACACGCCGCCGATCGACGACGCCTTCCGCAGCTTCGCCAGCGCTTGCAGCGCTCGCCGATCGTAGCCTGAGGTAAGCGCCGCAACATGCTGACCACTCTGATGGGCCTTGGCGCGCTCGCGATTTCGGCCGACGCGCCTGTTAATCTGCCAGCGGCATCTTGGGATGCGACCGTCGTCGTGATTTACGACCTGACCGAAGGGGAGATCATGCACAAAGTGCCCGCGGTGTTCCCGCGGAATGCCGACGGGCCTGGTCCGATGTTCCAGTGCCTCGAAGGCCGCTACCGGATGACCCTTGCGCTTGACCGGCCTGAGTTTCGAAACATCATTCCGAAACGGACTCGGCGCGCGCGCCGGGTCTCGGGGCAGATTATCGTTGCGGGCGAGAAAACCTTCGACGGCGCGTTCATCTTCGCCCCCGAAACGCAAACCGTTGCGTCGCGAGAGCGGAAGCCGGCGGCGCAGGTGTTCAACGCCGTCATCCGTGGACAGGATGTGGTGTTCCGTATGCGGAGGGATAACTACGATCTGGTTCTTCCGCCGATGAACAACGAGTTCAAGGAGTTCGCAGCGGCATGCGCAAAGCTGGCCGATGGCGACGAGAGCATTTGGGACGATCCGACCTGGGCCGTGCCCGACGATTACCGCCCGCCCCGCTAACGGGCGCGCAAACGATAAAAGAGGCCGCGACTTTTGGAGTGGCGGCCTCTTTTTCGTGATCAGTGCCCGGAGTGACCGGGCGCCTTGCATCCTAGTTCAGGTACTCGGCTTCCGCGCGGGTCCAGATGGCGTCGAAACGGCGCTTGGCGAGACCGACTTGGCGGACCTTTTTGGCATCGGCGACGTTGTCCATCATGCCGTCACCTTGAACGACGACGAGACCGACCATGCCGCCTGCATAGTGCGGGACGCATTTGTATCCGTACACGCCCGGTTCGGTGAGGGTGTATTCGAGGGCTTCGTTCACCTTGCCCTGCCAACCTTCAGCGCCAGCAGGCAGCATGCCGTCTACGGACGATGACTGGTGCGATGGGTCGGTCGGAATGAACTTGATGACATCGCCGGGCTTGGCAACGACCAAGTCCGGGCGGAACACCATCCGCTCCCGCGGGTTTTCCGGATCACCGTTCAGCATACGGATTTCATGAACAACCGGACCGGCCACATCATCAACGACATTTGAAGCCATGGCTTGCGCGTCGTCGACGACCTCTTCTGCACCCTCAGCAACCTCGTCGGCTGCACCCTGCATAGCGGCCATGGCATCGCCGGCCATGTCGCTTGCGCTGTCCATCGCATCGCCAGCGGCGTCCGTGACCGCGTCTGCCGCGTCCTGCACAGCCTCGCCTGCGTCAGCCATGCCCTGCTCGGCTTCCTCGCGCATGCTGTCCATGGCTGAGCCAGCTTCATCAGCAGCATCGTCCACCGCTGCTTCGGCGGCGTCAGCCATCTCCTGAACGGCTTCACCGGCGTCTTCAGCAGCCGCCTCGTCCGTGTCCGCGGCTTCTTCGACCTGCTCCTGCGCCTCACGCACTTCGGCTTCAGCACTCTCTTCGCCGCCGCCACCACAGGCAGCGAGCAATAAGACAGAGGCACCGACGGCTGGCCAAAAGCGGACGCTGTTCAGCTCCAAAAGCATAGACATCTCCCTAAATTCCTGAGCCGGTAGTTGGCTCATTAGGGATACGCGTCAACGCCGCGGCGGTTTCGAATGCGTTAGAGTGGCCGATACGCCGGGCAGCTCACACGCTCGTGATCAGTCATCGCCCTTTTGGAAGTGCGGCGTGTGCTCACGAACGACTTCGCGAATCATCTTCTTGTCGATTTTACCGGTCGTGCCGCGCGGCAGCTGTTGCGGCGCACGCCAGATCCGTGTCGGCACTTTGAAGGGCGCGAGACGCGAGGCAGCGTGGTTCTGCAGAGCCTCAAGATCGAGATCGTCTCGCCCAAAGATCGCAGCGCCCACAACCTCGCCGAGGGTTTCATGCGGCACCGCGAAGACAGCGACTTCGTCGACACCTTCCACCTCGTGCAACACGTTCTCGACTTCCAAGCAGGAGATGTTCTCACCCCCGCGGATGATCAGGTCTTTCAGGCGGTCTTTGATGAAGATGAAGCCTTCGTCGTCGATCACGCCGAGATCGCCCGTGCGCAGCCAGCCGCCATCGTGAAACGCCGCTGCTGTGGCCTCTTCATTCGCAAGGTAGCCGCGCATGTTGGCCGGGCTTTTGATGCAGATTTCACCCAGCTCGCCATCAGCTAGGCGCGTGCCGTCTTCGGCGAAGGCTGCAATTTCCGTAACTGGAGGAATCGCACGGCCGGTGGAGCTTGGCTTGGCGGCGTAGTCACCGAGCGCGATGTGCGTGCCCAGGGCGTTGGTTTCGGTCATGCCGTACCCGGACGATGCACTGATGCCAGGATACTTCTCCCAGTGCAGTTCGACCTGCGCCTCAGGGCGTTTCATGCCGCCCGTCCCCACGTCACGCATGGTGTCGAGATCGCCCGGCTCAGCGGCTTTGATCAGGTCATAAGCCATTGTCGGTACACCGACGAAGTTGGTCAGCTTCTCTTCGCGGATTAGGCGCGCGGCCTCCTTCGCATCCCACCGATCAACCATCACAAGCTTCCGCCCAGAAAGATAGCTCAGCAAGAACAGAGAGTGCAGGCCCGTCACGTGGAACAAGGGCAGTGCGAGCAGCGCGCCTGGCTCTTCAGGTGTCAGCTCCACCTCAGGGCGCAGGTGCTGCAGCACCGCCAGCAGGAACGACCAGCTCAGGATTGCGGACACCACGCCCCTGTGGGTCAACATCGCACCCTTCGGATGACCCGTAGATCCAGAGGTGAACAGGAGACAATAGTCACTGTCCGGAGCAATCGGATCCGTCGGCATCTCCATCGAGATGCTGTCATCGGCCAGGATCTCGTGCATGTGGGCGTCCTGAGCCGTCACAGACTCGCGTCCCGCAATAAAGGTCAGGCCGAACTTCTCCTTACACGGCAGCATCATGTCCGCGCGTTTGGCGTCGCAGACTACGAGCTTCGCCTCAGACGCTTCGAGGCCGTAGTGCAGCTCGTCCTCTTTCCACCAGGCGTTCAGAGGCACCACCGTTGCGCCGGAGGCGATGATGCCGAGATAAGCGAAGGTCCACTCAGGGTAATTGCGCATCGCGATGGCCACGCGATCACCAGCGCCAATCCCCTGCCCCTTCAGCCAGTTAGCAAAACGCATGGAACGAGCCCAAGTCTCACCCGTGGTCAGGCGCATATCGTGGTAGACGATAAACGGCTTGTCTTTGTGCTCAGCGGTCTTGAGCGCCAGCACTTCGCGCAAAGAGACGTTGGAGAGCGCGAAGACGCGTTCGTAATCCACCCCGCCCACACTCATTGGCATCGTCTCAAACGGCGCACCGGCGGCGAGGACATCCTCCACCCCCTTGGCCAGCTCTTCACTGCTGATAGGCCGCATGTCGGCAATACGCATTGGGGGGCTCCTCCGAATTGTTTCGCAGCGCGGTTAGCCGCACTTGTTCGTGATAGCCATAAAGGAGGCATCAGAACCCTTCACGTTTGGTTCCTATCTAAAAAAACTATCAGGTCAGAGATTGAATCTCGATAAACCGCCCCCATATCGATAAAAGGGAAACGATGCTGCCGTAACAGAACGAGAGGGTCCGCTAACATGTTGAATTTCTTTGCTGCCGCGCTCCTCGCGGCCACCGCCACCTCCGCCGCTGTACCCCAAGATGATGCCAGCTGGGTGCGCGCGGAAGGGCTGTCGATCCCTGCCATCTACCCGTCAGTGAAAGACCAGCCCGGGCCGCTCCTCACCTGCAACAGCGGGAAGTACGGCCTCATTATCTCCACCCGTGACGGTGATTTCGATTCGATCATCGATAGCTCGTCGAACCGGACCCGGAATATGAGCGGCAGCATCGAGGTCGATGGCGAAGAAACCTACAAAGGCTTCTTCAGCTACCGCCCGGGAACCGGGGCAGCCAGCGCGGTTGAGCGCAAGCCCGCAGCCCAGGTCTTCAACGCAGTCGTTCGCGGTCAGTCCGTCGACTTCCGCCTTGGCCGGAAGGTCGAAACCACCCTGTCGCTTCCTCCGATGGATGACACGTTCCGCACCTTTGCGGCTGAGTGCAAAGCCCAAACGACGGCCTAGCACCACGACGCACTAAGACCGGCGTTGCAATCCCCGTACGTCGGTCCTAATGGCCAGCGGCTCCACTTACCCTATCCCCTTGGAGACCGCTGGCCGTGCCCCACCTTTCGCCTCTTCTCAATGTGATGATCGGCGCCGCGAAAGACGCGGCTAAGATCCTGCGCCGCGACTTCTACGAGGTGGAGGCATTGCAGGTGCGGAAGAAGGGCGCCGCGGACTTCGTCAGCAAAGCCGATGTCGCCGCTGAAGAAGCGATCAAGTGCGCCCTGAACAAAGCCCGGCCGAAATACGGCATGATCCTTGAGGAAGAGGGCGAGATCGAAGGCGCGGATAACTCCAACCGCTGGATCGTCGACCCGCTCGACGGCACCACCAACTTCCTCCACGGCCTGCCTCAGTTCTGCATCTCCATCGGCCTGGAGCGTGATCGCGAACCGTATGCCGGCGTCGTCTTCGCGCCGATTCTCGGGGAGATGTATTATGCTGAGCGGGGCTTCGGCGCATACTGCGACGACAAACGCCTCCGCGTCACCGGCCGTGAGGATTTAAGCGAAGCGCTGGTCGGCTGCGGCCTCCCTTTCAAAGGTATGCCGGGACGTGAGCAGGCCCTCACCGAAGCCGAACGTGTGCTGAAGGAAACCGCAGGTGTGCGCCGGTTCGGCAGCGCGGCCTACGACCTCTGCATGACCGCAGCGGGCCGCCTCGACGGCTATTGGGAACGAGGTCTGAACCCTTGGGACGTCTGCGCAGGCGTTGTGATCTGCCGGGAAGCTGGCGGCCAGGTCAGCACCATCGAAGACGACGCTGGGCGCCCACACCTTGACCGGAGCATCCTTGCGACGAACCACAACCTGCACGGCGATCTGCGCCGGGTGTTGCTCGGCGCCTAGAGGAGCGCCTTCAGCTCTGCCAAAGCATCCAGCGCTTGACGCGGTGTCATATCATCAGGGTCGAGAGCAGTGAGCGCGTCCCGCAAGCCATCTTTCGGCTCTTCCTCCGCCTGCGGAGCCTTTGCGAACAGTGGCAGATCGGAGACAAGACCACCAACAGGCGCTTGCGCTTCGAGCAGGCTGAGAATTTGCTCAGCACGCTTCACAACAGCTGGCGGCAAACCCGCAAGCCGCGCAACGGCGACGCCGTAACTCCGGTCAGCAGCCCCCGGCTTCACCTCGTGGAGGAAGACCACCCTGCCCCGCCATTCCCGCACAGCCAGCGCGGCGCTGGAAAGCCGCGGCAGCTCTTCGGCAAGGCGGGTCAGCTCATGGTAATGGGTCGCGAAGAGGCCTCGGCACTTCTTCTCCGTATGCAGATGTTCCAAAGCGGCCCACGCAATGGAGAGACCATCGTAAGTCGCGGTGCCGCGCCCCACCTCATCCAAAATGACGAGGCTACGCTCGGTCGCTTGGTTGAGGATGGCTGCAGTCTCGACCATCTCGACCATAAAGGTCGATCGCCCTCGCGCGAGGTCATCGGACGCACCAACGCGGCTGAAAAGGCGATCAACGAGGCCAATCTCAGCCCTCTGTGCAGGCACGAAACTACCCGCCTGGGCCAGCACAGCGATCAATGCGTTCTGCCGCAAGTATGTTGATTTGCCTGCCATATTTGGACCGGTGACCAGCTGGATCAACGCCGTGTCGCCGCTTGAGAGTGCGCAGTCGTTGGGAACGAACGTCTGGCCATTTGCTTTCAGCGCTGCCTCCACCACGGGGTGGCGACCGCCTTCAATTGCAAAAGTGCAGCTGTCATCAATCCGTGGACGGACATAGCTTTCTTGATCGGCGAGTGTTGCGAACCCTGCCAGCACGTCCAAGCGGGCGAAGTCGTCAGCCAGGGCAAGGAGCATGTCTTTGACCGCGAGCACGCTCTCGTTCAGTGAACGGAAGAGTGCGTTCTCGCGTGCCTCTGCATGGTGCTCCGCCTCAAGAACATCTCGGTTCAGCACCTCAAGGTCTTCCGTTGCAAATCGCACAGCATTGGTCAGGGAGCGGCGCTGGGTGAACCCTTCATGCTCCGCCAACCGATCAGCGTGGTTGCGTCCAATTTCAACGCAATAGCCGAGGGTCTTGTCGAGCTTGACCCGGAGCATTTTGAGCTCCGTTCGTTCGCGGTAGGACGCCTCAAGGTCTGCGATCTCTTGCTTCGCTCCAGCGCGCAATGTCCGTGCACGGTCAAGATCGGCGTCATAGCCCTCGGCGATAAATCCGCCCTCACCCCGGCGCGCTGGAAGCTCTTCAGCCAGTGCGTTTTCGAGCGTTTGACCCAAAGCGCGGGCAGCGCCGCGCCCTTCTTCGAGAAGGGTTGAGCGAAGGACGTCAGGGCACTGATCGAATCTTGCGAACAGTGCTTCAACCTCAGCGTTCGCCTGGATTGCTGACCGAACCGCGCCCAAATCAGCCGGAGTTCCGCGGTCGAGTGCGATGCGGCTGACGACCCTGGCAAGGTCCGGTGCACCTTTAAGGGAGCAGCGCAGGTCATCGCGTAGCAGATGCTCAGACAACAGAAATTCCGTGCCGTCTTGGCGCGCTTTGATCGCGTCTTGATCGAGCAGCGGTGCAGTGAGAAAGCTGTGGAGGAGCCGTGCGCCTCCAGCGCTGACCGTCCGATCAACAGCCGCGAGAAGCGAGCCGCGACGTCCGCCGCTTTGCGCCTCGGTCAGCTCGAGCGACCGCCGAGTCGCTTCATCGATGGCCATCACACGGCCTGATCCGCCGGTCCGCGGGCGGCGCAGCGCTGGCCTCCCCGCGACTTGGGTTAGCCCGAGATAGCTCAACAACCCACCCAGTGTCCGCACGGCCAGCGCATCCGAAAGGCCAAGGCCAGCAGGGTCGGATACCTCGTAAGCCTCAGCAATCCTGTCGCGTGCCGCCGCTTCAGCAAAGCTCCGAGCGTCCACTTCTGTCTGGCGCACTTGGTCGGCGAACGGATGATCCAGATCCTGGGCGTACAGAAATTCCTTAAACGTCAGAGGGCTGAGGAATTCGCTGAGCCTCGCGCGTTCGCCCGTCTCAACGACCGTTTCACCGGTGGACACATCCGTAGCGGCCACGCCGACATTATCTCCATCGACGAAAATCGCGACGAGGTGATTGGGCGCGGATGGTTCAAGCAGCGCGTCTTCAGTCAGCGTACCCGGCGTGACGATCCGGACGATCGCTCGCTCGACGACGGCTTTCGAGCCGCGCTTTTTGGCTTCAGCGGGGTCCTCGACCTGCTCGCAAAGCGCGACGGTGAACCCTTCGCGGACGAGCTTGGCGAGGTACTGGTCGCGGGCGTGCACGGGCACGCCGCACATGGGGATGTCTTGGCCGTCGTGCTGGCCCCGTCGGGTGAGTGCGATGCCCAGCGCCGGCGCCGCTTTCTCGGCATCGGAAAAAAACAGCTCGTAGAAATCGCCCATTCGGTAGAAAAGGAGCGCGTCGCCGGCCTCGGCCTTGATGCGGGTGTACTGCGCCATCATCGGCGTCAGTTTCGCGGCGATGGTCGGAGGATGCTTTGGCACAGTGTTCATCGCGGGGCTCCTCGTCGTCTCGGCGGGCGGGGTCGCTGGTTTTGCCTTCGGGTCAGTCGGTGCCGGTGGCGATTCGGCGTCACCCGCGGGCCCGGCGCTTTGTCCTACGAGTCTCCGGCGGCGTCATCCAGCTGACGATTCCCACAAGGGCACGCCAGGGCGATGCCCTCAATTGGGCTCAGGAACAGCACAAGTTCATCGAACAGGAACTGACGAGTGAACCCGACGCCGTGCCGCTCGCGATGGACGCGGTGCTGCCTGTGTTGGGACAGACGGTGCGCGTCGTGCCAGGGCTTCTAACGACAGGTGACTTTTCGGGTGAGACCCTGGCCATTGCGCCTGGCCCGAGCGGCGCTGTCGCCGATCGTTTGGAGCGCTGTCTTCGGCGGCTTGTGCTTGCCGCGAGCGAAGCCGATCTGCGTGAATGCTGGGCCAGCCTCGGTGTTCCGGAAGCGGAGGTCACTGTTCGGGCTTACCAACGAAGATGGGGGGCCTGCGCCCATGACGGGCGGACGGCGATCAACTGGCGGCTCGTTTTCGCGCCGCGCGAGGTGCTCCGTTATGTTTGCGCCCACGAGGCAGCCCATCGGATCGAGATGAACCACAGCAGCCGCTTTTGGTCGGTGGTGGAGCGGCTGATGCCTGACTATCGCCAGCATGAGGCATGGCTTCGCGATCACGGCAAACAGCTGTCCGCCTACGGACCACCTGAGGCGGACTGATCGTCAGGCCAAAAAGAAAAAGCCGGCCCGAGGGCCGGCTTTTCCGTGTTCAGAGTGAACCGGTCTTAGAAGTCGAATTCGACTTCCGTACGGCGGTTCAGCGGCTCATTCACACCGTCCGCGGTGGCGCGGGCCAGGTTCGTTTCGCCAAGAGCGCGGATGCGGATCTTGGAAACGTCGATGCCAAAGCCAACCAGAGCGTCTTTGACGACCTCTGCGCGGCGCTGCGACAGGCGTTGGTTGTAGCCAGCGGAACCCGTGGTGTCGGTGTTACCGGAGACAACAACTTCGACCAGATCGACGTCAGACGCTTCGTCGGCACGGCGACGGAGCAGCGCTTCAGCAGCCGGCGTCAGGCGCGAGCTGTCGAGGTCGAAGTAGACCACGGTGCGCAGCTCAGCAGGCGTCAGAGCGTCTTCGTCAACGACCGGGCACTCTTGGCCCATCGGGACCACGGTGCCGTCGAAGCAGGTTTTGGTCTGCGGAACAGCAGCTGCGGTGGCCGCTGGCGCAGCTGCAGCAGCTGTCGCAGCAGCAGCGCCGCCGCCGAAGTTGTAGACGAGGCCAACCGTCGTCTCGTGGACGCGGTAGTCACCCGTCACGTCAGCAACCGGGTTGTTGACGAACGCTTCGGAGTCGTACTGGCCGGTTTGCAGGTAGCGGTAGCCAACATCGAGAGCGAGCTTCTCGGTGAGGTCGTAGCGAGCTCCAGCGCGGAGCTGGAATGCAGGCACGTAGTCACGGTTCTTCATGAAGATCCGGTAGCCGTTGCCGCCTGCGTCTGCCGGGCTGGTGGCAGCCGGGATGTCATCGACGTTGTCGAAGTCAAAGCGAACTTGAGCGACACCAACACCGGCGCCAACGTACGGCGTCAGCTTTTCGGTGACTTGGAAGTCCTTCAGGACGTTCACCATGGTCGCAACGGCGCTCATGTTGCCATCGATGGAACCGAAACCGTTCCAGCTTGCCGTGCCGTCGCCCGGGAGCGAGTCGACGTCGACGAGGCGGTAGCTCATCTCGATCTCGCCGCGGAGACCGTTAGAGAAATATTTACCGATGGCGCCGTGAGTAGCGAAACCAGCATCGGTGTCGATGTTGGTGTCGAACTCGGTCGGGACGGCGTTGCCATCACTTTCGAAGTCGTTCTCGCCATATTCCCAGGCGTATCCGAGGCCGCCTGAGATATAATAGCCATCTTTGTCCTGAGCTGAGGCAGTGCCCAGGGCCATAACGCCAGCCGCGGCCAGCAAAGCAACACGATAAGTCATCTCTTCCCCTTCTCGTACCAAACGCTACGCGCTGGCGGGTCCTTAGGTTCCAAATTGTCTGGTGTGCGCAAGCGAAACGTTAGCCAAGTGCTAACTGCATTAACCTCGCATGTCTTTTCTGTATGTGGTTTTTGTGCACCACAGCATAAAGACGAAACGAAGCTCCTGCCTCACTTACGCTGTCGCCATCACCTGCGATGAAGACGACGATCCGAGCGATGCACGAAGCTTGCCAATGGCCTGCTTCTCGATTTGGCGCACTCGCTCTTTAGACAGTCCTAAGTCAACCCCCAGTTGGGAGAGAGTGACCCTTTCGTCACCAAAAAATCGCTGGTCAATGATAATCCTCTCACGATCGGTGAGGTCTTTCATGGCTTCTGTTAACCAGCCGCGGCGTTTTTCCAGGTCAATTTCTTCTTCCGCTGCCTGATCGGGCAAGGCCCGCTCGTCGGGAATCATCTCCTGGCGTTCGGTGTCCCCTTCCTCATTCAGAGTCGCATTCAGGGACATGTCGCGCCGCCCGAGACGGGCGGTCATGAATTCAATGTCGTCGCCGCTGACATTGAATTTCTTCGCTACAGTCTCGCGCGCAACGGGACCGGAGCTATCCACTTCCTCAATCATTGCCCGAATTCGGGACAGGTTGAAGAAGATCGTCTTGTGCGCTGATTTGGAACCGATCCTCACAATGGACCAGTTGCGCAGCACATAGTCCTGCATCGACGCGCGGATCCACCAGCCAGCATAGGTGCAAAACCGGACCTCACGCTCGCAATCGAACCGCCGCGCCGCTTCCAGGAGGCCGATCGCGCCCTCTTGGATCAAATCAGCCAGAGGCAAACCGTAGCCGCGGAACTTGATCGCCGTGGATACGGCCATCCGCATGTGCGCTTGGGTCAGTTCGGCCAGAGCCGCTTCGTCGCCATCATTGCACCAGGCCCGCGTGAGGACCCGCTCTCGCTCGACGGTGAGGATTGGCGCCGACATCGCCTTGCGGATGGTATCTCGAACAAAATCCCGGGTCTTGTCGTCGCTGGCCATGATGTACGCTCCCGCCGGCGGCTCGCCATCTGCCGGACGTGTAAGGAACGGTCCCTAGGGGCCTTTGGTTCCCTCGCTTTGGCGCTTTTTTTGAAGCAACTGCGCTGAGGCGGGTGACTTCGGGGCAAAAGGGCCTATGGGAGCGCCCGAAACCGCTCAAAATTGGGATGATGAGCCATGAAAATCGGTGTGCCCCGCGAGATCAAAAAGCGTGAGTTCCGTGTCGGGATGACACCCGCCAGCGTTCGCGAGGCTGTCCGCCTGGGCCACGAAGTGGTCGTGGAGACGGACGCAGGCGCAGGCATCGATCTTCTGAACGAAGACTATGAGGCTGCTGGCGCAACGATCGTCGGCACCGCTCAAGAAGCCTTTGATGCCAATCTCATCGTGAAGGTTAAAGAGCCGCAACTCCCTGAATGCGCGATGCTTTCCAAGGGTCAGACGCTGTTCACGTACCTCCACCTCGCCGCTGACAAGCCCCAGGCGGAAGCACTCATGACGTCGGGCTGCGCAGCGGTCGCTTACGAAACGGTGACCGGCCCGCAGGGTGGCCTTCCGCTCCTCCGGCCTATGTCAGAAGTGGCTGGCCGGATGTCGGTTCAGGTGGGCGCTTGGGCGCTTGAGAAGACCCAGGGCGGACGCGGCGTCCTGCTCGGCGGCGTCCCGGGTGTGTCCGCTGCGAACGTTGTGATTTTGGGCGGCGGGGTCTCTGGCTTCAACGCGGCCCAGATGGCGGTTGGATTGCACGCGGATGTTGAGCTGTTTGACCTTTCCTTAAGGCGACTTGAAGAGCTTGATGCCCTGTTCAAGAACTCGGTGCAGACCGTTTTCTCGAACCCCACCTCTGTCTACGAGGCTATCTGCCAAGCAGACCTCGTGATTGGCGCCGTGCTCGTTCCGGGAGCAGCTGCACCCAAGCTCGTCACCCGCGATATGTTAAAGGATATGAAGACCGGAGCGGTACTGGTCGACATCGCTATCGACCAGGGCGGGTGTTTCGAAACCTCTCGCCCTACGACCCACGACGACCCGATCTACGAGGTCGACGGTATCGTGCACTATTGTGTGGCCAACATGCCCGGCGCCGTCGCGCGCACGTCGACGTTTGCTCTGAACAACGTCACCCTGCCCCACACGCTGAACCTCGCGAACAATGGCACGGTGGAAGCGCTCAAAGGCGATCCGCACCTCCTCCAGGGCCTCAACGTCATGGACGGCAAGATCACGTACAAGGCCGTCGCTGACGATCTGGATCTGGAATACGCGCCCGCTGGGAGCTTCCTCTAAGCCGCGTTCACCGAACTGACCGGTACCCTTTGACGCACCCCACGAGCGGCGTTAGAGGCGGGGCATGCTGACAACCGAGTTTGACGACGTCCTCGGTGCCCTGAACGGGCGCACCGAGGAAATGAAGACGCGGACCATGGCTTGGTCGGCGATCCATTCGGACACGCCAAATCTGAGCGGGTGCGCAGCCGTGGCTAGCGGCACAGTGACGTCTCCGCTGGATCGCACTCGTCAGCATACATCATGCATCTCCTCGCCTCGGGCCAACCGGCCCAGCCAACATGATTGGACCACTGATCCATGCCGATGATTGTCAGACCCGCGGAAGAACGGGATATCGACGGCCTCCACGCCCTGGCGCAGACCGCAGGCACTGGCATGACAACCGTCCCCGCCACCCGCGAGGCGATCGAGGAACGCGTGCAGCAGTCGATTGGCGCGATCAGCCATACAGACCGCGCTGGCCCCTCCGACATCTTTTTCTTCGTCCTCGACGTGGATGGTGACGTGCAGGGCATGGCGTCGATCTTCCCGGCACTGGGCGAAGACCGCCCGTTCTATAGCTACCGGGTGAGCAAGGTCGCCGCTGCCGCGCCAGAACTGGGCATCCAGGCAGCCTCAGACCTGCTTTATCTGTGTAATGACTTTCACGGCTACACAGAGATCGGCACCCTCCTCATCTCGAAAGAGATGCGCGGGACAGGCGCAGGTCGCCTCCTCTCGCTCAGCCGTTTCCTCTTTATGGACACGATCAAGGAGCGTCTGGCCGAGAAGGTCATGGCCGAAATTCGCGGTCAGTTCCGTGATGATGGCACCAGCGCCTTCTGGGACAGCATCGCATCACGGTTCTTCCAGATGACATTCGATGAAGCCGATCATCGGTCCAAGCACGACTTCCGCTTCATCGCGGACCTTATGCCGAAGTTTCCCATCTACACGGCGCTGTTGCCCGAAGAGTGCCGCAACATCATCGCAAAGGCGCACCCCACCTCGGCGGCGGCCATGAACATGCTGAAGAACGAAGGCTTTCAGTACACGGGATGTATCGACATCTTCGACGGCGGCCCAAGCCTGGAAACCCCGCTCAGCGCTGTGCGAACCGTGCGCGAGTCAATTCCGTCAGTGGTACGGATCCAGGCCAACATCCCCACCGAAGGCGAGCGTACGACGCTTGTCGCCGTACCCAACCAAGGCAAGTTCAAGGCGACCCTGCTGCCCCGTGGACACCGTGACGGCAGCCTCTTCCTCACCCCGCAGGAAGCCGAGCGCCTCGACGTGAAATCGGGCGACGCCATCCTCACCTCACCCCTCAAGACCCGGAGGCGTTGATGATCACGCTGCAACAGAAGATTGGCAATCAGTGGACGGACGGCGACGGCGAAGAGCTCATCTCTACCAGTCCGTCAACGGAGGAAACACTTGCGAATGGCCATGCGGCGAGCACGGCTCAAGCAAGCGCTGCGATGCAGGCCGCAGCCAATGCATTTCCGACCTGGAAGAACGTCTCGTTTGAAGAGCGCAAGGCGATCATCATGCGTTTCGCTGAGATCGCGAAGGCGAACAAAGACGCCATGGCGCTGCTGATCGCCCAAGAGGCCGGCAAGGCCCTCTGGGACAGCGCGACGGAGGCCGGCGCTATTGCTGGTAAGGCGGGCCTCGCCATCGCGGGCTACGAAAGCCGGACGCCTACGGAGGAACGCGAACAAGGTGCGATGAAACTCCGCATTGCCCACAAACCCCACGGCGTCATGGTGGTGATCGGACCCTTCAACTTCCCCGGCCACCTGCCCAACGGCCAGATCATCCCGGCCCTCCTGGCAGGGAACACCGTGGTCTTCAAACCGTCCGAGCAGACGCCCGCGGTGGGCCAGAAGATGCTCGAATGGTGGGACGAGGCGGGCTTGCCAGCTGGCGTTCTGAATATGGTCCACGGCGGTAGAGACGTTGCGCAAGCTCTGATCACGGATGATCATGTGCGCGGCGTGCTCTTCACCGGCGGTGTCCCTGCAGGCCGGGCGATCCACCAGGCCCTCGCTGGCCGCCCTGATGTCATCCTCGCGCTGGAGCTTGGCGGCAACAATCCGATCGTCGCGTGGGATGTGGCGAACGCGGACGATGCCGCGCAAATTATCATTCGCTCCGCCTACATCACAACGGGCCAGCGCTGCACCTGCGCCCGGCGGTTGATTGTGGAAGACGGCCTGAATGGTGACCGTATCGTTGATGCCGTGAAGGCGCTCATCCCAAAACTGAGTATCGGCAAACCCGACGCGGAGCCTGCGCCGTTCATGGGGCCACTGGTCAGCGCGCAAAGCGCAACCCGTGCTGTTGCAGAGCAAAACAAGCTGATCGACCAGGGCGCTGAGCCATTGGTGCCGATGGAGATTTCTTCGGAAGGCCCGGCTTACGTCACGCCGGGCCTGATCGACGTGACGGACATGGCCAATGACCCGGACGAGGAAGTCTTCGCGCCGATGCTGAAGGTCATCCGTGTGAAGAGCTTCGATGAAGCGCTCGACGCAGCGAACGACACGCGCTTCGGCTTAGCCGCGAGCCTGCTCAGCGACGACCCCGCGCTATGGGACCGCTTCGACCAAGACATCCGTGCTGGGATCGTCAACTGGAACCGCCAGACCACAGGCGCATCAGGCTCTATGCCGTTCGGCGGGCCCGGTCTCTCTGGCAATCACCGCCCCGCCGGTTCTTACGCGGCGGATTTCTGCGCTTGGCCCATGGCCAGCATGCTGTCCGAAGGTCCGCTCAAAGATGATCAGACCACGCCGGGCCTCAAGTCATGACAGCCCGTGAAGTGAACTTCGACGGCCTCGTTGGGCCGACCCACAATTATGGCGGCCTTTCCCTCGGAAACATCGCGTCGATGAGCAACGAAGAGAGCGCCTCCAACCCGCGCGAGGCTGCCCTGCAAGGCCTTGATAAGATGCGTGCCCTGATCAAAAGGGGCTTTATTCAAGGCTTCATGCCGCCCCAAGAGCGGCCTCACTTGCCTACCCTGCGCAGCCATGGCTTTACCGGCAACGACGAGCAAGTGGTTGAAACGGTTGCACAAAAAGCGCCGACGCTTTTGCGAAACGTTTGTTCAGCCTCCGCCATGTGGACCGCCAACGCGGCCACTGTCAGCCCATCGGCCGACACCAGCGATGGCAAACTGCACCTGACGCCCGCCAACCTCCAGGCGATGTTCCACCGGTCGATTGAACATCCGCAGACGGAGCGCATCCTCGAATCCGCCTTCAAAGGCGAGCGCTTCTCTGTACACAGCGCAGTGACAGACGGCGGCGCAATGGGCGACGAAGGCGCAGCGAACCACGGACGCCTCTGCCGCGATCACGGCGCACCCGGGTTGCACCTCTTCGTCTACGGGCGATCAGCCTTCAACAAATCCCACGACGCCCGCTTCCCGGCGCGCCAAGCGCTCGAAGCCAGCGAAGCCATCGTCAGGCAGCATGGGCTTTCCGAAGCGCAGACCGTCTTTATGAAGCAAAGCAGCGAGGCGATCGATGCAGGCGCCTTTCACAACGATGTGGTCAGCGTCGCCAATGGCCCCGCCCTCCTCTACCACGAACAAGCTTTCGCCGACTTCGATCAGCATAAAGACGAGATTGAAAGGAAATCTGCAGCCCTCGGCTTTGAACCGCAATTCATCGAGGTGCCCAAAGACGAAGTCCCCTTGGCCGACGCCATCCAGTCGTACCTCTTCAACTCGCAACTACTGACGCAAGCGGACGGCTCCATGCTCCTCCTCTTGCCCATCGAGGCGGAAGAAAACCCGCGGACCCGCGCCTGGTGCGAGAGCGCGGTCGCGAGCAACGGCCCCATCGCCGAAACCCTGTTCGTTGATCTGCGCCAATCCATGCGCAACGGCGGCGGCCCGGCCTGCCTCCGCCTCCGCGTCGTTCTGACGGATACGGAGCTCTCGGCGATGCACCAGCCATTCCTTCTGAACGAGGAACGAATCATGATCCTCGAATCATGGGTCAAAAAGCACTACCGCGACCGCCTCACTCCCGCCGATCTTGGTGACCCGCAACTTCTCCGTGAGACCCGCGTCGCCCTCGACGAACTCACGCAAATTCTTGAGGTTCCGGCGCTTTACACATTTCAACGGAATTGACGCAGGCGATGAAAGGGTGACGCCGCCTGCAAAGCGGCGTACATTTCATAGTTCGTTAACCATGAGAATTCCGTGGATCCGTCGCGTTCACAAATCGGCCAGCCCGGCACCGCCCAGCGTAAGTCTGGAGCGGGCGTCACACTGTCGGTCGTCTTGGTACTGACGGCTGCAGCAGCGGTGCTCACGGGCGGGGTGATTTCAGAGCTTCAGGAAAGTCGACGCGAGGCCACCGAAGCCGCGCGCACATCCGCTGTGCTGCTCGGTGAAGCGCTCGCGCAACAGCCGACCCTCGACGTCGCGCCGGGCGATACATCGCGCACAATGCTCCTCAGCATGATGGACCGCTACAAACCCGCCGGGGGTTCGGCGTTTGTGGTCAGCGAGAGCCGCACCCTACTGATGTCCGTGGGTGAGCGCGACCAGCCGGCCTACGAAGCAGGTTGGTTGAACGGCGAAGCTGCGCCTGGCTATCGACTCGCTATCCGCGGGCTGCCTGGCGGAGCCACGGTTGTCACCGCTGCGCCTGCTGCGCCGCGGGTGGGCGTTCTCTTGCCCTACGCTGGCGGCGCGTTGCTAATCATCTTCGGCGCGGCGCTCATCCTCCGTCGACTCCAACGGTTTGCTGACGAAGCTGACCAGCTTCGCCGTGATCGCGAACTTCTGTTGCTCCGCACACGGGCGTTTGAAGCGTCTGGCGTTGGTCTTTGGAACGTGGAGCGCGGCCTCCTCACCATTGGCGCTCCAATCAGGAAGGCCCTCGGTTTTGCCGATCAAGACATTGCCGTTGCGCTTGACGAACTGCACCTCGTTTTCGGGGTAGAGAGTGTTGAAGACGCGACGAAATTCCTGCTTGGCGAAGCCTCGGATCAACCGGCACGTCTCACACTCATTGATGCTCAGGGCACGGCGCATCCTGCGCTGTTCCGAAGCGATGGACGGCTCGATGGCTTGGGCGGAGTCCTGACACTGCTTCCTGATACGCCCGCGACTATTATGACAGACCAATCGGACGATGTCTGGTTTGATCGCTTGAACGAAGCCCTCGCGGCGATCCCGCAAGCTTTTGTGCATTGGGACGAAGACGGACGATTGGTCGCTTGGAACAACCAGTTCTGTGCTCTCTTTCGCATCGCCTCGGGGCGCTTGGAACGCGGCCAGAGCGTGATGGATGTCGCCGCCATGGCCGGCATCGATGGCGGCTATCTAAGGCGCCATTTTGCCCCCACGACTCTTCCCCGCCTTGAGGAAGAAGCTGTTTTCCCAGGTGACCGGAGCTTACGGATTTTCTGCAAACGGACATTTGCGGATGGATGGCTCTATATCGGCCAAGATATCACCGAAGCGAAGGTCGAGACGGAAGCACGTGCCCGCAAAGAGCGTGAGCTCCAGATGACGGTGCACATTCTGGAACAATCCCGCCGAGAGCTTTCTGAGCTCAACGAGCGTTACGCCCTTGAACGTCAACGCGCTGAAGATGCAAACCGGGCGAAGACGGAATTTCTGGCGAATATCAGCCACGAACTCCGCACACCGCTCAATGCGATCAACGGCTTTTCAGCCATCATGCAGTCGGAGCTCTATGGGTCGCTCGGCAGCGAGAAGTACGTTGAATATGTCAATGATATCAACGACTCCGGGCGACATCTCCTCGAGTTGATTGACGATATTCTTGACCTCTCGAAAGTTGAAGCTGGGAAGATGGAACTACGCCTGAACCCGGTCGATCTTGAAAAGATCCTGGAAGAGTCGATCCGTGTCATCGAACCTCAATCCCGCGCTGGTGACGTCAAGTTGCACGCTGCGTTTGACCACCTGCCCAGTGTCTTCGCTGATGCTCGCGCGGTGAAACAGGTGCTTTTGAACCTGCTCAGCAATGCAACGAAGTTCACCGAGCCCGGCGGAAAGGTGACGCTCACCACCGTCTCCGATCTCGACAGTGTCACCGTCATCATTGCCGACACGGGACAAGGCATCGAGTCAGCGAATGTGAAGCGCCTCGGCACCCCGTTTGTGAACTTCGTCAGTGCACAGAAGCGCGACAAGCGCGGAACGGGCCTTGGCCTTGCGCTCTCAAAGTCACTCATCGAGGCAATGAGCGGCATTCTGTGTATAGCGAGCGAAAAGGGCCGCGGCACGGTTGCGGCGTTTACGCTTCCCCGCCGCCACGGCGCATCGGTTTGTTTGCCGGACATTTTGGACGGCAAGGTCTACGTTCTCACCAATAGTCAGGGTGCAGACAACACGCAAGACCCGCGTGAACGGTCGATGACCATGGTGGCCGAATAGTTCGCCTAGCTCTCCGCGGGTACAGGCAAGCTCGGTGCTTTCGGCGCGACCTTCATCGGCGGGAACGTTATCCGAATTCCCAATCCGTAGGCGGACGTTGGCGTGAGGCTGCGGCCCTGTTCCTGATGCGGTAGCCCTCGCGTGATGGTCATCCGCCCGCCGTGCCGTCGCACAATGGCGGAGACGAGTGACAGACCCAGACCGTTCCCAGCCGTTGAACGGCTCTGCTCCAGCCGGACGAAGCGCTGGGTGATCCGCTCGCGATCACGTTCAGAAACACCAGGGCCATTGTCCATGATGGATAGGAGCGCGCCGCCGGTCGGACGCGGAGCGACCGTCAGTTCAATGCGCGGCTTCACATCTTTTTCCTCAGGATGCCGAGCATATTTCATGGCGTTGTCGAGGAGGTTCGCGATAGCCTGACTGATCAGCTCACGGCTTCCCTGCACGGGCGGAGTTTCTTCGATGCTAGCGACAAGCTCAAACCCTTCATCGTCCGCAGCCGGAACATAAAGCTCCAGCATCTCTTCTGCTAGGGCGTGCAGATCAACGTTCGCCGAAAGCATCCCAGTGCCAGCCTCGATCCGAGTGATCGAAAGGAGCGCATTGAAGGTCTTCAAGAGGCGCTCCACCTCGTCACGGGTTTTAATGAGAACGTCTTCGTTTTCAGTGTCTTCGCTGTTGTCTGACTCGGCGATCACGCTGTCGAGGCGCGCTTTGATTCGGGTGAGCGGCGAGCGGAGGTCATGGGCGATGTTGTCGGAGACCTGGCGCATACCGGTCATCAGCTGCTCAATCCGGTCGAGCATCGTGTTGATGTTCCGTGTGAGGATGTCGAACTCATCACCCGATCCGAGAACAGGGAGACGCCGGGCGAGGTCACCCTCGGTGATCGCCTCAACAGAGCGGTTGATGTTGTCCAGGCGCCGTACAAGCGACGTACCCAGAATAGCGCCGAGGCCTACCGCGAGAAGGAGCGTCACGCCTATCACGCGGATGACGATATCCTCTCTGGTCTGACGAAGTTGGTGGAGGGCGTCGATGTCACGCGCGAGGAGGATCGTTGCCTTGACGGGAATGCCCTGCCCGGTTTGGCCACCCCGTTCGTAAGTCAGTGTACGGCTGAGGCCAAGGTATCGGCGGGGCCCCGGCGGTTCTTCACTGAAGACCAGCTGCTCAGGGGCCCACGAGAATTCAAACGAACCCTCCGCACCCACCATGGCGAGCGGGACGCCGTCAAGGTTGCCGAAGAAGCGGCCTGCGAAACTGCCGTCGTCGAGCCAGATCATGTAGCTGGAATTGACCGGCAGCTTGTTGCTCTCCGCCTCCAAGACCACGGCGTTGAGAGCGCCCCAATCGGGCGCGCCAGAGTTCTCGCTCACGCGCTCCAGGCGGTCGAGCTCTTGCTCGAGCTCCGCTTCGATCGTGTTGTAGGCAACGCCAATGGTTGCTTCGTACACGACGTAACCGAGGATGATGACGCTGAAGACGAAGAGCGCGGCGGCAAAGATGATGTAACGGAACGCTGTGGTGCGCAGTGCACGGAAAAAGGGCTTCCGCTGGAAGCCCCCTTCGCCTTGCTCGTTATCATCGTGGAGTGGGTCGCCGAGCGAGACGTCCCCTCCTGGCGCCCCAGGCATGGTGTCAGTCGTTATCCGTCAGGGTGTACCCAGCCCCGCGCACGGTGCGCAGAAGCGGTTTTTCAAAGTCTTTGTCGATTTTTGCTCGCAGACGGCTGATGTGCACATCGATAACGTTCGTCTGCGGATCAAAGTGATACTCCCAGACATTCTCAAGCAGCATCGTCCGGGTCACCACTTGGCCTGCGTGGCGCAGGAGGTATTCGAGGAGGCGAAACTCACGCGGTTGAAGGTCGATCTTCTTGCCGCCGCGACGAACAGTCCGTGCAAGGATATCCATTTCAAGGTCGGCGACCGAGAACGTGGTCTGAATGTTTGTCGGACCACGACGGCGACCAAGGGCCTCGACGCGGGCAATAAGCTCAGACAATTCATAAGGTTTGACGAGATAGTCGTCGCCACCTGATTGCAGACCAGCGACCCGGTCGTCCACTTCGCCGAGGGCAGACAGAAACAGCGCAGGCGTCTCGTCGCCTTCGGTGCGCCGCTCTTCAAGGAGGGAGAGACCGTCCTTATGAGGAAGCATGCGGTCAATGACGTAGGCGTCGTATCCGCCGGAGGTGGCCATGTCTTTGCCGACACGTCCGTCGATGGCGTGGTCCACGGCGTGGCCCGCGTTGCGCAGGCCCTTCACCATAAACGTAGCTGCGTCGGCGTCGTCTTCAATCACTAGAATACGCATAGGCTCTCTCCGTTTCCCCCTTAACTGCTGATCGGCAGGGCGCGGAAATCAAGGCCCTGGCTCGTCTGCACACGGAGCAAGATGGCGCCCCGGTCTCGTTTCTTGGCTGCCTCGACCGCTTTTTCGATGTCGCGGGGGCTCGTCACCTTTTGGTTGTCCGCTTCCATCACGACCATGCCCGGGCGGATGCCAGCGGCGGCTGCCTCGCTGTCACGCTCGACGTCGCTGATCAGCACGCCCTCAACGTCGTCTTCGACACCGAAGCGGCGGCGGGATGCGTTGTCGAGGGATCGGAAGCTGACGCCGAGGCGCTCGGTGACTTCCGCCTCATCCTCGTCGGCGACACTTGGCGTAGCTGCAGAGGCGACGTTGACCACATCACGCTCGTCGAGCTTGACGGTGAAGTTGCGCTCGCGACCATCGCGGAAGGCTTTGATCTTGACCTTTTGGCCAGGCGGATAGGCGCCGACTTTGCGTGTGAGGTCGGTGGAAGAGACGATCTCCTGGCCTTCGATCTCAATCACAATGTCGCCCGCTTCCAGGCCCGCTTTCTCTGCCGGTGAGTCTTCGTTCACGTCGGCAATGAGAGCGCCGGTGCGGCCTTCAAGACCGACAGCCGCGAGGATTTGCGGCTCGGTATCGCGGACGCGCACGCCGAGGAAGCCGCGGCTGACCGCGCCGTTCTCGATGATCTGCTTCACCACGCCGTCAGCGACATCAGCGGGGATGGCCAGGCCGATGCCTGCGTTCACGCCGGTGGGCGAAATGATGGCGGTGTTCACGCCGATCACGTTGCCTTTGACGTCGAAGGTTGGGCCGCCGGAGTTGCCTCGGTTGATCGACGCGTCGATCTGAATGAAATCAGCGTACTGAATGTCTGTGCCGCTGCTGTCGCGGCCAAGGGCTGAGACGATGCCTGAGGTCACCGTGCCGCCAAGACCGAAGGGGTTGCCCACGGCGAGCACGTAGTCTCCCACGCGCAGGTCGGCATCGGGCGAGAAGTTCACATAACGCTGCTCAGCCGACGGCTCGACTTTGATCACCGCGATGTCGGTTTCAGGGTCGGTGCCGACGAGGTTGGCTTCAAGCTCGGTGCCGTTGCTGAGGACGACGGTGATCTCGTCGGCATCTTCGATCACGTGGTTGTTGGTGACGATGTGGCCGTTGTCATTGACGAAGAAGCCTGAGCCCTGGCCCGTGGCCTGGCGCAGCTCATCGTTCTCGCCGAGGCCGCCGAAACGATCGCGCAAGCCAGGCAGGAGGCGCTCCAGCTCGGGGGGGATCCCTTCGAACATGTCGCTCGCTTCCACCGTGCGAACGGTGCGGATCGAGACCACCGCGGGGCTGACCCGCTCGACGAGGTCCGCGAAGCTCAGTCGCTTGTAGAGCTCTGCGTTGTTCGCGGCGAAGGCGTCCATGTCGACGCTCTCCTGCGCAACGGCAGGCGCACTCAAAGATGCGATGGCGAGCACAGAGGCTGCTGCGAAAGAGGAAAGACGGCGTTTTGTCTTCATCGTGGTCATGGGCTCCAGCATAATCGTGCGTTCGAACACACGTAAGGATGCGTTACAGCGGAGGGAACTTAAGGACTGGCAAGTTGAGATGGTTACTCTGCCGCGGCCATGCCGGGTTTGGCATCTTCTTCGTCCTCGGATTTCCAGGTCCGCATGAACGCCTCAAGGTCAGGGTCGGGACGCGAGGGCAACGCTACTCGAACCCTGATCAGAAGATCACTATAGTCGTTTGATTTCGATGACTTAAGGCCTTTTCCCTTCAGGCGAAACATCTTACCTGAGGAGGTGTTGGCCGGGATCTTGATGGTCGCTTTTCCGCCCAAGGTTCGGACCTCAAGCTTGCCGCCCAGAACGGCGGTTTTGAGGGGTAATGACGCTTCTGTAAGGACATTGTCGCCTTGCATGTCGAAGTCCGAATCAGCCGCGACGCTCACTTCGACGAACAAATCGCCTGCCGGACCGCCGCGCTGGCCCTCTTGCCCTTTGCCGCGCAGGCGCAGGGTTTGGCCATCGCGCAGGCCTTCAGGGATCGTCACATCGACGGTATCGCCGGTCGGGAGGGTCACCCGTTTCTTAGCGCCTCGCGCTGCCTCGACAAAGCCGACCGTGAGCCTGGTGCGGACGTCACGGCCCTTCGCTGGGCCAGCAGACGCACGAGCTCTAGGATCGCCGCGACCGAAAAAGTCGGAGAAGATGTCGCCGAACTCTTCGAAGCCGCGGTTTTGCCGGCCTCGGTCCGCCCGCTCCTGGAATCGGCGTGCGGCTTCGGCAGGATCCACCCTGCCAAAGGGGCCGCCCTGCCCGAAGACAGAGCGCTCGTTGCCGTCAGCATCGATCTCGCCGCGGTCAAAGCGCTTCCGCTTCGCCTCATCGCCGATGATCTCAAAAGCCGCCGTGGCCGCCTTAAACTTGTCCTCTGCCGCCGCATCACCAGGGTTGCGGTCGGGGTGATATTGCTTGGCGAGCTTGCGGTAGGCGCTGCGGATATCGTCCTGCGATGCCTGCCGCCCCACGCCCAGCACGGTGTAGGGGTCTTGTCCCAAGGGCGCTCCCGTCGATTGAACTTGCGATCCTTAGATGTTGATCGCTGACGGGCTCTTTTCAACCGCTTTGGCTTAAGAGGGAAGCACCAGCCGCGCCTCCGCTCCAGGCCCGAAATCAGCCGAAATTTGCGCGATGCGGACCGCGACAGCTGAGGGTTCGGTGAGATCAGCGCTCGGCTCCTCAACGGTGAACGTGTTGAGCACTGTGTTGCCGGGCCCCTCGACGGTGACCTGATACCGCTCGGTGGACTCGCCGAGGGGCACATCGCCAGGGCCGAAATGATCGCCGCCGATGCGGGTGCGCCTGATCCAGCTCAGAGCGAAGCCACCCGGTGTCGCGGAAGCCCTGAGATGCGCTGGAGCAAAGGGCCGAGCCCCTGCCCCCGCGATGCTGATGCTCCAATCCTGAAACGGAAACGCGCCAGGAGGTGCTGTTGCTGGACCCACATGGAAGGTCTGCGTCTGGCCCCATCTGTCTCCGGAGAGCGGGGTTGGCAGAGCTTCTCCCAAAAGGACAAAGCGCGCCTGGCTCGCAGCGCCCTCGCGCGCCGCCTCTTCGGTGCCTCGGCGACCGCGCAGCAGGCTGGTGAGGTGCCACGAGCCATCAGGCTGAAGCGTCGCCGTCCGGAACTGCAGCAGCTCCCAACCCTCCGACGTCTCGACCGCCGCGAGGTTGGCGCCCTCAAGGACTTCGCTCGCCGTGACAGAGGACAAACCGCCTGCAGGAAGCCGAACCTTCAGAACGGAAGCCTCATCCCAACGCCCAGGCTCAGCCCCCGCGAGCGCGTCTGTCAGCCGCCCAAAGAGGCTCGGCGCCGACAAGCTCGCCTCAAGCCCGCGGGCAGCCCCCTCGCCCCGGTAGACCGCGACCTCCCCCGGCCAAGGCTCCGCGAACGTGGCGAGCCACAAAGCCGGAGCGCCATCGTCCAGCAGCGGAAGGTCCATCGCGGCGAACGGTACGCTCCCGAAGGTCGGACGCGGCGTGTCAGGGTCCGCCGCCAGACCGCCATAGCGCGTCACAAACACACCGGGATCCGTCTGCACCGCGCGAACCGTACGCACAACATTGTCCGTGAGCCCCGTAATCCTGAACCGCAAGGGTACGCCCTCCACGTCCATACCGACGGTGTCCCCCACCTCCAGACCATCCGCCATCGGAGGAAGTTTGAAGCTTGCGGTTAGGCGCATGCCCCGCGCCTCCGCCAGGATAGACCGGGCACGCGCCTCAGCCTCGCCTTGCTCCAGGACCACGCTCGTACCAATACGTTCGATACGGCCAGGGGCAGCGCCTTCATCGCGCACCTCGATCGCCTTGACTTCGTAACCTGACAATTCGTCTTGGTACGTGATGCTCAATGCCGTGGGGACTTCTTCATCCTGCACGCGTTCGACCTGCAGGATTTGAGAGCGCCCATCATCGACGAGGTTCCCCTCTTCGATCGTGATATCCGTCCGCCCCGTCCGCGGCTTGACGATCAGCACACCATCGCGCGCCACTGCGTCGAGTTGGAACAGGTCAAACAGAGGCTCAAGCGCCGCACGCGCAGGTGCTGGCGCAGGCAGCGTCAGACCACTGATCAACTGATCACACGCCGACGCATCAACGCCGGGAAGCCCTGCTTCCGCCGCGATGGCCTCAATCACGCCGCCAAGACGCACACGGCCCACCCGGCCATTCAGCCAATGTCCTGTGATCCAGTTTTCCGCATCCGCCCAAAGGCTTGTGTGCGACGGGAA
>JBCCTF010000027.1:0-28976 GCA_039198765.1 Pseudomonadota bacterium
GATGCTCTTCGGCGACGCCAAGAAGATGTGCGAGGAAATCGTCAAGTCGATGGACTAACGCTCCGACGGAGAGACAGTCGCTGTGAAACGCGCGTTCACGAACATCCTCTGCGATGACCCAAGCAAGGTCGCTCTGTTCTACGAGGCCGTTTTGGGGATGAGGCGCCACGCCGATTTTGGCTGGTTCATCATCCTCACCCACGACGACATGCCGGGCATGGAGTTTGGCTTGCTCGATGCCTCCCACGAAACCGTCCCAGAAGGCGCAATTCCGACGCCCAGCGGTGTGATGCTGACCTTCGTCGTTGATGACGCGGAAGCCTGCTTCCAGCGCGCCCAAGATGCGGGAGCTGTGGTGGTCGAGCCGCCAACGGACATGGCCTATGGCCAGCGTCGGATGGTCGTGAAGGATCCCGCCGGCACCCTGGTGGATATCAGCGCCCCCATCGCGCCAGCGCCCAATCCCGGTTAGCAAACCCTCGCGCAGAAGATGCGCCTTGATCATGGACCCGTCACCAGGCCTGCGCTATGGCCCCGCATCTGTTCCACCCTGAGTTCGAGGGCCTCGACCGTATGAGCATCGTAAAGAACGACACCGACCAGCTTCCCGAAGACCTGATTGACGAGCGCGCGAAGACCTACACCGCGATGATGAAGGCGGGCTACCTGATCCTCGCGCCGATTTCGCTCGGTGTTGTTATGATGATCTCGCTGCTGATGCTCGGCGTAGGCGGGTTCACATCATTCTTCCTGGGCGTGCTCGCTGGGATCTTCGTCTACACCTTCTCCAAGGTTTTCCTCGTCCACTAAAAGGCGGCTTTCATGGCCAACGGAACGTCCTCCGAAGAACGCTGGGCGCAGATGGAGGAAAAGGGCTTCTGGCACTTTGTCCTCATGCGCGGCGTGCTCGGTTGGGGGGTTGCGATGTTCATAGCCATGAACACCTTTCGCTATTTCCGCACCGACGCCTTTCCGTCAGCTGAGACGCTTGCCCTCAGCGCTGTCGTCTGGACGGCGGGCGGTATCCTCTGGGGGGGCATTACCTACAAACTGACCGGGTGGAGCATTCGGCGGAAACAGAGGAACTCGGCATGAGACAAGCGTTCGCAGGGGTCGTGTTCTTGGCGCTCATTGTGGCGTGTGCAGACAATCCTGAACCCGGCGAGCCGCAGCCCGTCTCCCGTGAGGGCGCACCGCTCCGCGTGGCTACGTTCAATGTCTCCCTTTATCGCGATAGCACTGGCGCGCTCGCCAAAGACCTTCAGGCGGACACGGATGATCAATTGCAGGCTGTCCGGCAGATCATTCGCCGCGTCGATCCTGACATCCTTGTGCTGAACGAATTTGATTACGATGAGACCGGCACAGCCCTCGCACTCTTCGCTGAGCAGCTGGATCAGGGGTACACGCATCAACTGGCGATCCCGTCCAACACCGGCGTCGCAACAGGAATCGATCTCGACGGCGATGGACGCAGCGACCACCCTGTAGGTGCGCGCGAGTACGGGAACGATAGCTTCGGCTACGGCATCCACCCTGGCCAATATGCGTTCGCCGTTCTCTCGCGTCACCCTATCGATAAAGCCAGTGTACGGACCTTCCAGACGCTGCTTTGGAAAGATATGCCGGGCAACCTGATGCCTGAAGGTTTCTATGCTGACGAAGTGCAGGACATCTTCCGTCTCAGCTCAAAAAACCATGCTGATATTCCCGTCACCATCGGCGATCAGACCCTGCATTTGATCCTCGCCCACCCAACGCCGCCAGGTTTTGACGGGCCTGAGGACCGCAACGGTCGCCGCAACTACGACGAGGTCCGTTTGCTGCTCGACTATGTCTCGGGTGAGGACAGCTGGATGGTCGATGACCAGGGACAGGCTGGTGCCCTCGCTACCGACGCGTCGTTTTTGATCGCCGGCGACCTCAACGCTGATCCGGTTGATGGCGACCGCCCTGAAGGCACAGATCAGCATGCCATCCGTAAGCTGATGGACCATCCCCGCGTGACCGACCCGCAACCAATGAGTGCTGGCGGTCTTGATGCATCCTCGCGGCAAGGCGGAGGCAACGCAGCGCAAAAGGGCGATCCTGCCCTCGATACAGCAGACTTCAACGACCGCTTCGTGGGTAACCTTCGCGTCGACTATGTTCTTCCGTCCTCTGATCTTCAGGTCGAAGGCAGCGGCGTGTTCTGGCCAGCCGAAGGCGAGCCGGACTACGATCTCGTCGGCTCAGGCTACCCGCCCGTGAGTTCCGACCACCGTCTCGTTTGGGTGGACCTGCGTTTCCCCGATTAATCCTCCCCCCTGGCGCCGAATCGAGCGCCGGACTGTTCAGCACACTGAGAAGGAAGAACCCATGCCCACCGTCGCTTTTTTGCGCCACGGCCAGTCGCAGTGGAACCTCGAGAACCGTTTCACCGGCTGGGTCGATGTGAACCTGACTGAGAAGGGCGAGGCCGAAGCGCGCAAGGCCGGCCAGCTGCTGGCCGAGACTGGCGTGGCTTTCGACGGTTGCTATACCTCGCTGCAGACGCGGGCGATCCGTACACTGAACTTGGCGCTTGAGGAGCTCGGTGAAAGCTGGCTGCCGGTCACCAAGCACTGGCGCCTGAACGAGCGCCACTACGGCGGTCTGACGGGACTTGATAAGCAAGAAACGCGCGACAAGCACGGTGATGAGCGGGTCCACATTTGGCGCCGCAGCTACGACACCCCGCCGCCGGAGCTTGACGACGCGTCCGCTTTTCCGTCGCTGTGCGACCGCCGCTACGCCGGTATTGATGTTCCGAAGACGGAGAGTTTGAAGCTGACCCTTGATCGCGTACAGCCTTACTACCGAGACGTGATCGCCCCTGCGTTGCAGCGCGGCGAGAACCTGATCATCGCGGCCCACGGCAACTCGCTCCGCGCCCTCGTGAAGATCCTGTTCTCCGTATCGGACGAGGATATCCCGGGCGTCGAAATCCCCACGGGCAACCCGCTCCTCATCGATCTTGACGCAGGCCTGGCGCCGACCGCGGCGCGGTATCTCGACCAGGACCGTGGCCAACCCTTGCCGAGCGGCTTCTAAGCATGGCGCAGGACCGTCCGTTGCCTCCCCCGGAGCAGCTCCGTGAGCGGACGATCAGCGCGGATGGTTTGGATCTTTGCGTGCGCATCTGGGGCGACCCCTCCAAGCCGCTGGTCCTGCTCCAGCACGGCGCAAAGGACCACGGTCGGTCATGGGACTGGACGGTGCATGCGCTGCTTGACGACTATTGCTGCATCGTTCCTGATCTGCGCGGGCATGGCGACAGCCAGCGGCCCCTGGGTGGCGGGTACGACGGCCTCGATTTCTCGTTCGATATGGCGGTCATCGTCGAGGCTATTCTGGCTGAGACAGGTCACGATGCACTCCATCTGATTGGCCACTCGCTCGGCGGCAACGTGGCACTCAACTATGCCTCGTTACAGAATAAGCGTGTACGGAGTATTGTCTGCATTGAAGGGATAGGCTTCAGCCAGAAAAGCTACAACGACCTCACATCTCAACCTGTCGCTGAGCGGATGCGCAACGCGCTTGAGCGCCGGTTGAAGGTGGCCGGCCGTGAGCCCCGCGTGTTTTCCTCTCGCGAGGACGCTGTACGGCGTCTGGCGCATCTGCATCCCAAGCTGTCTGATCAGCAGGCTGAGCACTTGGCCCATCATGCTCTCCGGGAGGTCGACGGAGGCTGGCGCTGGAAGCACGATGGGCAGCTGGGCGGCATGCCCGTGCGTCCCTTCGCCCCGTCGGAATACGGGCAGATCTTCAGCCAGATCGATGCCCCGGTCCTCCTTATGTACGGCGAAGACAGCTGGGCAACCAGCCCTGCAAAGGACGGTAGGCTTGCGCTTTTCCAGTCTGCGGACCTGATCCTGTATAAAGATGCAGGTCACTGGTTGCATCACGACCAGTTTGACGATTTCATCAGGGACGCTTGCGCGTTTTTGGAGAAGCACTGATGTCATCGGTCCGCACAGCCAAGGCGAAACTGGTCATCGCCGTTGTCCTTGATCTCGCCGATATGATCGGTGGATGGGTGCCGGGCGTGGGAACAGCCTTCGATGCCCTTTTGTCCGTGTGCGCCGTAGTCCTCTTCGGCTGGAAGGGGCTTTTCCAGCTGCTCGAAGTCGCGGCCTTTCCGCCAGGTTTCGATATCGTCGATGGCTTTGTCCCCACACTGACCATCATTGCCTTGGCGGAGCTGCGCGAGGCGAAAAGGAAAGAGGCTGAAGCCGTCCAATTAGAAGCTGAGGAACGATCGGCCCTCCCGCCAGCTGACGACTAGAGTTTGCCCGCTAGGACCTCGCCAGTCGACAACATTTGCTCGCTGCTGGTGTGGCTACCCAGATCACGCAGAATTTCTCCGATCGCTCGCTTGACGGGCGTTTCTCGGATGTCTATGGCCATGCTTCGCTCCGTCATAGGGAGCGCGCGCGGGTGTAGCTCAGTTGGTTAGAGTGCCGGCCTGTCACGCCGGAGGTCGCGGGTTCGAGCCCCGTCACTCGCGCCATTTCTGCTCAGGCAGGAATGAAATTCTCCCCTTCAGTCGCTTCTTTTTTGTCGCCGAGCGGAGCCGTTGTGCTGTTTCGTCGGTTTGCCGGATCGTTCTATCCTCATTCGCGGATCGAGCCTTTGGCCGATTGAAAGCGTCATCTGCAGTGTAGCTCGCTGTTCGTTAGCCGAGCGTGTCGTTATAGGTGCCGCGCGCCCACACCCCCCCTCCGGCGAACTGACTCGCTGCTCGCTGCTACGGCGCGACGAGCGCCATCATCTGTGCACAGAGGATAGCACCATAGGTGCCTAGGGCATAGCCAAGGACTGCGAGCAAAACCCCGACTGATGTGAGGGCCGGGTGAAACGCAGCGGCGAGCACGGGGGCGGACGCGGCTCCGCCGACGTTGGCTTTCGAGCCAACCGCCACGAAGAAAAACGGTGCCTTGATCACCTTGGCGACGGCGAAGAGCAGCCCGGAATGAATGCTCATCCAGATGATACCCACTAGGAACAGCAACGGCCGCTCAGCGATTTGGAAGACATCCATCTTTGTGCCGATGATCGTCACAAGGAGGAAGATAAACAGTGTCCCGATCTTTGATGCCCCTGCACCTTCGAGGTTCCGCGCTTTGGTGAAGCTCAGCCCCAGCCCGAAGGTGGTTGCCGTCACCACGATCCAGAAGAACCGGTTGGACAGGATGCTGCCTGCAAGAACGTCGCTCTGCCCGGCCAGACCGGCCATTCCCGTGGCCACCAGATGAGAGAGCGCGACCCCGCCAAAGGCGATCGCTGCAATTCTCATATAGTCGCCGTTGGTGGGCACACGCATGACCTCGGCGCTGTAATTTTCCATCTTTGTGCGGAGGGTATCGATCGCCGAAGTGTCCGCGCCAAGCCATCTGTCGATCCGCTCTGTGTTGCCTGCGCCGTAGAGTAGGAAGGCCATCCAGATGTTGGCTACCACAATGTCCACAGCGACCATGGCCGCGTACTTCTCCGGGTTGTAGCCGTAGACCTCCAGCATGGCCGTCTGATTGGCGCCGCCGCCGATCCAGCTTCCGGCGACCGTTGCGAGGCCGCGCCAGACCGCGTCGGCCCCTTCTCCGCCGACAGTCTCTGGGCTGAAGAATCCGACAATCAGCACAGCGAGGGGTCCGCCGATAATGATCCCCACCGTCGCAGTGAAGAACATGATCAGTGCCTTCGAGCCGAGTCCGAGGATCGCCTTAAGATCGATGCTCAGTGTCATGAGGATCAAGCTCGCGGGAAGGAAGTAGTCCTTTGCGATCGTCCACAGGTTCGACGATTTGCTCGAGATGATGCCAAAGCTGTTGAGCAGCGACGGGATGAGATAGCAGAGCAGGATGATCGGGACGAAGGTGAAGACCCGGTCCCAAACGCCGCCGCGTTCTTTGAGGGTGAACAGGCCGCCCAACACAAGGGTGAGGAGGCCGAAGACGACGGCATCGTTTTGGATGAGTGGTGCATCTGCCATGAAAAAAACCTGAAATGCTCAATACTGAACGCTAGTCGTGCCCGGTTCTGGCCTGACCTGCAAAGAGAAAGACGCAGTGCGCCCTGCGTTCACTCGCCGGTGAAGCGCACAAACGTCCCGCCGTACCAATTGCCCGTCGCCGCGCCATCCTCATCGTACTGACGAGACGTCATCGTGTAGGTGTCAACATCGACCCATGTGTAGGTGTACTCACGATAGGTTTCTTGCGGCTCGTCCGAGAACGCTATGGTCAGCTGCAGGTTGCCCTGGTCGTCGAGAGAGCCGGATCCGGTGCCTAGGCGCGACGTGCCAAAGTGGGAGAGGTGGTGAACGCTCTTCGATTGCTCTGCATACGCCCAGAGGATATGCCCCTGGAAATCACCGGCATCGACAGCACACAGAATGCTTTTGTCCGTGTTGACCCGATCGCAAATGGTGATGTGGTTGGGGATGGTGCGAGTCTCTACGGTCGAGCCGTCCCAAACCTGCTGGAATGTGTCGTTCTGAAGAGTCCATGTGCCTGCAAACCGAGCGAAGGGCCAGTCGTCTGGTGCCTCGCGATCGACCTGATCAGTAGCATCCAGTGATGCGCAGGCTGTCAACAACGGCGCGACGATGAGCGCGACACGGATCATCGGCGTATGAAGAGCACGAAGAGGCATTATTTCGACTTCCTGGTGTAGCGCACGATGTGCTTCTCGGGATTGCCGTCTTGGGCGGCCAAGATAAAGCTCACCACGGAGCAAGTCTCATTCTGCCGGGCGAACGTGATCCCGTCGAAAAACACGGTGTCTTCCTCCGCCGCGATGAAGCTTCGAGACATGACATCTCCATCCGGACCCGGACTAACGTCGAGTGCGGGATCGAAAAGGCGGTTGCGATAAATGAGCTGGCCGTCTTCGATCAGGAAAGACGACAGTTCGTAGATGACCGCGCCTTCGTCACCTTCAAGGCGGACGAGGCCCGGCATGTCATCGCCGCTTGCGCTGAGCACGATGTGCTCGACCTTCAGGCCGAAGACCTCACCAATCCAATGCCCCTCAAACCAAGCCATCAGTTCAATGCTCGACGGCGCCGCGGTGCTGTGATCGTCTGAAAACCGAACATCCGTCATCATCGGCGCGGGTTCAGGGCAGGTTTCTGCTGCGGAAGAGGGTATGTTCAGTATAGAGAAGGTAAGCGATAGGGCGCCTAACGCCAGTCGCTTGTCGCTGTTACCCATCACCTCGCACTCCAACCCACACTTCGCGAGTGAAGCAGGTTAGTCCGAGCATGAGAAGCGATAAAGTGCTTAACTGTCAGCTCATCGCGATGACTGTGCTGTTGGTCTCAATCGCGTCGACTCTGCATCGCTCTTCACGCTTTAGTTTGCCTACGTCACAAGACGTGCGTGAGAGTAGGAGGGCAAGACATGATAAAAACTGCGCTGACAATGGCAGCAAGCCTTGCGGTAGGTATCGGCGGAGCGTTCGCCAACACAGTGGACTACAACTATGGCAGTTCACTGACGATTGACCCAGCAGGAGGGACGGCACCGTTTACACCGCGGATCACCATGCAAGAAGCAGGAACGATCACAGATCTCGATGTCTATCTGACAGGTTTTTCGCACGAGAGTTGGCGCGAGGTGGACATCGTCTTCCTCCTACGCTCAGAGGACGACACATTCTGGGAGCGGGCAGTTGTTCTGCGTTCGGAGTTTTCACTGACCTTCGACCAGGAATCGGTGAGTAGTGTCGACATGGTCTTCGACGATGAAGCCACCCTCGACGTGCCTGTTTCCGGTCTCATGTCGGGGACGTTCAAGCCGACCGACCGTTGGGACTACATCGCGACCGGCTTCCTCGACCCGATCCCCGTCGTGGTCACGCTAGCCGAATTTGCTGATGGATTGCAGGGTGATAGAACCTTCGCGCTGTTTGCATTCGATTACTTCGGCCCCGAAAATGGCGGGTCGATTGTGGACTGGGGCCTGCGCGCAACGCTTGCCGACACCCAAGCGGTGCCGCTGCCCGGTGTGGGCCTAGCTCTTGGCTTCGCGCTTGTCGGGCTGGTGGGCCGGCAGCGCAGCTAACCCCAGGGAGCTTGCCCAGAGCCTGATAGCGGTCGGGACAGCGGCTCTTTTCGATGTCATGGCCTTTGCTGTTCGATGTAGCCTTCAGTGCTCGGATGAACACCTGCAAGAGCGTAGCTCCTGCGGGTGTTCGTTTTATGGTGTGTCCGTATTAGATAAGGCCGAAAGCACTCTTCGCTGCCTTGTTAAAGGAGCGGCCGACCGTCAGTGTTTTCTCGTTGCTGAGCGCCACATCGTAGGCGTTCTGTCCCTTCGATACGAGGCTGGTGACCGCACCTTTTCGTACGACGATTGATCGGTGGATCCTCAGAAACCCGCTGTCGGACAAGCGCCGCTCATAGTCAGCAATCGTTCCGCGTACGTGGTAAGATGTTTCTGACGTCTCGACCTTCACGTAATCGCGGTCCGCCTCAATATAGAGAACGGATGAAAGGGGGACCCGATGAGTCTGGCCCCGATCTTTCAGCCACAGATCATCTTCCTCGCTGCTCTCTGCTGCTGCCCGAGCCCGCCTTGCTTCCATAAAGGTCTGCATCTTGACGATCCGTTCGCTTGCTGAGCGCTGTTGCAGTCGCTCAATGGCCCGTTCTAACGCAACCTCGATCCGGCTCATCTCTGTCGGCTTGAGGAGGTAATCGATCGCTCCGCACTCGAAGGCATCCACGGCAAACCGGTCGTAGGCTGTCACGAAGATGATCTCCGGAGTCATGCCGCGCTTCATGCCTTCCTCGACGACGAAAAACCCGTCGCCATGGGGCATTTCCACGTCGAGGAACACCACGTCTGGCTTCTTGCTGACAATCGCCTGGACGGCATCCTCACCGCTCGCCGCCTCGCCGATCAGCGTGACGTTGGAGACGGACTTGATGGCTTTGGACAGGCGACTGCGCGCCGGCGCTTCATCGTCGACGACTAAAACTCTATACACGGACGACCTCTTGTGGACCTGAAAGACGAATGGCGACGCTGAATCCTTCGGGTTGACGCGGCGTCGCCTCAAGCGTGGCCCCGTCACCATAGGTGAGCTTCAAACGCTCGCGCGTCGCTGAAAGGCCAAGACCTGGTCCTTTTCCGTTATCGAGCGAAGGCCCAGGACCATCATCGATCACATCAATCATCAAAGTCTGATCGTGGACGGTCGCGTGGATTTGCACCGTAACCGGACGAATGACCTTCGCCACCGCGTGCTTAATGACATTCTCTAGGATTGGCTGGAGCAAAAAGGGTGGAACCAGCCACTCTTCCGCAGACGGATCGAGATCAAGAAAGACGTGGAGGCGATCCTCAAAACGTATGCGCTCAATGTCGAGATAGTCTTCAACATTCTGAAATTCCTCACGTAAGGGGACTGGTACGAGGGGATCAGCATCGATCGACCGGCGGAGAAACTTGCTGAGAAGCACAATCGCACGCTCGGCCTCAGCGCTCTTGTCCTCCATGACGATGTTCGAAATGGTGTTCAGTGTATTGAACAAAAAGTGCGGGTTCAGCTGATAGCGCAGTGTTTCAAGCTGTGCACGCCTTGCTGCAAGATCACTGAGAAGGAGTGCGCGTTCACGCGCGGCGCTTTCACGGCCAAAGTACACGGCGAACAGCGCGAAGAACGCCGTGGTGACGATCGGCGTGTTGTAGAAGACGGTGAGCAGAGCGAGGGCCAACCAACCTTGCTCTCGATGCCATTCCATGGGCGGGAGCAGCATGTAAACAGCCCCGGAAATTGCTCCGTGCCCGAGGGTGACGATCAGCACTGCCCCCAATGCGCCGATCCAGCGGTACTTGGCCTTCCGCTGGAACATCGCATAGCAGCCGAGGAACGCGGCGTACGTCAGGCCGGCCGAAATCGCGTAAGCGATCGCGCGCTGCCAGATATCAGGCGGCTGCGTCCCCTGCTCCGCGAACCAAACGGTCGTGTAGAACAAGAGGAACGCCGCCCACGCGCCGATGCTCGCGCTCAGGAGGAAGCGCGCCGGGCGTCGACGTTCGGGGAGCTGGCCACTCATCGTGACATTATTGCCCGCTGATCGCCCGTCGTCCAAACGCTTGGTCGCGTTTTTTGAGCATTTGGGCGCGCAAAACGGCCTGGGTCCTTGCTTTAGTCGCTAAAACTGTAGCCGCGGTCGATCTGGCAGCGATGTTGCCGCTTCAAAGCGTATGCTCCCTGCATTGATTAAGGCGACGCCTCGTGGCGTCTGTGTGGTGGGGTATTTTTGGAAGTGGCGTACGGACGATCAGGTCTGCTCTTCGGGGCAATGGCAACTCTTGCTCTTGGAGCATGTGCAACGACAGGCGCTGAAGAAACGGTGATTAGCGAAGCCGATGCCTGGCGGGTTTCATTCCTTCAGCGTGCTGAACGAGCGGCGTCTCCGACGAACAATGCGTCTGCTGAGTATCCATTCGGGCGGCGGCATCCTGATGCACCTGAAGGTTTGAACCAGTTCGCTTTCCTCATCGGTAAGCATCGTTGTGAGACGCAAGCACCTCGAGGCGTTGATCCGTTCAATGAGGATGACGTGATTATGGTCCCGTTTTTCTGGACCGGTGAATATGTCATGGACGGCCGTGCCATTCGTGACGAGTGGGCCGATGTGAACAGCACAGGAACACAGACACGGATTTATGATCCGGAGACGGATAGCTGGAAAATTCGGTGGGTAGGTATCGGGACGCTTGAAGGCTTTGGCCTGGCGAGGACCCAAGGGGATTTCTCGGCTACCGCGCAACCAGACGGCACGATCGAAGCTCCCTTCGCCGAGTTTGAGTATGAAGGCGACCTGTACAGATCGGTGATCACCTTCTTCGATATTTCGGCGCGAGGTTTTGAATGGTCGCTACAGACCTACAAAGACGGGGTGCCAGTCGGTCGTCAGAACACGATTAGCTGCTTACGAACAGCGGGTTAGTCAGGAACCGAGCAAGTTAAGTGGGTGGGAAGGCGTAGGCTACAAAGCCTACGCCTTTTTTGTTCGCATGCAGATGGTTGGACAGAGAATGCCGACCTATCAAGACGGAGTCATTCGTCGCGGCTGCGCTGTTGGTCGATGAAATCGATCGCCTTGTCGCAGGATTTGCTCCCGCTGATTGACCCTAACCATCAGCACAGGTCTCATTTCTTAACGCTACGCCAATGGCGCGTAATATCCGTATGCGTTGGAAATGGGTGTGGCTGTGTAGAGCAGTCTAACAAGGGGCCGGCAGATGGCATTTTCATTACACAGACAAATTAGAGATTCTCATTCAGCAAAGCTATTGCTGACTGCAACCTCGCTACTGGCAATTTCAGTAGGGCAATCATGGGCACAAGAAGACGACGAAAAAAGTGATGTTCTGATCATCACAGGCTCGCGTATTGAACGCTCGGACCTTGAGTCCACGTCGCCAGTTAGCATTCTTGATCGCGAGGCGCTCGACATTTCCGGGGTCAACGCCATTCAGAACATTCTGAACGAGTTGCCGCAAACGGGTGTACCCGGACTAACCGACACGAACTCGAACTTCAGCACCATCGGCGGTGGTGTGAACAACGTGAACCTCCGGAACTTGGGGTCTAACCGGACACTGGTTCTGGTCAATGGCCGTCGCCACATTGGCGGTATCGCAGGCTCCCCAGTGGTCGACCTGAACATGGTCCCCGCGCCGCTTGTCGAACGCATCGACGTGGTCACTGGCGGGGCTTCGGCCGTCTACGGTTCCGAAGCGCTAGCGGGGGTTATCAATCAGATTTATCGCGATGATTTCGAAGGGATCGAGATCAATGGCAGGTATGGCGCGGCCAACGCGGGCGGTGCAAACGAGACAGACATCAGCATCACGGCCGGCGGAAACTTCGCAGGCGATCGCGGCAACGCCGTTGTCTATCTCGGGTACTCCGACCGCGGAGCATTGGACGCCGCCGACCGGAGCATATCCGAGAGTGATGCCGTCAACTCATCCTTTGGTCCCTTCGGTGCTATCGGCATACCGGGCGCAGGCTTCGTCACTCTGGACCGCGACACGGGCCTCTACAACAAACCGTTCGTCAATGCAGAAGACGGCTTCGACCGGAACGCGATCCGGTTGATCCGTATTCCAACGGAACGAGTTCAGTTCAACACCAACCTGACCTACGAGCTGAACGACAACATGACGTTCTTCTCTGAGTCGAGCTACGCGAACGTCGGGTCGGAGCAGCAGCTTGAGCCAACGATTATCGGGCAATTCATCTCTGTGGGGAGCGTTCCCAACATCAACATGCCGGTGGACAATCCATTCCTTCCTGATGAGACTCGGGCGTTGATCCTAGCCGCAGATCCGACAGCGACGGAGGTGACGTTCCGTCGTCGCTTCACAGAACTGGGTCCACGTTCAACGGAGACGCAACGTCAGATCTTCCGTACACTTCTTGGCGTGAAAGGCGAGCTGCCTGAAAGCATGGGCGGTCTCGACTACGAACTCTACTACCAGTGGGGTCGCTTAACGCGTGATCAAGTCAATGGCGGCATTGCCAATACTCTCAATGTGTTCAATGCGTTGAGAACTGAGCCTGATGGCAGTGGCGGTTTTCAGTGTGCAGATGAACTGTCGCGAAGCCTCGGCTGTGTGCCAGTGAACTTCTTCGGCGCGGACACCGTCCAAGGCGCAGCACTCGATTTCATCAGCACCACCGCACAAACCACAGCCCGTGCAACGCAAGAGGTGTTCGCAGGCACGGTGACCGGTGACCTCATGGAGCTTCCGGCGGGTGACGTCGGTTTCGCCGCGGGTTTTGAGTGGCGTTCTGAAGAGTCAGCGTTCACATCAGACGCCCTTGCGCAGACGGGTCTCACCACCAACAACACCACGCCGAGCATTGCTGGCGGGTACGAGGTGACGGAGGGCTTCATCGAGGTCAACGTCCCCCTCGTCGCAGAGCAGCCCTTGGCGCACTATCTCGGTGTCGAAGGCGCGTTCCGGTATGCAGACTATACCACGATCGGCAGCACAACTGCGTTCAAGGTCGCGGGTACATGGAAGCCTGTGCGAGAACTGGCGATCCGCGGCGGATACAACACGGCCGTCCGTGCACCGTTCATCAACGAGCTGTTCAACCCAGGCTCGGAGACATTCCGAAACTACATCGATCCTTGCAACTTTGGCGGTGCAGGCGGATTATCAGCAGACGGACGGACGGAATATGCCGCCGAGTCTGCTGAGGTCCAAGCGCGCTGTGCCACTATCCCCGGCACAGCGACGCTGGACCAAGGTGCGCAGAACATCTTCTCGGCAGGTGGTCTTGCGGCAGGTAACCCCAACCTCGAGGAAGAGACGGCAACCACCTACACAGTGGGTGCTGTTTACTCACCGAGTTTTGTGGAGAACCTCAACCTGGCGGTCGATTACTACAACATCACGATCGAGGACGCGATTGCGAACTTCTCGGCCCAGGACACGGTGGACCAGTGTGTGCGCCAGCCTGACTTCCCGAACAATCCGTTCTGTTCGCTGATTTCTCGTAACCCAACGAGCGGTTTGGTGGAGCGGATCGATGCCTTGGCGATCAACGTTGCTGAGTTCCAGGCTGATGGTATCGACTTCGCGGCGGACTATGCGTTCGATGTTGGCGAGGTGGCGATGCGTGCGAACGTGACCGGTAACTACCGGATCCAAGAAACGCGCTTGCCGTTCCAAAACGCAACCGAGCTTGATGATGCGAGCGAGGTGGGTTCACAGAACTGGAGTGTGAACGGGACCCTTGTTGCGGATTGGCAGATGATCCGTGCCGCGTGGTCGGTGCGCTACATCGGTGGCGTGAACATCGACAACGAGAATCCGACGGCTGGTCCAGCTGATGCGAATGGTGAGATCGATCCGTTCCTCTACCACGATATCAACTTCAACTATCAGTTGACGGATCAAGTGGCCCTTCAGCTTGGTGTTGACAACCTGTTCGACGAGGAGCCTCCGTTCCTTGGCCAGGGTGTGAACGGCGACGTGGTGGGCACGAACACTGCCGCGGACATCTATGATGCCATTGGCCGGTTCACCTATGTAGGCTTCCGCGCAACGTTCTAAGTGTGAGATACAACAAGAAAAAACGCCCCGGGATCATCTCGGGGCGTTCTGCTTTTTGGGGGTCTGAAGCTGACGACTTAGCGGGCTTCTCTCAGTAGGCTGAGCTGTTCGATAACGGCTTCGGGGCGTTCTTTGTCAGGCAGGCTCGTCGGATAATCGCCCGTGAAGCAGTGGTCGGTGAAAGCAGGCGCCGAGCCATCGCGGGGGCCTTTGCCCAGCGCACCGTAAAGGCCATCGAGACTCAGGAAGGAGAGGCTATCTGCGCCGATCAGTTGGCGCATCTCTTCCTCATCACGGCCGTGGGCGAGGAGTTCTTCCTCGGACGGTGTGTCGATGCCGTAGAAGTCTGGGTGGCGGATCGGCGGGCAAGCGACCCGAAGGTGGACTTCAGCTGCACCCGCATCGCGCAGCATACTGATGATCTTGCGGCTGGTCGTGCCGCGGACGAGGCTGTCGTCGACGAGAACAACGCGCTTGCCCTTTACAACCCCTCCGTTAGCGGAGTGTTTGCGGGCTACCTTGGTCTCGCGGATCTCTTGGCTGGGCTCAATGAACGTCCGACCGACAAAGTGCGAGCGGATGAGAGCCATTTCATAGTCGATACCGCTCGCCTGGGCATAGCCGATGGCCGCTGCGACGCCAGAGTCGGGAATTGGTGAGACGAGATCGGCCTCAACCGAGCTTTCTTCGGCAAGGGTGCGGCCAAGGCGCTTGCGGATGTCGTAGACACTTTCTCCGTCCACGAAGCTGTTTGGGCGCGCGAAGTAGATCAGCTCAAAGATGCACGGCCGAGCGCCAGCAGGCTCACTAAGCCGGCGGGATGTCAGGGAGCCGTCGCGGCCGCAAATGACGACTTCACCAGGCTCAATGTCACGAATGAACTCAGCACCGATGAGGTCAAAGGCACAGCTCTCCGAAGCCAGGATATGCGCATCGCCGAGTTTGCCGAGCACCAGCGGGCGGATGCCGACAGGGTCGCGTACGCCGATCAAGGCATCGCGGGTGAGAACGACGAGGGCGTAGGCGCCTTCCACCGTGCGGGCCGCGTCGATCACTTTGTCCGACATGGTGAGGCCGCGCGACAGGGCCGTCAGCTGGACGAACAGTTCGGAGTCTGATGTCGTGTGAAAAATCGACCCTTTGCGGATCAGGTCGCGGCGTAGGGAGCGCGCGTTCGTCAGATTGCCGTTGTGGGCGATGGCGATGCCGCCCCGGTCGAGGTCAGCGTATAGTGGCTGCAGGTTCTTCCGGCTGCTCTCGCCCGTGGTCGAGTATCGTGTGTGCCCGATGCCTGCATGGCCCGGGAGGCGCTTGAGGACATCTTCTCCGTGGAAGTGGTCAGCGACGAGGCCCAGCTCGCGCACCTGGTGGAACTGGCCCTCGTTGTAGGTGGTGATCCCAGCGCCCTCCTGGCCGCGGTGCTGCAGTGCGTGGAGGCCGAGGGCGACCGTTGATCCAGCGGGCCGGTCGAGGCCGATTGCGCCGAACACACCACATTCTTCGTTAAGCGCTCGCGGCGCAGGGGGATTCAGCCGCTGCTGGTGTCGCTGGCGGCGGAGGAAGGATGAAGCTGTGCGCATGGCGGGTGGCCTTCGGATCAAGCTGGCGAGGGGGAAATGGCACGGGGCAAGGGGTTTGACAAACCCGTCACGCGCAAATCTGCGTTACGCAGGAATGCTGCAACAGTTTCCTCTAGAGCGGGAGCGAACAGGCTCTCGCTGATCGCCGCGGGGAGGGCTGTCTCCGTGTGGTAAACCGTCACCGTATAAAGAGCGAACGCGCCGAGGAGCCATCCCCGCAGGAGGCCAAAAACGCCGCCAGCGAAGCGGTCGCCGCGTTTCTTTTCCGATCCGAGGACGGCGCGTACGGCATAAGCACCCGCCAGTGAGACGACGACATAGCCTGCTAGGAAAAGTACAACGAGCACCGCTAGCCGGAAGAACGTGCCGTCCACTGCACCGCTGAGCTTGGCTCCAGCAGCGCCGATGGCTGCGAAACCGGCTGCGATGGCGAGGAGGGTGACGATCTCGCGTATGCCGCCGCGGTGCCAGCCGACAAAGGCGGAGAAGGCCATCACGGCCAGCACGAAGAGGTCAAAACGCGTCACCCGACTGCTTTCGCCACGATTCTGGGCGGGATCAAGCTTTGGCGAGCCAGCCTGCTGCCTCCCTCAAGCTGGAGAGGGGGACGGCTGCGATGTCTTTGCTCTCGATATCCTGCGGTCCAATGCACCGGACGAAGCCGAGTTTCGCCGCCTCACCGATTCGAAGCGGTGCCTGCGCGGCCCGCCTTATGGAGCCTGAGAGGCCGATTTCGCCGAAGGCTGCCGTACCAGCGGGGATGGATTGTCCGTCTTTCGCCGAGATGAGGGCGAGTGCGGCGGCAAGGTCGGCGGCGGGGTCGGTGACCTTCAGGCCGCCTGCGACGCTGAGGAACACATCGTCCCTGCCGAAATCCACGCCCGACCGGGCGGAGAGGACGGCGAGGAGCTGCGATAGGCGTCCGCTGTCCCATCCCACGACGGCCCGGCGCGGCTGCGCCAACTGAGACGGAAGGACGAGCGCTTGGAACTCGCAGAGGAGTGGGCGGCTACCCTCTGTGCCAGCGAAAACCACCGTGCCCGGAACATCTTCCTCCGCCTCGCCTAGGAAAAGCGCGGAGGGGTTGGTGACTTGCTTGAGGCCCGAGCTGGCCATCTCGAAGACGCCGATCTCGTTGGCAGGGCCATAGCGGTTCTTCACGGCGCGGATCAGCCTGAAGCTGCGGCCCGCTTCGGTTTCAAAGTAGAGGACCACATCGACAAGGTGCTCCACCACCCGGGGGCCAGCGATCTGGCCCTCTTTGGTCACATGGCCGACGAGGATGACGGTGCAGCCTGCGTTCTTGGCGAAGCGCGTCAGCTCTGACGCACAAGCACGCACCTGCGCGACTGTGCCGGGGGCGGAGGGTAAATCGTCCGACCACAGAGTTTGTATAGAATCGATGATCAAAACATCAGGCTTGGCGGCCTTCACCGTCTGCATCACATCCTTCAGAGCGGTGCCAATGGCCAGCTGCACCGGCGCTTTGTCGACGCCCAAGCGCGTTGCGCGCAGGCGGATTTGGTCGAGCGCTTCCTCGCCTGAGATGTAGAGGGTCTTCTTGCCCGATTTTGCAATCGCTGCACTTGTCTGGAGGAGCAAGGTGGATTTGCCGATTCCGGGATCACCGCCGACGAGCAGGGCGGAGCCGGGAACCAAACCGCCGCCGAGGGCGCGATCAAATTCCTCCGCCCCCGTCTTAAACCGAGGCGGTGGTGCGGCCTCTCCGGCAAGGCTCTCCAGCTCAAGCCCCCGGGCTTTGGTCTTCTTGCCTTTTGATGGCGCCGCGAGGGCATCCGTCTCTGGCTCAATCGTGTTCCACGCGCCGCAATCATCGCAGCGGCCTTGCCATCGGCTGTAGACCGACCCGCAGGACTGACAGACAAAGGTTTGTTGCGCACGTGCCATCTTTATGACTTAGCGCGGGGGCGGGGGATTCGCCACTTTGGCAATGCGGGAAGGGCGGGGCGCTCAACATGGCGGCGATTATGCGTAGGCAGATGAATATAATCTGTGTAAGGATTGAATGTTAACTCATCAGCAATCCAGCCGAACAAAAGCTTATGGTTAATGCCCGTGAACACTAGTGACCAAGCCGTTTCCAAGCGCTGAATAGTCGGTAAACAGAGCATATACCGTATCTTCATTTCGGCTGGACACTGTCATTTTCAGTTCATGACTGGAACGTCAGAAAACGGAGAAAGACAGTGTCGATTGAGACGCGGATTGAAGAGATCCTGAACGCTGAGCGTATCCCTTCGGCGGATGAAATGTACCGTATGGGGATCGAAGCTTCGACTGCCGTTGATGGGGGCGACATTGACCTCATCGCAGCGCACAAGTGGTTCAACCTGGCGGCCCTGCAAGGCAACGAAGACGCTGTCTTCTACCGTAAGCAGGTCACGCTGGAGATGGATAGCCGGCAGGTCGCTGCGGCCCAGCGTGATGCACGCGAATGGCTGCGCAAATACCGCCCGGTGGTGCAGGCCAGCTAAGCTGGTCGTTTGGGGAAGCGCTCAAAGCCCTGTTCTGAGACGAAACCGTCGAGGAACTGGTCTTCGGGGCCCACGGGGAAGCGCTCCATCTTCTGCGCGGCGTAGCCGTAGCCGATGGCGATCACGTCGCCTGACTTGCGCAGCCACTCCAGCGTGCGGTCATAGTATCCGCCGCCCATGCCAAGCCGCGCACCGTCGCGCCGCACGCCCAGAAGCGGCGTCACCACAATATCGGGAATGCCGAGGGGACAGCTCTCCGGCGGCTGCATGATCCCGAAGGGACCTTTCTCCAGGCCCTTGTCGATCTCAAACAGGCGAAAGCGCAACCGCTCGCCTCTTTTCTCCACCACGGGAAGCAGCACCGCGATGCCGCGCTTCGACAGCGCATCGGCCAGTGGCTCGGTGTCGAGCTCATCGCCTTTAGGATGATAAAGCGCGACTTTCTTCGGCTCGCTCACGCCGTCGCCTTGATGGCTTGCCGGGGTCGAGCCCTCAAGCTCCTCACCGAAAGCCATCATGAAGGCGCTGGCTGCATGCTGACCCGCATTGGGCTGGCGAGAGGCGGCTTCTTTGCGCGCAGCTTTGGCGCGCTCACGGAACACCTGCTTCCACTGGGTCACACCGAGAGGCATACCTGCAAGCATCGGAAAAGGCTCCCGGAAAGAGATGTGCCGCACCGGCCGTCGGACGTTATGATTCGCCCTGGACCCGAAGGTTCAGGTGGGCGCCGCGTGAAAAGGACCACGGTCCGAGCCAGAGGCAGCTCCCGGTATTGTCTGTAAGGCCCCGGGGAAAAAAATCCTAACGGGCCGGGCAGCGGACTGAGAAGCTAGGCATCGGACCTTAAGAAAACAAGGCGCGGCGCGATGGGGGGTAATGCGACAGCAGCCTTGAGCAACGCATCGTTGACGAAATTCATCGGATTGCCCAGCGTTCTGGGATCTTGCATCGCATTTCCTTCACGCCAGGGTCGATATGCACAAACCTTCGATATTCGAATTTGATTTGCGACCGTTGGCTGAGGTGGACAGCCTCTCCCAAGTACAATTTCAACAGGAGGTCCGAACTGCCGGTCAGCCCGTGATTGTGAGGGGATTGGTCAAAGAGTGGCCTGCTGTCGCGGCTGCTAGGAGCGGCCCGAATGACATTGCTGACCATCTGCGCAGCCTCGACGTAGGCGCAAGAGTCCCGACATTTGTTGCACGTCCCGAAGTTCAGGGGCGCTATTTTTACTCGCCCGACATGCGGGGCTTCAATTATGAGAAGCGCGATGTGCCTTTTAGTTCGGTGCTCGACAAACTGCTGGAGCAAATGGACAGGCCCGAACCGATGGGGATCTATGCTGGTGCGTCGCCGGCAACGCAAACTCTGCCGAACTTTTCGGACCAGCACACAATCGACCTAGTCGGCGCTGACGTGGTTCCCAAAGTCTGGGTTGGAAACGGTGCGCAGATCGCCCCCCATTTCGACATTTCTGAGAATATTGCCTGCGTGGTTTCTGGGCTCAGACGCTTCGTGATCTTTCCGCCTGACCAAATCGCCAATCTCTATGTGGGGCCCATCGATCACAATATGGCCGGACAACCGGCGAGTTTGGTTGATCTCCATGCGATTGATTTTTCGATCTTTCCCAGGTTTGAACACGCTGTCGAGAGTGCTTTACTTGCTGAGCTTCATCCTGGGGACGCGATCTACATTCCGAGTCTGTGGTGGCACTTCGTCCAATCGACCGGTCCCCTCAACGTCCTTGTGAATTACTGGTTCGACTCGATGCGTCATGGGTCGCCGATGAACGTCCTGGGTCTTGCTCTGCTGGTGCTCCGCGATTTGCCCGAACACGATCGTGCGGCCTGGAGGCTGGTCTTTGAGCACTATATCTTTGGTGCGGATGCGACAGCGAGTTCCGACCATATTCCAGAACAGTTTCGAGGCGTTCTGGGTGCACCGTCGCCTGAGCGAGATCGCAAGATCAAGGCGTTTTTGGCCTCTCAGCTGCCGGCCGTTTTGAGGTAGCGGGTGGAGCGTCAGCGGTCCGCGAAGTCGAACGGAAGGCACAGCGCTGGTCTAGGTTATGGAGACCCGCAGCGTCCCGAGCCGAAACCGTGTCGTTTATCGGATACTCTCGGCTTCAAGGCGTACCTTCTCCGCGGCGGCGTAGACTTCGTCGCTTTCGTCGATCTTCCCAAACTCTTGCAGGACCAAGGCGTAGCTTTCGAGCGCGTCGGCGCTGTCGAGCATTTGGCGGCGGATTTGGAGAGCGCTGGAGCGGTTCATTCCGCTTCGGGCGATCATGTCGCTCCGCCGCTCGGCCTGCCGAACGCGTGATGCTGCAAACCGGTTGGGGTCTTCGATAAGATCCATGAGCACCCGTGCGTCAGGCGCCTTGGCAATGGTCTCGAAATCGCGACCGAACGTTTGCTGCGCAAGGTCCGGGTTTGTGGTCGTGGCTTGCCGGTAGAGGTCAGCCATCGCTTCCGGATCGTTGAGGAGTTCGGCTGTGATCTTCGCTCGGCCAAAGGCCGTTGGCTCGCCGGTAACCAGGAAGCGCGCGGCTTCATCGCGGTTGATGCCAAGCAGCAAAGAGCGCGCGGGCGAATAGTCCTGCGCGACCTGACCGAGGAGGCGGAGGGTGCGATCACGAAAGCGCGACCATTCGCGATCGTCGTTCGTCGAGTGTTGTTGCCAAGCCGCCGCCAGGAGGCGGTAGGCTTCGTCAAAGTCGCCAGTCCGCCTCGCTTTCTGGACCGCCGCCGACAGCTCGCGCAGCTCTTTCTCCTGGGGAGAGAGCCTGCGGGTCACCCGGAAAGAGCGCTCTTCGGCATCAGCAGTATTCTGTTCAGCTCTGTCCTGGGCCTCTTCCCGCGCTGGAGGTTGCCGAACGAGCGCGGTGCTTTCCTCACGCGCTAAACCCGTCACGCTGACCTGCTGCGAAGGAGCCGGTTGAGCCTCTGCGACCCGCAAGACTGGCTCAGGCGCATCCGTTCCCAGCATAAAGAACGTCGCGGTGGCGCCCACCACCGCTCCGCCGAGGGTGGTGATGATCAGCGTCCATGCGGGGACGCGAAGCGCGGGATCCTCTGCCAACATCGTGCTCTATCATTTGAGATTTTGCGCGCGCGGCGCAAGCCGGTCAGCGCACCAGGGCGCGTTCGAGCCTCTCGCTGGCCGCATCAAGCCGGTCCGCCGCCCATTCGGCGGCAACGCCTTCCGGCGTGATGCCTTCCCAGCGGGTCTTGGCTTCGTCGAACTCATCGAGGATGGCGAGGGCGGCAACGACCACCGCCTGGCGGTCGCCAATCGCGTCATTGACCGATTGAAGGGCCGAGACCCGCGCGCTGAACTGTTCAGCGAGCGCCTTCAGCCGCAACTCTTGCCCATCATCACAGGCGAGGCGGAACGAGCGTTCGCCAATCCGGACATCCACTTCAGCCATGGCGTTCAGTGTCCTTCTTGCTGCCTCATCAGGTCACGCACGCTTTTGAGGGCGGTCTTCGCTCGCTCCTCAATGGAATCGGCCAAGGCGAGGCTTTCCTCCACCTTCTTTTTGGCTTGGGATGACGCAAGCAGCGCCGCCTCAATACGGGCGACGGCTTCGTTGAAACGCCGTTCAGCTTGCTCCAACCGGTCCATGGTCACGTGATGAAACGAACCTTGCTGCGGCGCAAGAGCCCGTGGCTGCTTGACCCCGCAAGGGGACGCGAGCATTGGGGGGCGCAGTACCAAGGAGCCCTGCATGTCCGCCGATCCCATGATGTCCCGCATGTCTGCCGCAATAGCCGCTCTGGCGATGGATGCGGTTGAAAAAGCAAAGTCGGGCCACCCAGGAATGCCCCTTGGAATGGCGGATGTTGCGACCGTTCTTTTCACCAAACACATGAAGTTTGACGTGGCATCGCCTGACTGGGCTGATCGCGATCGTTTTGTCCTATCTGCGGGCCACGGCTCGATGCTGCAGTACGCTCTGCACCATCTGCTGGGGTACGAAGACATGACCATCGAGCAGCTGCAAAATTTTCGGCAGCTGGGCTCAAAAACCGCTGGGCACCCCGAATTTGGCCACGCGTTAGGGATCGAAACGACGACCGGCCCCCTCGGCCAGGGCCTCGGCAACGGTGTTGGCTTTGCGCTAGCGGAGAAGCATCTCGCAGCGCGCTTCGGCTCTGACCTCGTCGATCACATGACCTACGTTATCGCCGGCGATGGCTGCCTCATGGAGGGGATCAGTCAAGAGGTGATCTCGTTCGCGGGTCACCAGAAGCTCGGCAAGCTGGTCGTCCTCTGGGACGACAACAACATTTCAATCGACGGCGCAGTGAGCCTCTCTGATTCCACAGACCAGCGCGCACGGTTTGAAGCCTCCGGCTGGAAAACCATGGCCGTCGATGGCCACGATATGGAAGCCGTCGATCGCGCGCTCACCGAAGCCAAGGGCTCCGACCGCCCGGTGCTGATCGCCTGCAAGACGACGATCGGCCGAGGCGCTGGCGCGAAGGCCGGCACGGCCGGCTCCCACGGCGCACCGCTTGGTGCAGAGGCCATTGCCGCTGCCAAAAAGGCGCGCGATTGGGATCACGGCCCGTTTGAACTGCCCGGCGATGTGGTTGAGCAATGGCGTGCCGCCGGTGTCCGCGGGGCCGATGCTCGTGCCGCGTGGGAAGATCGCCTGGAGGCATCAGCGCACAAAGACCCTTTCCTCAGTGTCCTGAAGGCCGATCCAAGTAACGCAGTCCGTGCACTGAAAGACCATGGCGAAGCCACAGCTGCAGCAGGCGGCGCGGTGGCAACCCGGAAAGCCTCGCAAAACTGCCTGGACGTTATCAACGAAGCATCCGCCTCGACCTTGGGCGGCTCGGCAGACCTCACCGGGTCGAACAACACCAAGACCGCTGAGCTCGGTATTCTGGATGCGGATAATCCTGCCGGTCGCTACATCCACTACGGTATCCGCGAGCACGGTATGGGCGCCATCATGAACGGCCTCGCCCTGCACGGCGGCGCGATCCCTTACGGCGGCACGTTCCTGGTGTTCTCGGACTACATGCGCCCAGCCATGCGCCTCGCGGCGCTGATGCAGCAGCGCGTGATCTATGTGCTGACCCACGACTCGATTGGCCTCGGCGAAGATGGTCCGACGCACCAGCCGGTGGAGCATCTCGCGGCCCTCCGCGCGATCCCCGGCTTGCGCGTTTATCGGCCTGCTGATGAAGTGGAGACCGCCTATGCTTGGGCCGATGCACTGAGCTATCAAGGTCCATCCGTCCTTGCACTGACGAGACAAGGTTTGCCGACCGTCGCCACGGAGCCCAGCACGATGGGTCTTGAGAAGGGCGGTTACGTCCTTCGCGATGCAGAAGGCTACGCCGCAACCCTCATTGCGACAGGCTCAGAAGTCGAAATCGCGCTTGCCGCAGCCGACCAGCTCGCCAGCGAAGGCACGCTTTGCCGCGTCGTCTCCATGCCCTGCGTTGAGACGTTCATGGGACAAGATGGCGGCTATATCGCCTCGGTCCTCGGCGACAAACCGCGCGTTGCGGTGGAGGCCGGCATCCGCATGGGATGGGACCAAGTCCTTGGCGGCGGAGACTTTCTTGGAATGGACAGCTTCGGCGCATCTGGTGCGTACAAAGAGCTTTACGAACATTTTGGAATTACAGCGAAGAACGCCGCGGCAAAGGTCCGCGCAATAGTAGAAGGGAACGCGTAACATGACGGTGAAGGTCGGAATCAACGGTTTTGGACGGATTGGCCGCTTGGCTCTGCGCTCGATGGTGGAGCACGCTCGCGACGATATTGAAGTGGTGGCGATCAACGACCTTGGCCCGGTCGAGACCAACGCCCACCTGTTGCAGTACGACACGCTGCACGGTCGTCTGTCTAATGATGTTCAGACGTCGGATGGTAAGCTGACCATTGATGGGAAAGACATCACGGTGAGCGCTGAGCGTGACCCGAGCCAGCTCGGCTGGGGCGACAAAGGTGTGGACATCGTCTTTGAATGCACCGGCATCTTCACGGCGCCTGAAAAGGCCAAGGCGCACCTCGACGCTGGCGCGAAACGCGTCCTCGTTTCGGCACCGTCGACCTCGGACGTTCGGACGATTGTCTACGGTGTGAACCACGACACGCTGACCGGCGACGACCACATCGTTTCCAATGGTTCGTGTACGACCAACTGCCTTGCGCCTGTCGCCAAAGTGCTGATGGAGACCTGCGGGATCGAGCGCGGTTACATGACAACTGTGCACTCCTACACCGGTGATCAGCCGACGCTCGATACGATGCACAAAGATCTTTATCGAGCTCGTGCCGCCGCGCAGAACATGATCCCGACGTCGACCGGTGCGGCGAAGGCCCTCGGTCTCGTGATCCCTAAACTCGCTGGCAAACTCGACGGCTCAGCTGTCCGCGTTCCGACGCCGAACGTCTCGATGGTCGACCTCGCATTCGTCCCGTCGCGTGACACGTCGGTTGAGGCGATCAACGCTGCCATGAAGGAAGCTTCAGAAGGTCCTCTCAAAGGAATTCTGGGGTACACGGAGAAAAAACTCGTCTCCGGCGACTTCATGCATGATCCGCATTCCTCCAGCTTCGCGGCTGGCCAGACGCAGATCGTCGATGGCGGTCTCGTCCGTGTGCTGAGCTGGTACGACAACGAGTGGGGCTTCTCCACGCGCATGTCGGACACCGCCCTAGCGATGTCTAAGTTCCTCTAAATTCTCCCAAAAACGCGGCTTCGGCCGCGTTTTTTGTCTGTTCGAAGGTTTTTCATGACGACGTACAACATGATCGACGATCTTGGTGATCTGAAGGGCAAGCGCGTTCTTGTTCGGGTCGATTTCAATGTTCCGATGGCTGATGGTCAGGTGACGGACACAACGCGCCTCGACCGCGCTGTGCCAACGGTGCAGGCGCTTACCGATAAAGGCGCAAAGGTGATCCTGCTCTCGCACTTTGGCCGTCCGAAAGGTGAGCCGAACCCAGACATGAGCCTCGAGCCTGTGTGCCAGCCTTTCGCGAACGTGATCAAAGCGCCCGTCGGTTTCTACCACGAGACTGTCGGCGACAAAGCGCAGCAAGCTGTCGCGCAAATGGAAGACGGCGATGTCCTCGTGCTCGAGAACACACGCTTTCATCCGGGCGAAGAGAAAAATGGCGCGGACTTCTCCGCTGAGCTGGCCAAGCTCGGCGATGCTTTTGTGAACGATGCGTTCTCTGCCGCCCACCGCGCCCATGCGTCCACGGAAGGTGTCGCCCAGCATCTGCCGTCCGCAGCAGGTCTCGCGCTCGCGCGGGAGCTGGACTACCTCGCTGCGGCGCTGGGTAACCCTGAACGTCCGATGATGGCGGTCGTTGGCGGTGCGAAGGTCAGCACAAAGATTGATGTGCTCAACGCTCTCGTGACGAAAGCTGACAAGCTGGTCGTCGGCGGCGGCATGGCGAACACCTTCCTCCTCGCCCTGGACATGAAGATCGGCAAGTCGCTGGCTGAGCCTGACCTCGTGCCAACCGCGAAAGAGATCATGGCCAAGGCTGCTGAAAGCGGTTGTGAGATCCTTCTGCCTAAAGACGTTGTCTGCGCCAAAGAATTTAAGGCGGGTGCGGAGCATCAGGTCCGCGCCGCCAATGGCGTCGAAGACGATGAGATGATCCTCGACCTCGGCCCGGATAGCGTGAACGCGTATGCCGAAGCGCTCGAAGCGTGTAAGACATTGATCTGGAACGGCCCTCTCGGCGCATTCGAGACCGAACCTTTCCATGTCGCCACGGTCGAGCTTGCGAAGTTCGCGGCCAAGCTGTCGAAGAAAGAGGCGCTGACCTCCGTCGCGGGCGGGGGTGACACCGTCGCTGCGCTCGCTGTTGCTCAGGTGACGGATCAATTCACTTATGTCTCGACTGCAGGCGGCGCTTTCCTTGAGTGGATGGAAGGCAAGGTCTTGCCGGGCGTGGCGGCGCTTGAGAAAAAAGACGGCTGAGGCCGAAACGAACACCAACAGACGATCAGGGAACGGACAAAGATCATGAACGCTGAACTTCTCGAAGAACTGAACGACATCGCCGTGCGCATGGTCGCGCCGGGCAAGGGTATTCTTGCTGCGGACGAATCCACGGGCACCATCAAGAAGCGGTTTGACTCCATCGGCCTCGACAGCACCGAGGACAATCGCCGCGACTATCGCGAGCTTCTGTTCCGCACCGAAGACGCCATGCAGAACCACATCTCGGGCGTCATCCTGTTCGACGAAACCATTCGTCAGAAGGCGGAAGATGGCACGCCGCTGGTCAAGCTGATCGAAGCCGCAGGCTCAATCCCCGGCATCAAAGTCGACAAGGGTGCGCAGGATCTCGCGGGTTATCCCGGCGAGAAAGTGACCGAAGGTCTCGACGGCCTTCGCGCGCGTCTTGAAGAGTACCACGAGCTCGGTGCCCGCTTTGCCAAGTGGCGTGCGGTGATCGACATCGCCCGCGGTGGTTCGATGGCGATGCCGAGCTACGGCTGCCTGAAAGCGAACATGCACGCCCTCGCGCGCTACGCCGCGCTCTGCCAGGAGCAGCGCATCGTGCCTATCGTGGAGCCGGAAGTTCTGATGGACGGCGACCACGACATCGACCGTTGCTTTGAAGTGACCGAGCAGGGACTGCGTCTTCTGTATGAAGAGCTTTTCGACGCCGGCGTCGCGCTCGAGGGCACGATCCTCAAGCCGAACATGGTCATCGCGGGCAAGAAAGCTGACCGCCAGGCGGACACGGACGAAATCGCTGAGAAGACCGTCGCGTGCTTCCGCAACTCCGTCCCCGCGGCGGTGCCGGGCATTGTCTTCCTCTCCGGCGGCCAGTCTGAAGTGCAGGCGACCGAGAACCTCAGCGCCATGAACCGTGACTTCGCCGATCAGATGCCGTGGAAGCTCAGCTACTCCTACGGCCGGGCGCTGCAGGCCTCGACGCTTGAAGCTTGGGGCGGAAAGCGCGACAATGTCGCAGCAGCGCAGGCGGCGTTCAACCACCGCGCGAAAATGAACGGCCATGCGCAACTGGGCACGTGGTCGAGCGAGATGGAAGGCGCGGCCTAGCCCCAACTGACGAGGGGCATCGCCGCGGCAGGGGAACGAAGCGGTGAAGCCCTACGTGGTCAAAAGCCTACCGGAGCACGAGCGCCTTATCGCGCTCGCGCAATTCCCGTGGATTTTTCGCGCGGCGTCATGGGTGATTCTCGTCGTCCTCGGTGCAGCGCCCATCTTCACGATGTTCGCGCTCTATCTGACTGAGCAGCTGACAAGCGCGTGGGGCGCATCACTGCTCGCGGGCAGCATCTTTGGTACGGTGTGGTTCGTCTGCAACGAGATCTACATCAACAGCACAGAATTTGGCCTGACAGATCAACGGGTTGTGGTGAAGCGCGGTGTCTTCGGACGTCGCACAGCAGAACTGCCGCTCGCAGCTGTTGAGAACGTTATCCTCAGCCAGAGCCTGATGTCTCGCTTGTTCCGCTTTGGCCGTTTGCAGATCAACGGTTCGGGCGGCAGTCCGATCTTCTCGCCGCCGATTGCTGACCCTGTTCGTTTCCGTGCGGCGATTACCGAAGCCACCATCGCCCACGATGAAGCTCAACAACAGCATCAGGCGCCTGCCCGCCAACGCCCGGCTGCCCAGCACAAACCTCTCCGCGCTCAGCGGCCACAACCGCCTCGACGGTCGCCGCCGAAGCGCGGCGGCAAGCCCCGTCAGCGTTGATTAATCGACAGCGTGCATAATCATCATTGGCTGTCAGAGGCTGGACCGATGAGCCAGTCGGCTGCATCTTTTTGACTGAGGAGACGCGCCATGAATCCGAACCCAGCTCTGCCCCCCGCACCGCCGATCCGTCCGGATAAGTCGGTGATCGCGTTCTTCGGGCTGATGCGGAACAAGGAAGACACGTCGAAAGTCTTCGACTTCTCGATCGCGCTGAATGGCGATTCGCTGCACCGGACCTTCAAGCGCTGGTACGCTGGCCCTAATGCGAAGATGCTGGTCGAGGACGATCCCAAAGCGATTTTTCGTGCACTTGATGATCGCGACAGGCTCCGCCAACTGCCCATCGGCACCGTCGGTCGGACCTATGCTGACTTCATGGATCGCGAAGGCCTGCGCACGGACGGCGTTGCAGAGTCCTACCGCGAAGACGGTCTGATCACGGACGAATTCCGCCGTGACTACCCTGAATACTCAGCGTTCATCTGGTACCTGAACCTCACTCACGACATGTTCCACATCCTGACCGGGTACAACCGGGACAGCCTGGGCGAGGCGGCGCTCCTCAATTACACCTGCCGCATCACTGGCAACCGAGGTATCAAGTACCTCGCCAAGATGGCTGGCCTCCGGATCAAAGCCGAAGCGCTGGACGTCCCCGTCTTCAGAGTGATCCACAACGCCAAGGCGATGGGTCTAGCCTCTGCTGATCTTCTGCATGCCGACTTTATCGGGATGCTCGACCGACCGCTCCGCGAGGTGCGCGAGGAGTTGAACATTGTGCCTGATCCGGTTTATGCGAGCCTGCCCCAGGAGCGACTCCTCGCTCTGGTTCAGCCGCAGGCCGCATGACGGAACCGACACTCTACCTGATCACCCCTCAAGTCCTTGATGACCTTGACGCTTTCGCAAGCGATTTGTCTGCCGTGTTCGATGCCGTTGCGGATACGAACGCAGCGGTCGCGTGTGTTCAGTTGCGCCTGAAGGGCTCGGCAGACGACGACATCCTGCGCGCGGCGGAAAAGCTGCTCCCCCTTTGCCAGGCCGCTGAAGCAGGC
>JBCCTF010000028.1:0-28925 GCA_039198765.1 Pseudomonadota bacterium
CCGCTCTCCCGTTTCTCAGGGGCGGGCAGGGCGCCCGATTCCTCAGCGCGCCTGATCGTCATGTCGGACTTGCCGACCATCTTCGAGGCCTGGCGAATGCTGAAGCGAAGGGGCAGGGTCTTCTCTTCATGCTCACCCAAAAGCTGGGCACGCATCGCGTTCAGAAGACCCACAGAACGCTCTTGAAGTCGGGCAACGCGGCGGGTGGCGTGGCTAAAATCGGCCATAGCAAGTCCTTCCCATGGACAGTGGGTAAACGTATTCTTGCTTGGCGGTGAAGCCTTAACCTTCCGTTTACCTCAAAAGTCACACTTTCCGGCGGCACACGTCAAAATGTGCAACATTCGCGGTGTGGAGCACGGTCCATCGACTCGTTCTCAGAATCGCCGCCAGACAAGGGCTGATGCTCCGTCACCTCACCCAAATGTGGGGGGAGGGGGCGGCAAGCCCACCAGGAACGCTGAGAAAGGACGACAGCGAAGGCAAAGAAAAACCCGGCCAGAGGCCGGGCTCTTCGGCGGAAGCCAAGGCTCCACGCACTTGTTTGGCACCAATCGCGTAGCCCCCTCCGCAAAAATGAGCAACCGAAAAGCGTGCTTCGGCGCGCTCATGAGTCATTTTGCCTTCGCGCGGAGAATGGAACGCGCGATGAATGCACGAATTTGCCTGAAATCCGAGGCCAGTCCCGGCTTCGCCAAAAGGGCTGAGAGCTACCAAGCCACGGTAGAGGCCTGCACCAACCGTGCTGCCGACCCCACCCTCAATAGGCTGAAGGTCGACAAGGCCCTTGCCCTGGGAACCGCTGACCTGCTGACCCCTCAAGAGCGCTGTTTGATGATGGCACTCCTCAGCCACCTCGACATTGCAGGCACCGCGGCAGGCGACACCTGCGTTTGGCCTGGCTCCACCCGCCTTTGCCGCCTCTTGGGTCTAGGAGAGAGCACCCTGCGTCGTCTGAAAGCTTCGCTGGAGCAGAAAGGCCTCATCCTGCGCCGGTATGACCACCACAATCGTCCCCTCAATAAGGGGGCGCTGGACCTCAAGCCATTTCTGCTGAGAGTGCCAGAATTGCTGGCCGCGATTGGCCATACCGACACGGATCTGACGGCCTGCAAAGACAAAGCTCGCTCCGAGAGGGTCGATCACCGCTCAAATCAAGACGCCGTCCCGCTCACTTTCGAGCGCCCTATAAAAGAAACCTTCCACTCTGATATCTCCGAACGTCCGGTGACACTGTTTGAAAGCAAGGGTGTTGCACCAACAAACATCAATGATGGAGTGGAAGAACGACAGCTCGCAGCGGTTATTGCTCCCGAGTTGACGAATGATCCCCTCAAAGCGGCAAGCGAGCTGTTTGGGTCTACACGTGGCCCCAGGCTATGGGCATGGGCAACTCGGCGCCATGCTGATCGTGCTGAGCTCGCACTCGCCATCGCTGCGAAAAGCGCGAAGGTGAGGGATAGAACCGCTTGGTTCGCTTGGTTTGCAACGTCCTCAGCTGATGTCGATCTCAGGGCGACGGCCCGTGATCTCTTACCGAGCGAAACGGCCATTTCGCCAACCGAGAAGCGACCTATCGGTTTAGCCGGGGAGCTCTACGACGCATTCATTGATGAGGCGGGGGATGGTCCAGCGGTTTCTTATCTCTGCGGTGCTCGAGCGAGGGCTTTCGGCGATATGATTTCTGTATCTGTCCAGAGCCGGCTGGCCAAACGCCGGCTTCAGACTGAATTGGAGCAGTCCATGCATGCGGCTGCGGCCAAGCTCGGCTTTGAGTCAGTGCGATTGGAATAAGCTTGAGAGCTCAGCTCTGCGTCGACCGGCGAGCGAAATTTTCGGTAAACTCGGCGTCGTATTTGATTGAGAGATGTGCCGCTTTTGAGGCCGCTATCTTGACGTAAAGACCGCGAAGACGCCCTGCGATTGCTTGAGGGAGCTGAAACGGATCGTTCTCTAAAACTTCACGCCAATAGGCATTGCTTACAGCTGTCGACCGATTGGCATCGTGACGGCGAAACCCACCGAGCACTGTTGGAAGGGCTTCTAGTGGGCTGCGCTTCGCGAAGAACCGCCAGAGCATAAAGTCGCCAGCGAGACGCGCTTGCGTGAACGTTTCACGCTCGGCCTGGCTCAAGCCCAAATACAGTGCGCGACGGAAGAAGAGGGACTCTTGTTGTATGTATCCAAGCAGCTTCTCGTGGAACCAACCGGCTCGTATCAACCGCTGCGGCCACCAAGAACGTGGTTGAACGAAGACCAGCTCGCCGCTCTCGTCCCAGCAGGATGGTAATCCTGAGAGCCATGATATCTCGGCATTCTGTGCAAACCGACGCGCGACCGCAGTGAATGCCCACGGCGTGTACATATCGTCGGCGTTGAGCCACGCAATGATATCGCCGCTCGCTTGGGAGAATCCGATATCGATTGCTTGGTATTGCGAGCAGCCTGACTTGGTGACCAATCGGAACCGTTCGTCTTCGCAAGCGACTGCTGTGATGATGTCGGTGGTCCCGTCCGTCGATCCGCCATCAACCGTGATGTGCTCGAAGTCCTGGTAGGATTGAGCTTGGAGGCTGGCCACTGCCTCACCGATGAAGCGCTCGCCGTTCAGGACAGGCGTGACAATCGAGATGCGCATGGCTTCCTATCAATCGAGCCGCGGAGAGGCCGCTGGAGTGGCTGCCGCGATGAGACTTGAACGTTGGCTATAATCAGGCTCTCTCCTGAGGGGAACGGCGAACTTGCTTTGGGCAGACCATCTTGCATAGGCGTGAGACACGATGACAGCACGGCAGACCTTCTCGGCGCGCGACGCTTCGGGTGTTCAGGCGACGCTTCGCGACTTGGCGCGAGGTTGGCGAATGCGGGAAGTCTGGCAGACGTTCGCGTGGGACGAAATCCAATCGCGCTACCGGCGGAGCGCCCTTGGGCTCGCTTGGATTGTCATTTCTTATCTCATGTTCGTTGGCGGCATCGCGATCTTTTTCGGTGGTTTCTCCTCGATGAGCGAGGGGTCGTACTTCCATTACATCGCCATTGGATATCCAGCCTTTGCTCTTTTGGTGGGGAACCTAAGCGAGGGGTGTTGGGTATTTCGAGGAGCCGTCTCGTGGATTCACAGCTCATCCATGCCATACTCCGTATACGTCTTTAAAAGCATTGCGCGCTCCGTGTTCCCGTTTTTCATACAGTTGATTGCCGCGTTGATCGTCATGCTTGCCACAGGCTGGCGGCCGTCGGTGATTGCTCTGCTCGCAATACCTGGGCTTATGCTGATCATCGGGATTTCGGTTCCACTGCAGCTGGCCCTCGGCTTTGTCGGGGCGCGGTTTCGCGACCTTCAACACTTGGTGGGGTCCGTGCAGCGGTTGTTGATTTTTGTGACACCCGTGATTTGGGCTTATGCGGATACCGCTGGCCTCCGGCGGGCATTTGCCGTCGCCAATCCTCTGACCCACTTTCTCGAATTGTTCCGTGCACCGCTTCTTGGATCTGTACCGCCGACGGAGTCGGTCGTCATCGCTGCCGTATTGACCGTCCTCATGTGGGCGGCGGCGTTGATTGTTTCTAGCCGGATGCGGAAGCAGCTGCCATTTTGGATCTGATAAATGCCGCGCATTGTCGTTGAAAACGTTGAACTGGTTCATCCGCTGTTCAGTGGATCGAACGAGATCTCCACACCCTCTACCGAAAGCCGCTTTGTTGTGAACAAGGCAGGACGGACAGTTGGCGTCCGCGCGCTGAACGGGGTTTCTTTTGAACTGAGCGAAGGAACGCGCGTTGGTGTCATAGGGAGGAACGGATCGGGCAAGACCACGCTTCTCCGTGTGCTGGCTGGAATTCTCCCGCCTGATCGAGGGACCGTTACTCTGGAAGGTCATTGTACGAACCTTATCAATATCAACCTTGGTACGAAGGGAGATGCCTCAGGGCATCGGAACATCACGCTCCAGGGACTGGCTTCGGGGCACAGCCGGGAAGCGATTGAGGAGAAGCGCGACGAGATTATCGAATTCTCCGAACTCGGAGAATTTTTGGACTTTCCCGTCAACACCTACTCGGCAGGGATGCGGATGCGGTTGAGCTTCGCGATAGCGACGGCGTTCAAGCCAGAAATTCTGCTTCTCGACGAATGGCTGAGTGCGGGCGATGTTGAGTTTCGTCGGCGCGCATCCGAGCGAATGGCGAGCTTCGTCGAGCGCGCAGGTGTCTTGGTGCTCGCCAGCCACAGCCAATCGATGCTTGAGTCCAACTGTGACCGAGCGCTCTGGCTCGATCACGGTGAGATCGTTCAGGACGGGCCGGTGAATGAAGTTTTCTCAGCCTACCAAGCGAAGTTTGGTGGCGCGTAGCGATCTAGAACCAGCTCAACGAGACCAAATGAGCGTTCTTTAGATCTGTATGCTGAATTGATACTTCATATGTTTTTGCTGGTTCCAGCGGTAATTCAGGGACAATACGGACAGACTTTCCAAGTGTCTCAGTTGCTGCGATTGTTCCGTTGACTGCCACTTCGAAGGTGTGGCCCGGCTGCTCAGTTTCCAGCACGAGGCTACTTTTGCTCGTGGTATCAAAGTGATGGATATAGAGGGTGCTGTCTTTTGAAAGAAGGCCGTCTGCTCCAACGCCGAAAATCGTCCGTGTGGGTCCGAAAAGAAAAGACCGCATTCGCCGGCTTACGAACTTCGGCGCATGATCGATTGCATGCTGCAGGCCAAAGCCAACCTTCGTTTTGAGGGGCGAGTTCTTTGCCCCTCTGGCTTCAGTGATTCTTGAGATCTCTGCGCGGCGCTGCTGGTTGAGCGACGCGGTTTTGGTGTTCTGGCTCCAGAGGAGCGCGGAAAGCGGACGGTCAACAAAGGAAAAACGTCCGCCCACGTCGTGCATCCTTAGAAGAAGATCCCAGTCCATGGTGTAGTGAAGCTCGCGATTCAGTCCGCCCGCTCTTATCTCGATGCTGCGTTTGAAGAAGCAAGATGGCTGAGAGATAATCGCTGCATGTGCTAGCCGTTCTGACGGACGTTCAACGCCGTACTGGTACCCGGTGACTGCCTTGTCGTCATTGAGGATGGTGCTGTGGCCATAGACCACGTCTGGCTCCTCATACGACTTGAACACGTCCAGAACCTGAGACAGCGCATCAGGAAAAAGCTGGTCATCAGCGTTCAGCCAGCCGAGAATGTCCCCGCTGGTATTCTCCCAGCCGGTTGCGATAGCATCAGCTTGTCCATCGTCTGGACCATGATGCCTGAATGTCAAAAGATCGCTATACTGATCAGCAAGTTCTAGCACCCGCGGATCACCGGACGCGTCAAGCAGTGCGACCTCAACGTCGACCTTTTGCGCTTCGAGGGACGCAAGACAATCGGGTAAAAACGGATGCCATGCACCAAGAGGGACGGAGATTGCGAATTTCATAGAGCTGTCCGCCAAGCCAATCGGTGTGTATGCCTACTGATTATTGGAGAAGCCCTCGCTTGACGTCTCGGCTTGCAATCCGCTGGAAGTATCGCGCCGGCGTATGCTCTTCCGTCCACGCCTTCAAAGCATCGTGTTTGACGCGCTCGCGCGTTTCCCAACTCGCCAATATTTCGAGAATTGCTCGAGCCATGTCACGCGGCATCGCCCCAGTCCCGCCCCCGAACAACGAGGCCATGTGCCCGGGGTAAGAGCCTTCGGAGGCGACCGCGAATTTACCTGCTGTGAGGGCTTCGCTGATGATCCCGGAGCCGCGAACACGGTACTTGGCTGGTTCGTAGGGCATCAGCACGATATCCGAAGCGAGCAGGACGCTGCGATACTCCTCGACCTCTAGGGAATGTTCGAGAAGAGTGACTCTCCCTGCTGCCTGTTCCTGGAGGCGATCGATGGCTTTCTGGATGACAGGATCTCGACCAACGATTTGCGGCGTGGCTTGGATAACGAACTGAATGTCGTCAGCGTAGAGACCGTTGTACGTGCTCTCACCCGCGAATTCGAAGGTTCGCCGAACGATGTCGGGAAGAAGGTTGAAGCCCTTTTCGATCCTAGCAGATCCAAGGACGCAGACCATTCGATCAGCTGGTGGGATGTTGAGTGTGTCTTGTCGGTAGAGAGCCGCAGCCTTGCGGTGCTCATCTGAAAAAGCAGGCATTGGAAGGTTGAGTGCAGTCACGGGCGTGCGCCAGAGCTGTGAAAGGTGGTTAGCAAGCAAATCATTCTCAGCATACAGAAAGACTCTGACCCCGATGAGGCCTAGTGACCCAATGAGGTCGATCGCTCTCGTGACCTCACCAGGCTTCGTCCGGTTGGGCATGACGCCTACGGGGTCATACGGGGTGCACAGATGGAACGCTGGCATGACGTCGAGTGCTAGTTCTTCGACGACCGCAGCGGCAGCCTCGTAGGTTGCGCCATCGCATGTGTGAAAAAAGAGACGATCATTGGAAGTCACGCCCAACTCGTCGATTGCTAACAGCAGGCCGGCAGTCATTTCGTCAGCAAGCGAGATATCTTTGCTCTTTGCGCCCCTTTTGTACTGGTCATACATACCGAGTTTGAAAGCTGGGCGGGCTTGCGGGTGAGCCTTGAGAAGGTTTCGATCCGCTGCGTGGTTGACCAGCCACACGCACTCCGCCCCGCCCTCACGCGCAGCTGAATCTGCGTTGAGTGTCAGTTGGTAGTGATGTCCTCTCAGGTCCGAGAGAGAGGGGTCCACGATAATAAACCGACCCTCGCTTCTAAGGCTCATGACTGTTTCTCTCCACGCGCTCTATGCCCTGCGAGCGCTCGGTAATCTCAGTAGACGGACCAAAGATCTTCTGCAGAGACCATGTTGAACGGCGGTCGGCGGTAGTGGGCGAAGTCGCCAAAGTGGGTGGAGCCAGCGCCCAAACCGAAATTGTAGATGAGACGCTCTGCGCTGGGTCGGTGGTACAGCTTCTTCCGTGCAGTCAGCAGCGTGACGGTTTCATCCCACGCGAAAAATTTAGTGATCGTATCGCTCGGACTGCGCCCAGGCGTCACTTCCATCCAAGAGCGGACGTCGTCAGTGAGCGCCTCAGAAACGAAGGTCCGATACTCCTCTTCAGACATCAAATAGCATTCAAGAAGTTCGTCCCAGATTGGTCTGAACTTCTCCCTCGTGGTGGCCCAGCCCCAGCCTTGGAACCGCGTAAAGAGATCGCCCTCGCCAGGGACGAGGAAAGGATGCCCGTATACTGAGAAGATGTCATCTCGATCCTCGATACTATCAAGTTCTGCGGAGAAGCCCTTGACGCAATTCCGTGTCGGGAAGCAGTCGTCTTCAAGGATCAGTACACGATCATATTGCTCGAACATTTTGCGCAAGGCGACGATGATCATCTTGCGGAAGCCAAAGTTCCCGCGGTTCCGGTGAACTGCTCGCACACCGTACTCGCTGACGGCTTCTTCAGTCTTGTCGAGCGTGGCGCGTTTCGCTGGTCGGCCTTGATCGCCATCAATCCAAACGTGGCAGTCGTGCAAAGCATCTTGTTGTTTCAAGCTGTCGAGGACGTGTCGTACAGAATCGACACGATCAAAGGTGAAAACCGCAATGCCAAGTTTCTTTGCTGGCTCGTGCTGATCGTAGATCGACGGTCTCGCCGCAGATTGCTGGATAACCTTTGGACTGACAGTCCTGATCGGCTCTACAGCTGTGTTTGGAACCGGCTTGGTTGGTGCCAAGTTTGGGATAGCCTCTTGTTCCGATGTGCTGGGCGCATGCGGAGGGAGGATCAGTCCGTCCTCGCGCTGAATAATGTCCCCGCGCTGAACGCGTTGGCGTTGGGCTATCACAAGCTTGAGTGGAGCAAGAGTCAAAATTGACTTGAGCCTAGGCTGCGTGAACGCCTGCAAATGGCGCAACTCATCTGCGTACAGATTGGTTGTCTCGTGGGCGCGCTGCAAACTGCTTTTCAGCTTTTTTTGTTCACTCTCGAGCCTTGACCGTTCTGCGTCAGTCGCTTGGAGCTTCTCGTTCAGACGCCGCTCGAGACGGTGTGCCGTCGCCTTCGAGACCTGTTGGGCCTTTTTTGCATCAGCGTCTCTTTGTTGAGTCAGTGCGGAAATCGTATCCTTGGCGCCAGAGAGCTCTTCTTCGAGCGCCAACGCTCTCGCGTTGAGATCGGCAATCTGGGTCGATGCTTCGGTCTGTGCTTTCTCAAGCGCCTCGCGACGATCTTCAACGTCGCGCTCGAGTGCCGCGAGCGCCATTGCAAACGCTTCGCGCGATTGGCTCAATTCGGTCTTCAATTCCTCCGTGTACGCTTGCATTTGTTTCTTGTCTTCGATGGCGTGCAGTAGGCGCTCGTTTGCTGCTTGAGCGGCAACTTCAAGCGTAGCTCTTTTGCGAGCTGCTTCGGCTGCTTCGTCGATCCTAGCTTCGAGCCTCGATTTCAGGTCTGCGATTTCACGTTTGGAGAACTCCAAAACCCTTTCAGCGCCATGCTTCCCAGCTTCAAGCGGTTTAAGCCGCTGCAGTTCGGCCTTGGTTTGCTCAAGCGCAGCTTTAGTTGCCGCAATCTGTTGATTGAGGTCTTTATTCTTTATGCGGAGCGTATCAGTTCCTGCAGACGCGACGCGCTCGGCCCTTCGAGCCAGAAACAGTTGGGGCCCAAGGGTCGCGATGTAACGAGCGCCTGACCGCGCATTGGTGCGCTTTGCGGGAGCGTATCCCATAGCATTCATTTCGTCTGCGTACAGTGCTTCTATTGCAGCAAGCGCGTCACCTGGCAGAGCCTTGATCCGTGACTCATTGCTCCCGACGCTGAAGAACTGAGGGTCAATAGAACGCAATTCGTCGAATGATGTCTCAGCGACTTTGCGAGGTTCCTGTTGGAGGAAGTCACTCAGCGTTGACAGATTTGATTGTAAGTCGGTTGTGAGTTCTTCGAACGTGAGCAACAGCGTGTTCTCACGTTTATCAGGTGACCATGCGCGAACGTGATGGTCCCAGCGACCGAAGCTTACAGCTCCTGCTGTGACGTCTGCTAGGGTTACTTGGATCGCCGTGAACTTTGCGAGATAGGCGTGATATGCAGGAACGACGGCACGCGGGTCTCGCACAATGTAGATCGCCTTGCCTTGATCCGAGGGGCGTTCGTGGGTTTTGACAAAGTGCGTACCCTGATCGTTGCGCAGACTCTCGTAGGTTTCGTTCCAGCTTGCTTGTAGAGGCTTGTGGCCGACGACGGCTGTGAGCTGTTTATTGGTGCCAATCGCGTCTTGGTCGTTGTGTTGCGACAGTGTTTCTATGTCAAAGAAGCGCTTCAAGATGATCCGAAGTGCAGTGTTTCCTGACCGAGGATATGAGGCGAGCCAGATGATCATCGGTTTCCTCCGGGTGTGCTTGACTTTTGGCAGGGTAACGCACTCTTCCTTTGATCGGCATCGGCCTTGATGTCTACGTCTGACCGTTGTCGACTGGGGCAGGTCAATGCTCAGCGTCCGCGCCGTTTTGAGGGTGTTGATGGCCCAAATCAGATATGCTGTTTGACGTTAGAGGATGAAGAAGCGTGCAAGGCGAGGGCACCCCGTCGATCATGCGCGAATTTCGTAGGATCTGAGCAAAAACAAGGCGATGAGGCAAACGCTATGAAAATTTTGGTTGTAGGCGGTGATGGTTTTTGTGGCTGGCCAACGGCCCTCCACCTGTCCGCGGCGGGGCACGACGTCCTCATTGTTGACAACTTGTCGCGCCGAAAGATTGACCTGGAGCTTGAGGTTGAATCACTGACGCCCATCAAGCCGATCTCCGTTCGTCTCGCGGCTTGGGAAGAGGTGACGGGAAAGCAGATCGGTTTTGAGAACATCGATGTGGCGAACCAGTACCATCGGCTGGTCACGCTTCTTCAGATGTTTGAGCCGGATGCGCTTGTTCATTTTGCTGAACAGCGGGCTGCGCCGTATTCGATGAAGTCCCCGACCCATAAGCGGTACACGGTTGATAACAACATCAGCGCCACCCACAACATCCTAGCTGCTGTCGTTGAAAGTGGTCTGCAATCGAAGTGTCACGTCGTGCACCTCGGGACCATGGGCGTCTACGGTTATGGTACGTCGGGCATGCAGATCCCTGAGGGCTACCTGACGGTTCATCTGAAAAAAGATGACGGCGAAGAGGTCACCAAAGAGATCCTCTACCCTGCGAACCCTGGTTCGATCTATCACATGACAAAGACCCAGGATCAACTGATGTTCGCCTACTACAATAAGAACGACAGCTTGAAAATCACTGATCTTCACCAGGGTATCGTATGGGGCACCCAGACGTCGGAGACCCGGAGGGATGAGCGCCTGATCAACCGCTTCGATTATGACGGTGACTACGGAACTGTGCTCAATCGCTTCTTGATGCAGGCGGCCGTCGGATATCCGCTGACCGTTCACGGAACCGGCGGACAGACTCGGGCGTTCATTCACATTCAGGACACGGTGCGCTGTGTGCAGCTTGCGATCGAGAATCCGCCTCAGTCGAAAGAGCGTGTACGGATCTTGAACCAAATGACCGAAACGCATCGAGTTCGCGATCTTGCGAAGATGGTTGCAGATGTTGCTGGCGCAGAGATCCAGATGGTTCCCAATCCACGCAACGAGGATGACGAGAACGAACTTCACGTGGAGAACCGGCAGCTCCTCGGGCTTGGGCTTGAGCCAATCACGCTTGAGCAAGGGCTGCTGGAAGAGGTTACGGACATCGCTCGGCGCTATTCAGATCGTTGCGATCGCGGCAAGATTCCTTGCGTGTCGTACTGGAATGACGATCGACGTCCGGCGTAAGCTCGACGAACGAACTGGAGCCATCGTCAGCGGTGGCTCCAGCTTTTGCCGCGCTGCGGTTAGCGGTGGATGCCGCACTCAGTCTTGTCCATTCCTGGCCAACGTCCCGAACGTTCGCTATCTCCCTCTTCAATGCGAGAGGTGCAGGGGTAACAGCCTATCGATGCGTAGCCCTTTGACAGGAGGGGATGCGAAGGTAGCTCGTGTTGCTGGTGGTAGCTTTTGATGTCTTCTGCAGACCAGTTGGCAAGCGGCGTCAGCTTGAAGTGCGCGCTATCGCGTTCAACTATGCTGAGTACGGATCGTTGCTGTGACTGATATCGTTTCCGGCCGTTGATCCAAGTGTTGAACGGCTTGAGCGCGCGGTCCAGAACTTCGGTTTTACGGATGTGGCAGCAACGATCAGGATTTGTCCCACTGAGGGTGTCGAGGGGATCTTCCGTACGCAGCGTTTCTCGTCTTGGGGTATACACACGAACATCTTCAAGCCCTAAGGCATGCTGAAGTTGGGTGCGGTACTGGAGCGTCTCGCCGAAGAGCTTGAGTGTGTCGATTACGATAACCGGAGTTTCCGGGCGCACTTGTGCCACCAAATGGAGGAGAACGGCGGACTCAGCTCCGAAGCTGCTCACCACTGCGACTTCGCCGAAGAGCTGTTCCTCAAAGGCGCTGGCCAGAATGTCATGAGGGTGCAGCGCTTCGAACCGCTCATTTAGCGCGCCGAGCACTCGGCCTATCTCGCGTGCTTCTGCCAGCGGATCATTGTTCGCTGGCTTGATATGCGGTTGGCTTGCCATGTCCCAGGTTTAGCAATGGTCCCCGCACGGTCAATTCAGATTCATTGAAAACTTGCTCACGTCTGTGAATTGATACCCAACTCCCTTATGCCAAACCGGACTGTGCTCTGGTTTGTTTTGTGGGTTCAGTATGAATTCATTCACAATTCATCTACTTTGTGCTCTCGCAGTGTTAGCTGCCTCCAAAGCCTGTGAGCTTACTATCGTAAGGGCTTAAGCTTTGCTCTTCGGGTCCAAAGAGAGACCGGAGAGAGGGCCACAAGAGGCCACCAATCCGGCCGGGCGGTTCCCTTATGAATGTTCGACCGTTCCCTTAGGGCGCCCGGAGCGCCTTTCAGTCCATCACGTAGTGCACGAAACGCTGCTCCTCCTTGCCCCCTGGTCGCCGAACGAAGGAGAAGGAGCGTGTACGGAATAATGAACAAAGGTGCGAGCGCGAGGGCTGATCGCGGCACACATCGCAATAGCATGAGCAACAGGTTTCGATATCCGTGATAAACGGTGAATGCTGAGTATCGTCCTGTAACCCCAGAGCCCTCGTGAAGGACGTTGGCTGAGGCAACAAAGACGCATCGTCCGCCGGCAATCCTCAAGCGAAAACCGAGGTCAACGTCTTCGACATAGCAAAAGAACGACTCCTCAAAACCGCCAAGCTCCTTAAACGTTGTAGCGCGATAAACGGCTGCTGCGGCACAGGCGGCGAAGACTTCGCCGTCGTCCTTGGCCTCCTCTGCCGGTCGCCCAAACCCTCCGCGGTACGCTAGCCCCGTGATATGCAGAACGTCGCCTGCGCCGTCGAGGACCCCTGGGTTGTCTGCAGATAACTGCCGAGAGGCGAAACAGTCTGTGCCTGGGTAACGCTTGATAGCCGAAGCCATTTGCTCAAGCCAGTCTGGAGCTGGGTAGGCGTCAGGATTGAGAAAGGCAATCCACTTGCCTTGTGCGTTTTCGACGGCTTGGTTGTTTGCTTTCGCAAAGCCCAAGTTCTCAGGAGACCGAAAAAGCCGAGCAGAACTCAACTGAAGGGAGTGAGAGTCATCCATAGAGGCATTGTCCCAAATGATGATCTCGAAATCTGAGAGAGTTTGGCTTGAAAGGTGCTCCAGGCAGCGCGCCAACCGGTCGCCAGAGTTGTAATTGACGATCACGACAGAGAACAGGGGAGTGGTTCTATCTTCTCCGGTTTCGTCCTCTGCCGGATCCATCTATTTTGCCTCGTTAACTGCCGAGATGATCACGTCCTGCATTTCCTCATCCAAGTAAGGATGCATCGGCAGGCTTACCACACTTGTGCGCTTGTTGTCTGTTACGGGAAGCCCGCCTCTCGGCGTTAGATACTTTCTGTACGGAGCTTGCATGTGCATGGGGACGGGATAGTAGACGGCGGTGGGTACGTCTTTTTCGCGTAACGCGGCTTGGAAGGCGTCGCGGTTGTCAATTTCGATCGTGTATTGCGCCCAAGTTGATTGGTAGCCCGGTTTGACGAACGGCACCGCGCTGACATGGTCTTTGAGGGCTTCGTTATATCGCTGGGCAACTTTCTCGCGCAGTTCGATTTCTTCTGCGAAGATCTCGAGCTTTTCGAGAAGCACGGCAGCTTGTATGGAGTCGAGGCGGCTGTTCATCCCGATGCGGGGGTTCAGGTATTTTGGGTCGTGTCCGGAGTATTTGGCGGCGGCCATGTCAGCGCTGGTTGCTTTGCCGTGGACGCGGAGGGAGTCGAGTAGCTCTGCGAGGCGCGCGTCGTTCGTTTGGACCGCGCCGCCGTCGCCGTAGCAGCCTAGGGGCTTGGCGGGGAAAAAGCTGGTCGTGACCGCATCTGCCCAGAAGATGGGGTGCTTACCGTCGATCGTACAGCCAAAGCCTTGGGCGGAGTCAGCGATGAGCTTCATGCCGTACTTCTCAGCGATCGCCTTGATCGCGGGATAGTCAGCAGGCTGACCGAACAGGTCAACGGCGATGATGACTTTCGGCGTCAGCTTCCGTTGGCGCTTCACTTCCTCAATCGCAACGACGAGGGAAGCGGGATCCATATTGTACGTCTTCGGATCAATATCGACGAAGACGGGTGAGGCACCTTCCCACGGCACCACTTCGGCGGTGGCGGTGAAGGTGAAGCTTGGGCAGAAGACAGCATCGCCCGGGCCAACGCCCCAGGCCATGAGCGGGAGGGCGAGGGCGTCCGTTCCGTTGGCGCAGGTAACGGTGTGCGCAGCACCGGTGAAGGCGCTCAGTTTCTCTTCGAGCTCCTGCACCTCAGGACCCAGGATGAAGCGACCGTGCTCCAGCACCTTGGCGATGCCGACGTCGATTTTATCCGCAATCCGAGCCCGCTGCGCTTGAAGGTCGATAAACGGAATACCCATCCCAACTCTCCTGGTTGTTTGGTGAGCGGTTAAAGCCGGTGCCCATGAGTGTCGACCCGCCCCATGGTCACGGTTTGCGCCGGGATGTTGCAACACGTCGAGGTTGCAAGATGAACAGAACCCGTGCCGAGCAAACCGCGCTATGCTAAGTATTCTTCGTCGCAGGTGAGGAAGGAAGCCGATGGCCGACAAGCGTAGCGTGAAAAGTGTTGAGGTGGGCGATAATGGCGGATCCGACGGCCCTGCGATCTTGGTGGCCAGCAACGGTACGGCGCGCGGGGCCTGCGCCTTTGAAGCGGCGGCGCGGCTGGCGGAGATCAAGAACGGCTGGGTGATCACCGAGCGGATTTTTGATTTTCCTGAAGGAGGCGGGGACAGCGCCGATGCTCTGGAGCGCGTCGCGGCGGAGGCGCGTGAGCTTTTCAAAGGGCAGGGGCGTTGCTTGGTCGAGGTCGATAAGCTGTCGGAGTCGTACACGGACGAGAACTATGGCCGTGCGATGATGCTGGCCGATGCTGCGACCCGCCATGATGCGAAGTTGATCGTGATTGGTGTGCACGGACAAAAGAAGAGCGCGAACGCGCTTTCAGCGACGATGACCCAAAAGCTGATGAAAGTGGCGCCGTGCCCTGTGCTGATCGTCTCGCGGCACGACAGCGGGGACTATCGTAAGGTGATGGTTGCGGTGGATTTCTCGGACTGCTCGTTGACTTGTATCAAAGAAGCGATGCGGTTTGCTCCGCAGGCGGAGTATGACCTCGTTCACGTGGGTGACGACGCGGCGGCAGCGGAGAGCGAGCTTCGCCAACTGGTTGCTCAAGCCCGTGACGCGTTGCAAGGTCAGCTCGAAACGGTGCCAGGCGAGGACGCGTTCCGTGTCGAGATAGGCCAAGGGAAACCCACCGACGTCATCGCTGATGCGGCGGCTGAGCACCGGCCTGACCTGATGGTGATGGGCACCCGTGGCCGGTCGGGTTTGGCGAAGTTGGTGCTTGGCAGCGTGGCGAGCCGTTTCATTGCGGCGCCGCCTTGTGACCTGCTGGTTTTGCGCAATCGCTGAGGTCTAGGCCTCTAAAATCCCACGCCATTCTGCGGCGGCTTCGCGGGTGAAAGCGGGGCCCCCTGCGCTCTTCTTACCCTTCACGCTGGCCTCAGGGGTGAGGGCGGCGAGGCGGTCTGCGGTGAGAAGCGGGGAGATGGCGAGGGCCTCGTCGGCAGGCGATTCGCTCAGTGTACAGCCTTTCTCTTCGCACAACGCGACGAGGCGGCCGACGATGTCGTGGGCGTCGCGGAACGGCGTGCCGTCCTTCGCGAGACTGTCGGCAAGGTCGGTGGCGGTGGAGTAGCCGCGGCCTGCATCCTCGGCCATGCGCTCTGGATTGATCCCCATCTCGCGAACCATCCCTGCACAGATTGTCAGTGTCGCCTCGAGTGTTTCGAGCGCTTCCATCGTGACGGGCTTGGTCTCCTGCATATCCTTCGCGTAGGCGAGAGGGAGGGCCTTCGTTTGGAGAGTCAGCGCGGTGAAGGCTCCTGCGAGGCGGCCAACTTTGGCGCGGATCAGCTCCGCCGCATCAGGGTTACGCTTTTGCGGCATGATGGAGGAGCCGGTGGAGAAACTCTCCGACGGTTTCCAATAGCCGAAGGGTGGGGAGGCGAAGGTGACCACTTCCTCCGCATACCGCGAAAGCGTGACTCCGCAGATCGTCGCTGCACTGACGGCTTCCAAACAGAAATCGCGGGCCGAGGCGGCGTCCAGAGAATTGCCCATGGGCCGGTCAAAGCCCAGCGCCGCGGCTGTGCTCTCCCGTTCAATCGGGTGGGGCGTGCCGCCGAGCGCGGCTGCGCCGAGTGGGCTCTCGTTGAGGTGCGTGCGTGCGGCGAGGAGCCGTTTCCTGTCCCGCTCCAGCATCTCGACATAGGCGAGGCAGTGGTGGGCGTAGGTAACGGGCTGTGCGATCTGCAGGTGAGTGAAGCCGGGCATCAGCGCGTCGTGGCCGCTCTCGGCCTGGCTGAGGAACGCGCGCTGCAATTCCCGGACGCCTTCCGCGCATCGGTCCAGGGCGCTGCGCACCCAAAGGCGTAGGTCGGTGGCCACCTGATCATTTCGTGATCGCCCGGTGTGGAGCTTGCCCGCGACGTCGCCGACCAGAGCGCGGAGCCGCGCTTCGACATTCATGTGGACGTCTTCGAGGGCTTCAGACCATTCGAACGTTCCTGCTTCGATTTCCGCAGCGACTTTCCCTAGTCCTTCGACCAGTGTCTCTGCTTCCGCCTCCGAAATGATGCCCTGGCGGCCAAGCATACGGGCGTGTGCGACGGACCCCTCGATGTCTTCGCGCCAGAGCTTGAGGTCGGCGTCGAGGGAGTGCCCAAAGGCCTGGAAAAGCTCGGCAGGGCCACCGGAAAAGCGCCCGCCCCACATGCGGTTTTTGGGATCTGAAGTCATGCGAGCTGTGTAGCGCGCCCGGCGCGCCTGAGAAGGGGCGTTGTGCCGAGGGCGGTTCCCAACAGCACAAAATCCGCGTAGCCGCGGCGGGATGTCGATGTCTGGGGACGAATATGCGACTGAAAACGATGCTTTTGTGCGCGGTGCTCGCGGCGTGTGGTGGTGAGGGCACTGCGCCTGAGACTGAGGCGGAGACGGAAACGTCCGATGACATCGCCGCTTCGACGGATGATGGCGTGCTCTTTGTCTTCGCAACGCCGGAAGAGGGCGGTGACGTCCTCGCTGCGCAAGACGAGTACACGGCGGAGCTTCAGAAGCGCGAGATCGGCATCCGCGCGCGCGATGCAGCGGTGACGCGGTTCGGAGATCTTGCGCCGCTTTATCGCCAGGATACGTTGCCGTGGACGGACGAAGAGAAAGACGCCCTTCGCGACGCCATCAACACACTGCTGCCCACGGTGAGCAGCATTGATCAACACTTGCCCGAACGTGTTTTGCTGGTGAAGACGGGAGAGATTGTTGAGGGCGGCCTGCCTCACACGCGCGCCAATGCGATCATCTTTGCTGGCGGCGGCATTCCCTCCGGCGGCCCGTTGAAGGCCCTGTTTCTGCACGAGCTGCACCACGTGATGACCCGTGCTAATCCTCAGATGGCGGATGAATACTACCGGATCGTTGGGTTCGAACCCTGCCGGTTCGCCGAGCCTGTCGCCCTGCGCAAGAACCGTCTCTCTAACCCGGACGCTGCGACCTATAAGCACTTCGCACCGGTGGGCCGCGATGACGCTGAAGGGGTGATCCCTTACCTCTACGCCAACCGGGACTATGACGGTGAGGGGCGTCTGCCCGCCTACTTCGGCTTCGGTCTCCTGCCAGTTGATGTGGAGGACGGTGTCTGCACATCCAAAACCGCTGGGCCTGATGGACTGCTTGCCCCCGACGCCGTGCCAGAGTTCGCCGCCCTGATCGGCTCCAACACCGGCTACATCATCCATCCCGAAGAGGTTCTCGCCGACAACTTCGTCTTCTGGGCGATGGAACGCGGCGACCTACCCAATCCGGAAATCCCCGATGCTGTGGGCGCGTTTTGGCTTGGGGAGTAAGGCCTTTGGACATGCCGTGTCGCTTGCGGCTAACCGTTGTGTGATAGTCTGCGCAAAAACAGCGGTTTAGGCCTCAATCCTCTCGGTCGTGAGGTCCTCTCTCCCAAGCCTGAAAAATTCTTGACAGCCGGGCGGCTTTTGAGGGCAGGGAAGGGGTTTTCACCACTGTCTTGTTGGCCCAAGACGCCTTTTTACGGCGGAGGAGCACGTGATGCGCCACTTTTTGTCGACGGAACCGCTTTCGAAGGCTGAGATTCAAGGTCTCCTCGATGACGCGCGTGCGCTGAAGGAAGCGCCCCAGAACGACGCCCTCCGAGGAACGCGATGTGCGCTGATTTTTTTCAATCCGTCGCTTCGTACACGGACGAGCTTTCAGGTGGGGATCGCTGACCTTGGCGGCACCAGCGTGGTGCTCGACGCGGCGGGCACATGGCCAATGGAGGTCGAGCCCGGCGCCATCATGAGCGATGTCGCCGAGGAGCACGTGAGCGAAGCCGCGCGCGTCTTATCGAGCTATGTTGATCTGATAGCCATCCGCTCCTTTCCGAAGTTTGAGAACTGGAAAGCTGAGCGAGAGGACCCTGTCCTGAACGGCTTCGTCAAGCACGCGACCGTGCCCGTCATCAATATGGAGACGATCATTCATCCGTGTCAGGAGCTTGCCATGCTCATGGCGCTTCAGGATCGTCACGGAAGTTTGGAGGGAAAGAAGTTCCTCCTCACCTGGACATGGCATCCTCAGCCGCTGAACACCGCCGTGGCAAACTCTGCGCTACTCGCGGCGACGAAGATGGGTATGGATGTGACGCTGCTTTGTCCGTCTCAAGACTATCTGCTTGATCCGATGTTTATGGAGGCAGGTGAGGCGTTTGCGCAGGAGAATGGGCGTGCGTTGAACGTCACTCACGACATTGACGAAGCCTATACTGGCGCTGACGCTGTGTACGCGAAGAGCTGGGGACGGCTTGATCAGATTGGGCTTCCCATGGAGCAGCGCTTGACGCCTGAGGCGTTCAGTCATTTCATCGTGAATGAAGAGAAAATGGCGAAGACGAACAACGCCACGTTTAGCCATTGCTTGCCACTTCGACGAAACGTCAAAGCGACTGACGCTGTCATCGACGGCCCCAACTCTCTCATTTATCCGGAGGCGGAGAATCGCCTCCACGTTCAGAAGGCAGTGCTCAGTGCACTGATCGGCTCATGAAACACTGTGTCCTCGCATTCTCAGGCGGTCTCGACACGTCCTATTGCGTTCTGAAGCTCCGCGATGAAGGCTATCGCGTCACGACATACTACGTGCACTCTGGTGCGGCGGATCCGGAAGCTGAAAAGCACATTGCCGCTCGCGCGCATGAGCTGGGTGCGGACGATCACATCAACGAAGATGCCTCTCAGGAGCTATGGGACGATATCGTCGTGCCGTTCCTTGCGGGCGGTGCACGGCGGCAAGGGCGATATCCTGTTCTGTGTGCTGATCGATCGATTATCGCTAAGCGCGGCGTTGCTTTGGCCGATCGTGTTGGGGCGGATATCGTGGCGCATGGCTGCACCGGTATGGGCAACGACCAGGTTCGTTTTGATACGGAGCTTCGCGCGCATTCTGATCGCCCCGTGCTCGCGCCGATCCGTGATATTCAGGACAAAGAGAATGTCCGAGCGTACGAAGAGGCCTTCCTGCGTGACCGCGGCTTCTCAGTTCCTGAGCGGGCGAGCTTGTTCTCTGTGAATGAAAACCTTCTGGGCGCGACGCTTTCGGGCGGGGCCATCGATAAGTGGGAAGAGCCCTCTGCCGAGGCGCGTGTCTTCACACGCCCTCCCGCCGAAGCACCAAGTGAGCCTCTGCGGCTCACCTTGCGCTTTGAGAAAGGCCTTCCCGTCGCGCTTGATGGCCAAGATATGGCTGGTCCTGTGCTTCTCCGCACCCTGAATGAACAGCTGGGCGTTTATGGCGTCGGCTATGCTCTGTATACCGGTGATACACTCGTTGGTCTTAAGGGGCGCATCGTTTTTGAGGCGCCTGGTCTCGAGGGCTTAGAAGAGGCGCACACGGCTCTTTGCGAAGCTGTATCGAGTCGTGCACAGAACAGTTTCCGCCGAAAGGTGGGCGAGGCCTGGTGCGATCTCATCTATGATGGTCTGACGGCCGACGCCCTGCGCGACGATCTTGAGGCTTACCTCAAAAGCTCCCAAGCCCGCGTCAACGGTGAGGTCGATCTGCTCGCCACCCCCGGCCGGGTCACAGCCGTCGCTGTGCGGACGAATGCCATTCCCGAGCGCGAAGGCTCGGTCTATGCACAAAAGGCTGCTTGGTCTGGTGCGCAAGCCGAGGGATTCGCTGAGCTTTTCGGGCAATCAACTGTTCTTCATGCCAAAGTTGGAGCGCGGAATGACCAATCCTCTTGATAGTATCCTCGATGTGCTCCGCCCACTGATTGAAGCTGAGAGCTGCAATCCGCCTCGTCGTGTTACAACCGATGGGCCGCTGATCAAGGCAATCCGTTCCGCACTTCCGGATTTCACCATTGACGTGCGTGATATTGACGAAGGATGCTTGATCATCGATTGTGTACGGGGCGCGCCTCGCGTCATGTTCAACGTGCACGTCGATACCGTTCCGGTCGCCGACGGCTGGACTCATCCGCCCCACGCATTGACGCTCTCTGATGACCGAGCATTCGGGCTAGGCACATGCGACACAAAAGGCGCCGCCGGCGTTCTCATGGCCCTCAGTCAGCATACAGATAAACCAATGCGGATGCTCTTCAACACCGATGAAGAGGCAGGCAAGAGCCGCTGCATACGGACGTTCCTCGAAACTGTCCCCGATGTCGACCTTGCCGTCGTCGCAGAGCCCACGGACACGCTCGTCCGGTTAGAACACCGCGGTATTTGCTCCGTCCACGCAAGTTTCTCTGGCGAAAGTGCTCACGCTTCGGAAGGTGCGCGGCGCAGCGCCGTACACGATGCAGCGAAGTTTATCACGGACGCACTTGGCACGGGCATCGCAGCGGAAAACCGGTTGAACTTTGGGCGAATTGAAGGTGGCGTGAAGCCCAATATGGTTGCAGCGCATGCCGACCTCCTGTTCGGATTTCGGACTGCGCCCGGCTATGCGCATACGGACGTTTTGGATGTACTCGCTGCGCTCGACACAAGCCCCGAAATGACAACCCGGTTTGTGGGCCCATCGTTTCCGTCCGACGCCGACGGCATCTCATCCCAAGCTGTCGCCGCGGCAGCACGGTACGCCAAGAAGCTCGACTTGCCGATCGGTGACCCGGTGGCATTTTGGACTGAAGCGTCTCTGTTCGCCGCGGCGGGGGTCCCGACCTTTGTGCTCGGTGCTGGCTCGATCACGCAAGCTCACAATGCGGACGAATTTGTCACGTATGAGCAGCTGACAACACTCTATCATCAGTACCAAGACATAGTGAATTCTGATGGCCAGTGAGGCGTTTAAAGACAGGGTCAAACTCCTTCTCCATGGTCTAGAAGAGGGGCGTGAGGTGCGCGCGTACCTTCGCCGCTTCTCTCAAGACACCGGTGGTTGCTTCGCTGTTGTGAAAGTTGGTGGCGCAATCGTGGAGCGTGACCTCAATTTGCTCGCCGAGGCGTTGGCCCTGCTGCAAGCTCTAGGGTTGCCGCCCGTTGTCGTGTTTGGTGCGGGTCCTCAGCTCGACACAGAGCTGGCGGCGCAAGGAATTCCCGCTGACCGCGTTGACGGCTTCCGGGTTACGCCGAAAGAGGCGCTGCCAACGATATCCTCCGCATCAGGACAAATGGGGCGAGAGCTCATCGCTGCGATGCAGGCAAGGGGCGCTTCGGGCGTCGGTGTCACTCCTGGCGCGGTGCGTGCGAAGGTGATTGATGAGAGCCGCTACGGAATGGTTGGCGACATTCATCACGTCGATCGAAGCGCCTTTCAGCATTTGTTAGATGCTGGCATCGTGCCACTTGTCAGTTGTGTGCATACGGATGAACAGGGTCAGCTTGTCAACGTCAACGCCGACAATGTCGCCCGTGCCATAGCTGAGGAGCTACAACCCCAGAAGGTTGTTTTTGTTACCGGAACGGGCGGCATCCTTGATCAAGATGGCGCGATCATCGACAGCATCAATTTAGCAGAGGAGGGCGAGTCTCTGTTTGCGGCAGAGTGGCTGCGCGGCGGTATGCGGCACAAGATAGGCGAGATTTCTGGTCTGCTCGACCGCCTGCCTTCAGCATCGTCTGTGTCTATGGTGAGCACGGAGGGTTTGATCCGCGAGCTCTTCACCCACACCGGTTCGGGGACCCTCGTCCGGCGCGGTGAAGCGATTGGCTTTCACGAGCGTGCCGAGCGGGAGATGGTTGAATCTCTCATCGAGAACGCGTTCAAGCGTACACTGAAGGCTTCGTACTGGGAGAGTTTTTCGCCAAGGTATACGTTGCTCTCAGAGCAACGCAGAGCAGGCGCTGTTGTTTCGTCGATCGACGGCGTCGACTTCCTCGACAAGTTCGCCGTTTTGAGCGCGGCAAGAGGTGAAGGGCTGGCCAAGAGCTTGTGGGATCAGTTGCTGAGCCATTCGCCAACGCTGGTATGGCGTTCCCGATTGAGTAATCCTTTTAATGCCTTCTATCATGCGCATGCTGATGGATCGGTGCGGCGAGATCCCTGGACAGTTTTTTGGGTGGGCGCTTCGTTGGAGCCGCGGATGACAGCCCTGGCGGATGAAATCGCGTCTCGGCCTGGAGATTTTGAGGGCGAGACATGATCAAAGTTGGCCTGGTCGGTGCTCGTGGTTATGTCGGTCGTGAACTGATCAAAATTCTCGATGCCGACGATCGTTTTGACCTTTCCTATGCAAGCAGTCGGCAGCTTGCGGGAAGCCGCCTTGGTGCTCAAGCTGGGTTGGGCGATCTCAAGCGCTTTGCGGAATTCCAGTCTGCTGAGCTTTCGCCCGCGGACGTTGCCGAAGAAAGTGCTGACGTTGTGGTCTTAGGCCTGCCAAACGGCAAGGCGCCGCCCTATGTCGATGCGCTCCTTGAAGCGGGTTCGCAGGCCGTCATTATCGATCTTGGTGCAGATTATCGGCACAAGGAAGGCTGGGTTTACGGTTCGCCCGAAATCAATGCGTCTATGATCTTGGGTGCAAAAAAGATTGCCAACCCAGGATGTTATGCGACTGCGGCCAATCTAGCGCTTTATCCGATCAGGCATTTGGTTCACGGCCACGTCTCCGTTTTTGGGGTATCGGGTTTCTCTGGGGCGGGGACGACACCTGGACCAAAGAACGATCCGGAGCGGCTGTCGTCGAATGTCTTGCCCTACGGTTTCGGTGGTCACGGCCATGAAGCTGAGGTGGCGACGTTCACCGGCCTTGACATCGTTTTTGCCCCTCACGTTGCTCCATTCTTTCGCGGTTTGGTCGATACACTGACGATCCCCCTGTCGCGTCCGTGCTCCGATACGGAGATACGCGAGCTCTTTGAGAGCGCTTATGCGAATGCGAAGAACGTGGCGATTTCCGACGAACCGCCGGAGGCAAGCGCAGTCGCGTACACGGATCAGTGCGTGATCGGAGGCTTTGCGCTCAGCAAGAATGGGCGGATGCTGACCGTCAGTTCAGCGCTTGATAACCTGCGCAAGGGGGCGGCCTCACAAGCGCTTGAGAACATTGTCTTAGCTCTCGGGCTTTAGTATCTTCTGACCCAGCGAGGCGAGTGATGGCCGCATCAGAAGAGAACAATCAGAGGCTAGCGCAGCGCGTCGGATTACTCCTTGGGCCGATCGTCTTTGTAGGGATGATGACGCTGCCGCGTCCGGACGAAGTTGCCTTCGGCGGCTGGGTTTGTATCGCGCTTCTCGCTTTGATGGCGATTTGGTGGGTAACGGAGGCGATCCCTATACCGATCACTTCGCTTTTGCCCCTTGTTATCCTGCCGTTTTTCGGCGTGACGAGCATGCAAGCGGCGGCAGCGCCGTATTTCAGCCCGATTGTGGTCCTTTTGCTTGGCGGCTTCATCGCGGCGATGGCTGTGGAGCGTTGGGGTCTTCATGAGCGTCTGGCGCTCTTAACAATCTCGCGCGTTGGGTCGGGTAGGGGCGCTTTGATCGCGGGCTTTCTCGCAGCTTCGGCGCTGCTCTCCGCTTGGATCTCGAACACGGCAACGTCGATCATGCTGATGCCCGTCGCGCTGTCGGTTGCGGCGGAGATTAGCGGCAAGAACAGAACTGACGGTGGTTTGACCATCTCGCTTGTCTTGGCTGTGGCATACGGAGCATCGATCGGCGGGTTGGCGACGCCGGTGGGAACGCCGACCAATCTCATCGTCATCGGTGCGCTCGAACAGGCCGGTGACATGCGCCTGTCGTTTGACCGTTGGATGATGCTCGGCGTGCCTGTGGTGCTCGCGCTGCTCCCTGCCGCATGGCTGGTCCTCACATCGCGCCTTGGCCGCAAGCCGGCCGCAAGCGGTGATGCGCAAGCTGTAGTGCGCGAACACCTCGCAGCGCTAGGCCGGTGGACTACGCCAGAGCGGCGTACACTGATGGTGTTCTCCGTCATCGCGTTTTTCTGGGTGTTCCGCCGTGCGTTTCTGCAGGACCTCTCGATCCTCGGTGTACAGCCTTTTCAAGGTCTCAGCGACCCTCTCATCGCCGTTGCAGGTGCTATCGCCATGTTCCTCGTTCCGTCGGGGTGTCCTGAGAAAAAGGGCGCACGGCTCCTCGATTGGGAGCGTGCTAAAGCGCTACCATGGGACGTTCTTCTGCTCTTCGGCGGGGGCCTGAGCATGGCGGCGGCGATCACAGCGACGGGTCTTGGCAGTTGGCTTGGAGGGCAGATGGCGGGCCTGTCGGTGTTCCCGCTGGTTGTGATCATCTTGGTGCTGACCGTCGCAGTGATCTTCGCGACCGAGCTGACCTCGAACGTGGCTACCGCGGCGACGTTGATGCCTATCCTCCTGGCGCTGAGCGCGTCATCAGGGATGGACGCGGCGCTCCTCGCGTTGCCCGTGGCGATGGCGGCGAGCTGCGCGTTCATGTTCCCGATGGCCACCGCGCCGAACGCCATCGCTTACTCGTCGGGCGCCATGTCGATCGCGCAAATGGCGAGGATCGGCCTGCGCTTGAACCTGCTCTGCATCGCCTTGATCACGGTGTTGGCCTGGGGGTTAGCGCCTTTGGTGCTGCGTTAACCTCGAGCGTTCAATTCCCAGTAGACAGGGCGCGATCCGGACGCTAGGCGGCTCGCTCCTGCCCAGGTAGCTCAGTTGGTAGAGCAGCGGATTGAAAATCCGCGTGTCGGTGGTTCGATTCCGCCCCTGGGCACCAGTGGCCATGGAATCACTCCTTTTTCCAACACGTTATCCTCTTCCGTAACCCCATTCTCTGGGTCCGCCAAGAGTGGGACTTGGGGTCGCTCGCCGAAGAGGTCTGCGAGCTGGCCGAAGGCCGCGACGGCCAATCGTTTTTGATCGACGCTTCGCGTGTAGCGCTCGACTTCCTTCAAAGTGTCGTGGCCGGTCACCGCTGCGATTTCGCGCGTTGTGCAGCCGCTCTCCGCAAGCCACGTCGCCATGAACTTCCTCAGTCCATGGGCCGTGAGGTCGTCCGCCAGCCTGGCCTCCCGTCGCCACCTTGCGAACCGATTTCCGAACGACTGAGCGTTCTCAGGCCATGGGGTGCCCTTAGCGGTCACGAGGAACGTGGTCTCGCCGATCTCGGTTGCATCGATTGATCGCCTCAAGGGAGGAAGGATCAGCAGTCGGAGCGTCTTGCTCGTCTTTGCCTGCCTGAAGACCAGGTATTCACCGTCAATGTTGGGTGGCCCCATGCGCACGACATCGCCGCGCCTTTGGCCCGTGTAGAGAAGCAAATCGAGGGCGAGGCGGGCTTGCGTCCCAAGCGGGTAAAACGCCTGCCAGGCGCGAACCTCGTCCTCCGTCCAGGTCCGCGCACCGCGGCCCTGAGTGGGAAGAAACTTCACGTCCCTTGCGACGTTGGTGTCCAATAGTCCGTACTCGACGCACCACGCGAGGAAGACCCGAACGTGCTTGACCAGCTGGTTGGCGGAGCCAGGCCGATCGGAGCGCTTGTTGCGCCAATTTCGAATGTCTGCGGCTTTGAGGCTTCGCAAGGGTAGATCACCGCCCGCTTGCGCGATCTTCTCGAGCGAGAGGCGCAGGAGCTGGCGTGTCCTCGGCGACTTCCCCTGAAACTCAGGGGACTGAAAGAATGGAATCAGGGCTGCGCGAAAGGAACCCGACGGCGGTCCTTTCTTGCGGCCTGGGTCGCGCGGCCTTCGTTTGCCTTCAATGGCCTCGTAATACGACTTCCAAAAGCCTTCGGACCCCCAAGGCTCAAGGCGCACCTTTCTCTTTGCAAAAGGCGGGCGGTAGTAGAACCGAACGTTCCCGTTGCGGTCTGTATCTCGCACGACGTAGCGAGGAATTTTCAAGGGTCGATCTCGACGCCGGTCCATTCGTCGCCTCCCTGTTCACCTGCGACAGGAAGCTTCGCCACCGCACGCTGCAGGTCAAGCACGAGCCATCGACGGCTGCAGCCAACCAGGCGAGGCTGCGGGAGAATTCCCTCTGCTACCAATCGGTCAAAGGTCGTGCCGCCAAAGCAGACATAGTCCGCCGCCTGATCTCGATCGAGCAGGGCGGGGACCATGCCGTTAGGCAAGCTCTGACCTTTGGACTTCGTCATGCGCCAGGTTATACCAGACGTATACGGACGGTCGGTGCTGTAGCGAGAGCGGGTTGGACGGCGATGCCTATCTTGGTGCCTGCATCGAGGGCCCGGACACGGGTGTTTGCGGCGTCCCATTCGACAGGGTCACCAAGCGAATAGGTGTCGGTGGTCGCTTCCTTTGGAAGATCGAACACACCGCTGGCTTGGAGGGCCACATCAGCGCCGCTCGCGGCGTCGGTGGAGGCGACCCCAAAGAGCTCACCAATGAGAACTCCATCGCCAGAGGTGATGGCAGTAGGGGCGGGCACGGTCACGGCATTGCCGGGCTGGACGAAGTTTTTCATCGATCAGACTCCTTTGCTGGTACGAAAGCGGATGGTATTCACTCCGCCTACTGAATTCATTTGTGCTTCTTGCTTGGCCAGGGGTTCGAGGCGACGGCGCTCACGGAAGAGCTCACCAATATCGGCTCGCTCCAGCTTGCGGTTCGCGATCTCGTAGGACTGGCCCCGCTGGACATGCCCGATTGCCTCGTTCACTTCATGGAGGCGATCGCGGTAGTAAGTTGAAGCGAGGGTCACGTCGTTGCGCCGGGGTTTTTGTAGAAGCCTCTGTGTTCAACAAAGCCAGCGCCGAAATCGAGGCGAACCTTGATCTCAACACCATCGACATCGAAGCCTTGGCGTGTTTCGACCTGCGGGCCAGGCGCACCCTCCAGGTAGGCATATTCCAGGCCGTCAATGAGTGCCGGGTCTGCGCAAACATACCAAGCCCCCGTGTCTTGAAGGCGCGGCTCGACCACAAGGGTGAGGGCGGAGAACACGTTCACGTCTTCGATCCGATGGGCCATGATTTCGGTCAGAAGGGCTTCCGACGTTGTTTCCAGCTCAGGCGGCACAACCAAGAACCTTGGCGTGACATCGATCAGGTCGCCTGCCAGGCCTGTCTTTCGGCGCATGCTTGTGCGCGCGCTATCGAGGCTGGCTTGATCCGGCTGGCTTTCTTGGGGCCCTGCGGCGAGGTTTCCGTGCTCAGCCGAGAACAGCTGATGGCCGGTATTCAAAGTAGGGTTGCTTTCGAGGAGCGTTGCGAGCTGGGCAGCTTCGAAGGATGCCGCTGCCGTGCCAATCCGTGTACTGAGATTAGAGAATGCTCCGAGGTCATCATTGATAATGGCCTGGCGTGTGAGCCCGACGATCCTTCCGAACGTCTCAAGACCGAAGCTTTCAGACGCTTCGCCCATCGTGCCGCGTTTATACTCTCCGTTCTGGACAACCTTCTCAAGCGTGGGGGCTTCGCTGAGCTGGATACGATGGCGGGCACGAAAATCGGGAGCGGTGACCTGCCGAGCGACTGTCTTCAAGCCTGATGGCGCCGCATTGTAGGCCTGCCTCAGTCCGCGATTCACGCTCTCTCCGAGGATGAGCGGGAAGTCCGACGTTGTGTGAAGAGCGCGCTTCACCACCTCAGCAGGTGAGAGACCCGTGACCTGATGGTTCGCACGCAGAAGAGTGTCCTTGGCAATATCCACCATGCTTTCGTAGGCGAACCGTCGCGCCGGTTCGCTCAGCTCATGGCTTGGTGTTGCCCTGGCGAAGAGCGCCTCTGCCCGTCGCTCGATGTACTGATCTGACGTCTCCGTGTCACCGATATGGTGTGCACGGATAGCCGGTGGATTGGCTTGCATCGCCTCAAAGGCAGCCGCGCGCGCTTGATCGGCGTTGGCGCCTGCATCGATCTGTTGGTCGGCCCAGTCTCGGCCGAGATTTGAGATCGCTGCAATGCTTCTGATCTCGGCATTGACGGCTGCGCGTGTGATGTTCTCAGGCGGCGGTGCGGCAGGGTTTTCAGGTTGGATGGGTTCGGGCATCGGGGAACTCCTCAGTTTTGCGCCAGGATCGGCGGGGACGGGAACGAGGGAGACCTCCACTATCTCCGGTGTGATGGTGATGATGCGTGAGCCTGCTTCTTCGCTCTCTCGCGCGTTGGTTGGACGGTATCCGAGTGAGACGCCGCGCAGTGCCCCATCTTCCATGAGGTCGAGCGCTCGATCGCCGTCATCGCCGCGTGCAATCCTTATACGGACGATAAGACGATCTTGTTCGATGCGAGCCGCCTCAATGACGCCGATTGCGTCACTGATTGAATGCTGCCTATGGGCGTTGAGGACCGGCGTGCCAGTAAGCCCAGCAGCATCAATTTCACTAACCGACAGGCGCTCAGTGTAAGGACCTCGCCCATCGCGTCTCTTGACATCGGAACCTGTCGAGGCCACGGCTTCGACGGTGCGGGACGATCGATCGAGGCTTGACGGCCCGATTGCCGCAGATCGGCGATGCAAGATGCGCTCGCTCATGTCGTCGCTCCTTTATGGTGCCATTCTGGCATGATAAGTGCCGTAAGATCAGTACACGGGCATAGCATCATTGAGCTGTGTCCTGATTATCAGAAGGGATGGGGTCGTCCGCCGCGCGCTCCGCATCAAGAGCTTCTATGTCCAGGCCGCGGCCAGCGACCACTTCACGGCGGCTCATGAATCCAGCATCAACCGCTTCACGTTGGGCGCGGATTTCCTTCTGTGGATCGACCCATTGCCAGCCGGGCGTGATCCATTGCGCGAACAGATACGGCGTCGGGCTGGCTGTGAAATCAGGTGCATCGATACGGCCAGAGAGAACTTCGAGGGTGATCCAACGGCGCCAAATAGGGCGGCAGAGTTGGTAGATCACTGTCTGGCGTTGGATCTGTTCG
>JBCCTF010000029.1:0-28423 GCA_039198765.1 Pseudomonadota bacterium
AATCAGCCCGCTCACAACTACGACACGCTGACCCTCGACTAAAAAACACCCTGAAGAGGCTGCAGCCATGCAGCTTCTTCAGTTTGTCGACTTGCACATCTATCGCCATAGAGCCCGTCCGTCGGTCTTGCTTAGAGCGCCATCGGGATAATCGTGCGGATGTCGTAGAGCGGCGAGCCGTTGGTCAGGTGATCCTCGATGAAGGTCACCGTGACATCTCTCGGTGCTTCTCCGTCGATCCTATAGAACGCTGGGTCAATCGCCCGAAAACCGTGGGGTGCGTCCTGCATCGTGTAGAAGGCGTAGGGCAAACCGGCCGCGTCGGCTTCGGCTGCTAGAGGGACCGCGTTCTCCTCATAAACGACCGTCCTATCATTCGTTCCGTGTACGATCATAAACGGTGGTCCGTTCGCATCGACCAGTCCATCGAGAAGCAGCCCGCCCCAGTAATCGACGAGAACCAGTGGATCGGGGCGATCGATCCCGTATTCGTCGAGCCCATGCCCAACGTGGAGCGTGGTTATGGCGCCTGCGGATGATCCCCAGATCGCGAACCGCTCGATATCAAGGCATCGCTCCTCGGCATTGGCCTCCGCCCACCGGATCGCCATGACCGTATCCTCAAACGCTGCAACGGCCGCGCGCAGGACATCGCGTTGTTCGCTAGGGAGATTGAGCCGGTCAGCCTCGGCGAGGAAGTCGTCCAAGACGGGGGCGAACTCATTGGTGATCGACGGAGCATCTCCAACGAGCCGGTAGTCAATGGACAGACCGACAAACCCCCTCTCCGCGACCGCGTCCATATTATCGATCCAGCTTTGCGAGCTCTTTGAGCCGCCAACGAAGCCTCCGCCGTGAATGCCAATGACAAATGGCCGAAGCTCCGTACACGCACCACCTGGTTGATAGACGTCGAGAAGCAGGTCTTTCGTGCCGCTTTGAAGAAGGCCCTGACCATAGACGACATCCGTCTCACTCAGCGGTGTGGGCGGCGGTGGTGCAGGACTAGCCGGAGGATTGATCACCGGCGCGCTTTGCAGCTGGTCAGAAGAGCCGCCGCTACACGCCGAGAGCGCGCACGCGCTGAGGAGTGCAAGACCATGAGCTATCTGCTGCAGCCGATACGTTATTGCCATAACCTTCGTTCCCCAAGCGTGATGACACTTAGGACCAAACCCTCATCAACGATGACAGCATGACATCGGCTCCAACGTGAGGCTCGTCTCAATTTGTAATAAAGTTCCCCGGGACCGGAGCTGGCCACCAATTCAGGCAAAGGTGGCCAGCGCTTGTGCCCTCTACCCAATCCCCCAAACCTCCCCTATGTCCGGGCCATGGATACAGATGCATTGGAAGAGCGCCGGTCGGGTTTCACCATTCATGGGCCTGAGGGCTATGCGGGGATGCGGGCTGCTGGGCAGCTGGCGGCCTCTTGCCTCGATATGATCGCCAAAGAGGTGAAGCCTGGAGTTCAGACGAAGGCGCTGGACGATCTGGCCTACCAGTTCATTCGCGATCACGGCGCGCATTCCGCGACAGTGGGCTATCGCGGGTTCCGCCATGCGCTGTGCATCTCGACCAACCATGTGATCTGCCACGGCATTCCTTCGGAGAAGCCGCTGCGTGATGGTGACATCGCCAACATCGATGTGACGGTGGTCCTGGACGGCTGGCACGGCGATACGAGCCGGATGTACACCGTCGGCGAGCCGAAGGTGAAAGCCCAGCGCCTCATTGACGTGACGTTTGAGTGCCTCTGGAAGGGCATTGAGGTCGTCAAGCCTGGCACGAACCTGCGTGAGGTCGGCCGGGCGATCCAGACCCATGCTGAAGGCGCGGGTTTCTCCGTTGTGCGGGATTTCTGCGGGCATGGGTTGGGCCGGGTGTTCCACTCGCCGCCGAACGTCGTGCACTATGAAAGCTACAAAGACCGCGACGGGTTTGTGCACCGCGCGCCGGACATCACTCTGCAGGAAGGCATGTTCTTCACCATCGAACCGATGATCAACGCTGGCCGCCCTGATGCGAAGATGCTGCGCGATGGTTGGACGTCCGTGACGCGGGACCGTTCGCTGTCGGCGCAGTTCGAGCATTCGCTGGGCGTCACCGCCGATGGCTTTGAAGTCTTTACGAAAAGTCCCACTGGCCTCGACAAACCGCCTTACGGGGTCTGATGGCTGGGAAGATCGATGCCAAGAGCCTGACCGCCGGGCATCGAGAACGCTTACGGAAGCGGTTCATGGCGGGCGGCGCCGGTGCGTTGCAGGATTATGAGCTGTTGGAGCTGCTGCTCTTCAACGCCATTCCCCGTCGGGATGTGAAGCCCCTCGCCAAGGTTCTCCTCCAGACGTTCGAGACCTTCGCCGATGTGGTGAATGCCCCCGAAGACCAGCTGCACGAGGTTTCTGCCCATGTGGAGGGCAAGGCGCCTCTGAAAGTCACCGACCGCGTGCTGGCCGAGTTTGCGCTCTGCCGCGCAGCGGCGCTGAAGCTGACCGCCGCCAACGTGCGGAGCCGGCAGGTGATGAGCAATTGGTCGGACCTTGTCGCCTATTGCCGGTCAGCCACCGCCTATGAACAGGTGGAGCAGTTCCGCATCCTCTTCCTCGACAACAAGAATGCTCTCATTGCCGATGAGAAGCAGCAGACGGGCACCATCAACCACACGCCGGTCTATGTTCGCGAGGTGATCAAGCGCGCCCTCACCCTCAACGCAGGCGCGATGATCCTCGTCCACAACCATCCGTCAGGCGATCCCACGCCGTCCCGGGCGGATATCGCGATGACGGCGAAGATCGTGGAGGCGGCGAAAGCGGTGGATCTCACTGTGTATGATCACCTGATCATCGGCCGAGGGAAAGAGACCAGTTTCCGTGAGCTCGGCTTCATCGAGTGACCCAGTCTGGCACGCCTCTTGCGTCGATCGCTTGCGAGGGACACCTTCGCCCCTTGTCCAGCGTGAGGAGGGCTGACGATGACACAATCGATGAGCGCTGCCCGCGTCCGCGTCACGCTGGCTGAGATGGTCTATAAGAAGGGCATCGAACTGGCGGATATCTACACCGCCCTGGGTGTCGATCCACAGGACGCCGACCCTGAAGCGCTGGCCCACCTGGCGGGGATCATCGACGGCATGGCCGCCGCCTCCCAAGCCATCCGCGATCAAGGCCTCGAGGGCTGGTCCAAACGTCCGTGAACGGAAAACCACCCACCGCATTGATTAAGCGCTCCGTGAGCCTCAGAGGGCACCGAACTTCGATCGCGTTGGAGCAGGCCTTCTGGGATGAGCTCGTCGCTCTTGCTGCTTGCCGTAACAGCTCTCTGGCAAGCCTTGTCGCTGAAGTCGACAGCGCCCGTGGTCCAGAAGAGCCACTAGCTTCTTCTCTCCGGCTGTATGTTCTGGGAATTCTCAGGTCGAAGGCGCGCGGACTTTAACGTCGATAGTTATTCACTAGATGGGCGATACGTCGCCGCCGAAATCTCGGTGCCGTACCTCGCTTTGAAGGCGTCGCGTATTCGACGACGCCAAGCGATTTCGTACTCGGGATTCATTCCCTCAGCCACGAGAACATACGCAGCGAACTGATCGGCAGATAGTTCTCCTCTCTCGGCAATCAGCTGCTCGCCAGTGAGCTGATTACAGAATCCCCAGTTCGAGCACAGGTCGCTGATCAAAAGAGCTAGATCGCTCTCTAAGTCAGGCTTTCGCGTCTTGCTCCAATTCATCCTCCCCAGCCCCCTTTTCGCCCTCGCATCAGCTAATAATCGAAATGATGCGCAAAATATGCCGTATCACCAAGAGTAATGTATCCTATCGACAGCATTTACACTTCGAGAATTATACAATGAAGGGCTACAAAGGCGGCATAATGCCTGAACAATTTTGAGTAACGCCCCTATTACTGAACTGGCATATACTGGGAACCTAAAAAACAAAAAAAGGCCCGCACGAGGCGGGCCTTTTCGCAATTCTCTGAACGCGGAGCTTAGAAGCTCAGGTCGTCCATACCCATGCCGTCGTCCATGGAGTCCATCATGCCCATGGCGGTGATGGTGGTCGTGCCGTTCCGGTTGCGTGACCATGCATCCGGGGTCGAACGCGGATCGATCGGCATTTCTTTGCCGTGGGAGATCGTGGAGACGCGCGATGCATCAACACCGAGGCTCACGAGGAATTCTTTCACCGCTTCGGCACGACGCTGACCCAGGGCCAGGTTGTACTCGCGGGTGCCGCGCTCGTCGCAGTTACCAGCGACCTGAACACGGATGCCCATGTTCTCCGGACGCAGGAGGAAATCAGCCTGGCGACGCAGGGTCGACTGGGCATCAGGGACGAGGTTGTACTGGTTGAAACCGAAGAAGACACGGTGGCCGACTTCCTGCTCCAGCTCCATCGTCGCAACTTCGATCGTGGAAACCTGCGGCTCTTCAACGACAACCGGAGCGGCTTCTTCCACCACTTCGATCATCGGCTCTTCTTCAGGCGCCGTGGCACACGCGGCGAGAACCGCCATCGTGGCGACCAGACCGGTTTTGCCCATCAGATTGAATTTCATGGCTTTGCTCCGCTTGCCTTTACTCTTGCGGGGTGGACCCGCCCCTCCCACACGACGATTGAGGACAATCCTCAACCCACCGAAGGGTCCAATATCGCACCGGTCACCCATACCCCTTAAAGGTAACGAATGGTGAACCAACACGGTTAATTGCGCGACAGGTTAACGCCGGTTTGGCGATCATGCAATCGCGATATGTAAGCCTGTAGCCTGATTCTCAGCGGAGTTGTGGCGACCATGCAGGATCGGAAGCTTCCGTCGGCGTTGGCAAACGGCGCAGGTTCTGACCAGTCAAATCCACCGCATACAGACGAACGGGACCACCGGGATATTCTTCGCGATGGAAGGCGAGAACACGGCCATTCGGTGACCATGTTGGACCCTCAACAAGATACGCTTCCGTCAGCAACCGCTCACCGGAGCCATCCGTATTCACAACACCGATGTAAAAGCGGTTTTTGTGCTGGCGGGTGAAAGCGATCAGGTCGCCGCGCGGGCTCCAAACAGGCGTACCGTAAGTGCCCTCGCCAAACGTGATCCGCCGCTGGGCGGAGCCGTCCGCATTCATGACGTAGATTTGTTGGCTGCCGCCACGGTCGGAGGCGAAGGTGATTTGACGGCCGTCTGGCGACATCGAGGGCGACACATCAATCGCTGGGTTGGTCGTCAACCGCTCAAGCCGCCCGGTTTCCGGCGATAGGTAAGCCACGTCCGAATTCCCGCCGATGGCAAAGCTCACCAGCAGCTTCTCACCGCCAGGGGTGAAGCGCGGCGCAAAGGTCATGCCGGGATACTCACCGACTTTGCGCTGCTCACCGGTCTCAATGTTGAAGATGAACACCTTCGCCGGGCGGTCTTCGTAGAATGCGAGGTAGGTGATCTCCTGCTCATCGGGCGAGAAGCGCGGGGTCAGCACATTGTAAGGCAGGCCCTCGGTGAGGGTGGTCGGGTTGTGCCCGTCTTGATCCATGATCACGAGCTTCTTCTTGCGGTCCGTCTTCGGCCCGCTTTCGCTGATGAACACAATGCGGCTGTCGAAGTAGCCGTCCTCGCCGGTCAGCGTGGAGTAGACAAAGTCCGACACCTTATGCGCGGCCCGGCGCCAGTTCTCGCGCGGAGTTTTGTAAGCGACGGAAGCCACCTGCTGGTTGCCCACCACGTCCCAAAGGCGCGTGTTGATCTGCACCCGGCCATCGGGAAGCTCGACCACTTCGCCAGCCAGCAAGACCCGCGCACCAATCACCCGCCAGTCGGCAAAGCGCGGTGTCACGTTGATGTTGGTGATGTCCTGGATGAACGCGCCCTGGGAAATCGGCGCAAAAAGGCCCGAGGTCGACAGGTCGTTCGAGATGACCTCCGCCACCTCTTCACCGAAGCCCTCTTCAAAGCTCGCCAGATAGTCAGGCACCGCGATCGGCATGGGGTCCGTCCGGCCCCGGGTGATGTCGATTGAAACCTGGGCCAGCGCGGAGGCAGGCAACAGCAAAGCGACAAGGGCCAAAAAGGCAACGCGCATCATGGTGCTAAACTCTTTCGTTGAGATCCCGTCGCCCTGTGATAGCCGATCACGCGCCCGCCGTGAACCTCACAAGTTTTACAGGTCCGGGCCTATGCCGATTTCAAAGGACCCCGCCCCGTGACCTCCCCCTCTTTCGACGCGATCGTCATCGGTGCTGGTGCAGCAGGGCTTTTCTTTGCTTGGGAGGCGGGGAAGCGCGGCAAGCGGGTCCTGGCGCTGGATCATGCGACGAAGCTTGGTGAGAAGATCAGGATCTCGGGCGGTGGGCGGTGCAATTTCACCAACTTGGGGACCAAGCCTGAGCACTTTCTTGGGCAGAACCCGAAGTTCGCGATCTCAGGCCTTCGCGGGTTCACGCCCCAGGACTTTGTCGCTCGCATCGATGCGGCAGGGATTGCCTGGCACCAGAAGGCGCTAGGCCAGCTCTTCTGCGACGAGTCTGCACAGCAGGTGACGGACATGCTCCTCGACGGTTGCCGCCAAGTCGGCGCCGAAGTCCGTTCGGGAATTGAGGTCACCCATGTTGACCAGACCGACCGAAGCTTCCGCGTCGTTGCTGACGGTGAGATGCTGTACACGGAGCGTCTGGTGATCGCCACGGGCGGCAAATCGATCCCGAAGATTGGCGCCACGGGCTTTGGTTATCAGCTTGCGGAGCAATTTGGCCTGAAGATCGTCGAACCCCGCCCTGCGCTTGTCCCCCTCACCTTCGAAGGCGATATCAAAGACATGGCGAAGGAGCTGGCTGGCGTCTCTGTTGAAGCCAGCGTCACCGCTGACCCTGAGGCCACTTTCGGGAAGCGGAAGAAGAAACCCACCGCCTTCCGCGACGGGTTCCTCTTCACCCACCGCGGGCTGTCAGGGCCGTCGATCTTGCAGATCTCCAGCTACTGGCGCGAAGGCGGCGCGGTGGCTGTGAACCTCTCCCCCGCCAACGACGTGTTCGAGGCCCTGAAAGTGCGCCGTGCTGCTGGCGGGAAGACAGCTTTTCAGACCGCCCTCGCCGAGACCTTGCCCAAGCGTCTCGCGCAGAGCCTTTGCGCCCAGCAAGGGTGGAGCGGCAACCTTGCCGACTGGTCCGACAAAAAGCTCCAGGCCGCAGCGGACACCGTCCACAACTGGCGCGTGATCCCCCAAGGCTCCGAAGGCTACCGCACGGCCGAAGTCACCCTCGGCGGCGTGGACACCGACGACCTCAACTCCAAAACGATGGAAGCCAAAGCCGTCCCTGGCCTCCACTTCATAGGCGAGGTGGTCGACGTCACCGGCTGGCTCGGCGGCTACAATTTCCAATGGGCCTGGGCCTCAGCCTACGCCGCCGCGCAAGCGGTCTGAACGGCCGCGAGTGGTGCGGTACCATCTTGCTTAATGCGCATTAACCACGATATCCTTTCACACTTCAGCTTGAAGAGAGGGGTTCTCATGAAACAAGCATTGATGGGCTGCGCGGCAGCTCTTTCCGCCTTTGGCTTCGCCCACGCTGGCGTGACCACTTACGACAATCTTGCGGACTTCACTGCCGCTATTGGAGGCGCTCCGACGACCTCGGAGACCTTCGATAACGATATCCCGTCCGGTGATCCCCTTACGTTCGATTCTGGCGTGGCCGTCACGAAGGGCGGCACCGTCTTCGGAAACAGGGTGACCGGCGGCCGCTACGAAACCTTCACGGACGGTGACAATCCGACGACCGAAATTTGGACATTCCCCATTCCCATCATTGGTTTCGGGATGGATGTCTTCAGTGTGAACAGCTCGAGTTTTGACGGTGTCCAGGTCACCATCAACGACGGGAGTGGCGATCAGACTTTCGTGCTCTTCGACATCCTCTTCCCGGGTGGCGGCCCAAGCAACGGTGACGGCTTTGTCGGTTTCACCACAATGAGCGCCATCACATCGGTCGTGTTCACCGGGGTCGGCGATGGTGCAATGAACGTCGGCGACATCTGGTCGGCCGACAACCTCGTCTTCGCGCAAGGCAACGTGGCACCCGAGGTCCCGGTCCCTGCGGCAGCCCTGCTGTTTGCACCGGCAGCGCTCCTCGCAGCGCGCCGTCGCAAAGCATCGGCGTAACAGCTGCATCAGCTACGACTTGAAAGAGAGAGGTCGCGTCCGCGGCCTCTTTTTTTGTTTGGAGTTGCGAAGCCTACATCACGCCCAGCGGGGTGAAGCGGAGCTCCATGTCGTCCCACTGCTCGTACTTCTCCTGGGGGAGATAGTCGTAAGGCGCGCACTTGATGGCGGCGCGGACGGCGCGGTCGCGAGTCGCCTTCCAGTAGGGGTTACCTGAGACATTGATCGCGATGTTGTTCTCTACGTTCACATCGCCGACGATTTCGCCGGTACGGTCGAGTTTGAATTGGATGATCACCACCAGGTTCTCGGCATCCGGCACACCGGCGAGCTGGTCGTAACAGTCGACCATCCGTGCACGAACCAAGTCTTCTTCAACCGCCGTCAGCTTATCGCCAAGGCCAACCCGTTCAGTGTTGCGCAAGCCCTCGGGGTCCAGCACTTCGGCGGGGGCGCCCTTATCGGGTTCGTCCTCGAGGTCTTTCAGGACCTCATCGAGGCCTGAGAGGTCGTCGATCCGGTCGGGCTCGCGCTCGCGCGGCTTCTCCTTGGGCGGATCAGGCTTGGGCGGCTCCGGCTGCAAAAGCTCGGGGTCCGGCTGCAGATCTTCGGGCTCAGGCTCCGGCGGCAAGGGCGCAGGCAGCGGTTCTGGGAGCGCGACCTCTTCAATCCCGTCGTCGGGAGCAATCGGGCGCAAGTCCTCCACCGCATCCGCCGTCCGGTCTGCACGTACCGACGATTCCTCACCGATCTCAGCTTCCGACAGAAGCTGGATTGGGATCACCGGCTTATAAAGGGGCGGTTCCGTCGTGAAGAACGGCGCGAAGATGATTCCGCCGAACAGCGCCCCCAAGTGCAGGAGCGTGGAGAGGAAGGACGCATAGCGCAAAGAACCCTCCCCCTAGTCGGTGATCAGCGCAAAGTTTTTGAATCCAGCGGCTTGGACCCGGCCCAGGACCTTCATCACGTCGTCATAGGGCACGTTGCGGTCGCCGCGGATGTAGATTTGTTGATCGTATCCAGCCTGAGAAATCGCGCGCAGGTGCTCCACCAGATCGTCGTAGGCAATCTCGGTCTCTTGAACGTAGATCGTGCCGTCAGCTGTGACAGAGATGGAGAGCGGTTCCACCTCTTCGGTGACAGCCTCAGCGTCGGTTTCAGGCAGCTCCACCTCAACACCGGTCGTCAGAAGCGGGGCGGCGACCATGAAGATGATGAGCAGCACCAGCATCACGTCGACCAGCGGCGTCACGTTAATCTCCGACATTGGCACGGAGGAGCGGCGCAGCTTGCCGCCGCCGCCGAAACCGCCTGGTCCTGGGAGGAGCCCGCCCGCCACTACTGACGGCCCCCGTCAGCCTGGCGGCTCAGGATCGCCGTGAACTCACCGGTGAAGCCCTCAACCCGGGCCACATAAGAGTTCAGTGCAGCGGTGTAGCGGTTGTAGCCCACAACAGCCGGAATAGCGGCCACGAGGCCAATCGCCGTCGCGAAGAGCGCTTCCGCAATACCCGGCGCGACGACCGCAAGGGAGGCATCCCCTGTCTGGGCGATGCCCTGGAAGGAATTCATGATGCCCCAAACGGTTCCAAAGAGGCCAACAAAGGGCGCCACCGAACCGATGGTGGCAAGCACGGAGAGCTGGCTTGATGCCTTCTCAATCTCGCGGGTCGCTTCAGCCATCATCCGGCGCTCAGCACGCTGGACCGAAGACGGAGCAAAGCCGCCAGCGGGCATGTTTTTGGCGAACTCATCCATCCCGGCGACGAAGACCCGCGCCATGGGGTGGTCCATCCGCTCTTTCAGGCGGCGGTATAGGTCATCCAGCGGACGACCTGAGTAAAACTGATCCTCAAATCGCTTCGCGCGACCACGCAATTTGCTGAAGGTCAGCGACTTGTCGATGATCACAGCCCAAGACCAGATACTCGCAATCGCGAGCACGATCATCACTGCTTTCACCACAGGGTCGGCCTGTGCAAACATGGCCATGGCACCAAATTCCGTGCCGATCGCGTTCTGCGCGATGACCTGCTCTTCCATCAAATGCTCCTCAAGCAGCCCCAGCGTGGCGACCTCGCGCCACCATCCAAAGGCGGTGCCTACACCAAGCCGCAGGATGTGGCGAGGCTCGATATGGTGACCGATTTCTTACCAAATTCCTGAAGGCGGCCGCGGGTTGCCAAACGTTCAGTCGAGGAGGCCCAGCGCCATACCGCGCAAGCTGGCCGTCACGCGGTCAGCAACGCCCAGCTTCTTGAAGATCCGGCGGACGTAGGTGTCCACGGTGTTCGGCGAGACGGTGAGGATATCGGCGATCACTGCGTTGCTCTTACCCTGGGACATCCAGACGAGGACATCATGCTCGCGGCTCGATAGAGTGATCGGCTCCCCCGCCTCGGCGGCCAAAAGCGCGCAGAACCTGAGATGCGCCACCTGCGCCATCACTTGCAAGGCGAGTTCTGTGTCAGGCGAGAAACCGCGTACCGCCTGCCCACTTCCCATCCCCACATAGCCATTGCGGCCGTGGGGCCCAAAGACCGGAACCGCCAGGCCATCGCCGATGGCCGCCGTGTCCACATCCGCAAAATAGGCGCGCTCCTCGGCGGTTGCGTCTGGGTCATTGGCCGCTTCGGACCAGTAGAACGCTTTCCCCAAATGCAAAGCCCGCCGGGGGACCGGGTCGAGGGTGCTGTATTGCCGATTTTTATAGCGATCGAGCCAAGTTACAGGAAATCCATACGACAGCACCGTGAGCGAATTTGTCCTATCTTCAGAACCCCAAGGAGGCACATGATGATAACTCAGCCGCTTCACCCCTAAGGGCGCGAAAGTCCTGATCGTTTTCACGGTCAGCGCACGAAACTTCCGGCAAGACTGCACATCGCGCGCAAAGCCGAGAATATCGATCATCGCTTGGTCCTCAGTTTTCGGGTTAGCGGAAACACGTTGTCATACAGCCCAACGCAGGAGCGAAAAAGTCCGCGTAGCAGTCGGTTTGTCCTCTAGACGCGGGACATGCGTTTTGCACCGCACAATCGCAGGTGCGCGCTCCGAATTCCAAGACATTGAGGATATCATGACGCAATCGCCTGACGAGGCAGCGGGCGCGCCTGAGAGCACTTCGCCCCGTGCCGACAACCTTGAACTGACCATCGAACGTATTTGCGATGCCGCCGAGCACCGCCCCGCTTCGATTAACGCCCACAGGGAGCTGTTCCGGCTCCACATCGCCATGCAGGATGGCTCGCTGGGCGCGTTGGGTGATGACATGGCGAGCCGTGTGATCGACGCCGCTGACCGGCTGCCGGCGCTGACACTGCAAGACTGCACCTACAAGCTGGCGCTTTGGTGGCATGCCCACCGCGATGACTTCCGCGAGAAGCCCCCTGCCCCCGACCATGTTGCGGCGAGCCTTCTGGCTGACCTGGTACGGATTACCGGCGCCAACGATGCCCTCCATCCCGAACGTGAGACGAAGGGCTAGCGGCCCTTCGCAGGCGTGCTTATAGGGTGCGCTGCACAACCACTATGCTGCGGGAGCGCCCCATGCCCATCACTGTTGCCGTCGTAGGAGCCACCGGAATGGTGGGCCAAGAGGTCCTCGCCATCCTGGCCGAGCGGATGTTCCCCGCGGATGAGGTCTTCGTCCTCGCCTCGCGCAACTCCCTCGGTCGCGAAGTGAGCTACGGCGACAAGGACTTGGTTTGCCAGGATCTGGCTCAGTTCGACTTCAGCAAGGCAACAGTCTCGATCTTCGCGGCAGGCGGCGATGTCGCCAAGGAATGGGCACCGAAAGCGGCGGCGGCTGGGTCGATCGTGATCGACAACTCCTCCGCCTTCCGTCTCGACCCTGATGTGCCGCTGATCATCCCAGAGGTGAACCCGGACGCCGTCGATGGCTTCAAGAAGCGGAACATCATCGCGAACCCCAACTGCTCCACGGCGCAGCTGCTGGTGGCGTTGAAACCGATCCACGATGCGGCGACGATCAAGCGCGTGGTGGTCGCGACCTACCAATCCGTCTCCGGCGCAGGCCGAGAAGCTTCGGATGAGCTGTTCCAGCAGACCAAAGGCATCTTCGTCGCCCAGGACGCTGAGCCCCAGCAGTTCACCAAACAGATCGCCTTCAACGTGATCCCGCATATCGATGTCTTCCTCGACGACGGCTCGACAAAGGAAGAGTTCAAGATGGTCGCGGAGACCAAGAAGATGCTGGATCCCAAGATCAAACTGACCGCGACCTGCGTTCGGGTCCCGGTCTTTGTCGGTCACTCCGAAGCGGTGAACCTGGAGCTGGAGAGGCCCCTCTCCGCCGAAGAAGCCCGGTCGATCCTGCGCGAGGCGCCAGGCTGCCTGGTGGTCGATAAGCATGAAGATGGGGGCTACGTCACGCCGGTGGAGTGCGTGGGCGATTTCGCCACCTTCATCAGCCGGATCCGCGAGGACTCGACGGTCGAGAATGGCCTCAACCTCTGGGTCGTCTCAGACAATCTGCGAAAAGGCGCGGCCCTCAACACCGTCCAAATCGCAGAGCTGCTCCTCAACCGCGGCCATCTCGGCGAAGCCCCGCAGCTTCATTAGCCACTATTCGGGTGCCGCGAGGGCGACCATCAGCGGAGCGGTTTGGTCAACCGCAAACTCAGCGCGGTAACCGCCCGTCGTGGTGGCATCGGCGACCTGAACGGTCATGCCGGTAAGTGCTGCTGCGATCGCGGCGAAGGCAACGCGGCCTCGCTTCTCGCGGCGTTTGAAGATGTAGCGACGTTCAACGAGGACGTGCATGGCGATCCTCCTTCAAGTTTCCCACGGACCTTTGCTCGCCGCCAAATGGGGCAGAGTTGGGGCAAACCTGGGGCAGACAGAACTTTCTTCGTCCAGAGACAAAAAAGGGTCCGCAAGCGGACCCCTTCAAAGCAATTGTCTCAAATACTGAGGTTTTTTGCCTACGCAGCGATGTACTGACCACCATTCGCGGTGAGGACCGCGCCGGTGATGAAAGCGCTTTCTTCAGCGGCAAGGAACGCCACCATGTGGGCCATTTCTTCAGGCGTACCCATCCGGCCGATCGGGATACCTGAGACGATCGAGTCGAGGACTTCCTGCTTCATGCCTGAGGTCATATCCGTGGCGATGTAGCCCGGAGCCAACGCGTTCACGGTGATGCCCTTGCGTGCCGTTTCCATGGCCAGCGCGCGGGTGAAGCCGAGGAGGCCAGCTTTCGCTGCGGAATAGTTCGTCTGACCAAACTGGCCCTTCTGGCCGTTGATCGAGCTGATGTTGATGATCCGGCCGAAGCCGCGGTCGCGCATGCCGTTGATGACCGGACGGGTCATGTTGAAGACCGAGTCGAGGTTCGTGGAGATCACGGCGCGCCACTGATCGACGCTCATCTTGTGGAAGGCGCCATCACGGGTGATGCCCGCATTGTTGACCAAGACAGCCACGCCGCCGTGGTCAGCTTCGATCTGCGCGATCACTTTCTCGCAGGCCTCGGGATCAGAGACGTCGCACTGGTAGCTCGCGATGCCGAGCTCCTCTTCGCAGGCCTTCGCGGCTTCGGCGTTGCCGCCATAGATGGCCGCGACGGTGTAGCCGTCGTCTTTCAGGCGCTTGGAGATGGATTTGCCGATACCGCGGGTGCCGCCGGTGACGATTGCAACTTTGCTCATGGGGTTCTCCCTTTTCTTGCGTGTGTCTGGCGCGGCGGGAGAATGCACAACATCAATCACGCGATGCAGCCCGTCCGCTCACGCGCCCTATAGCGGTCAGATTTGCAAAGACCAGCGGTGTTCGCAGTCATCGTCGGCGAGGCTGGTTTAAGGACCGATCCCCCACACCCGATTGCCCACATAGCCGCCATCGCATTCGCCCGTGGCCGCGGTTGTCAGGGGATCACCAGCGCGCCCGCCGCGGATCATCGCCTGACGATCCTGCTGCTTGGCGATTTCCTCGAGGCAGGCCTCGTTGCGCTCATTCTGCTCAACGCTCAGCCGCTGGCGCTCGCCCTCAATGCAGCGGTTCCGCGCGTCACCCGGATCACGGTCCTTACAGCTTTCGTAGGCCGCGGTGAGGACCTGTTTGTCCGCTGTGGTGCTGCACCCCGTCAGGCTGAGAGCAACCGACGAGACCAACAAAAACAGTGCTGTGCGCATGGAGCACCTCCTTCACCCACGCCGAACGGTCGCACGGAAGGAGGAGGGAGAAAAGCCCTAGCCCCCGTAAATCGCCCGCGCCAAATCAGGGTCGTCCGCCAAAGTCGTCGGCCTCCGGGCCTCGCGATCGCGAATGGCCTCTTGTTCCCACAAGATCTGCTGACGCTCCCAGCACGCAGCCAGGCACCGGTTGCGCTCAAGGTAGTCGTTCATGGCCCGGCATTCCGCACGGTCCCTGCTGAGCAGAATACCAGGCGTGGTCATGAAACCCACGGTCTCACACCCGCACAATCCCACCGACATCAGCACGAGGCTGAACGCCACCTTGAGCCGCATCACACGGTTCTCCCAAAGCCGACGCACCCCACCCCGAGGCGCCATCGGATACCCGATGACAAATGTGATAGAAAAACGTTTTTGGCCGGTGAAAGCGCGTCGTTAAAATTGAGAGGGCAGCGAAAATGCTGAGACGTGGTAGGCAGACAGCGTGCTCGTTGAGATCCAAAACCTGCTCGGCAAGGAGGATGTTGCCCAAATCCGGACGCTTTCGGGCCAAGGGCCCTGGCTGGATGGTGCGAGCACGACGGGGACCGCGCTTCAAAACGCTAAGAAGAACGCTCAGCTCGATCGCGCCTGCGCAGGGTGGGCAACGATTGAGCAGGCCCTGTTCCAAGCGCTGGGGAGCTCCCAGGATGTCTTGCGGGCGGCGCGACCCGCCAAGCTCGGCGGCTTGATGATCAGCAGGTACGAACCAGGCGATCTCTACGGCGAGCACTTCGACAACGCGCTCCTGCCGATTCCTGGCGGGTTCCGGACGGACCTCTCCTTCACCGTCTTCCTGAGCGATCCGGAGACCTACGACGGCGGCGCGCTGGAGATCGACCTGCGCGGCAACGGTGAGCACTTCGAGGCGTTCAAACCCAAGGCCGGTGATGCGGTGCTGTACCCGACCGATCGGCTGCATCGCGTCTCAGAAGTCACGAAGGGCGAGCGCCTGGCCGCGGTGGGCTGGATCCAAAGCCATGTGCGCAGCGTCGAAGATCGGGAAGTGCTGTCCGACCTCGAAGAGGTGGCGAAGACGCTCTACCAGGCGGATCCTAGCGATCCCAAGGCTAGGAAGGCGCTGCGCGTCTTCCATCACCTGATGCGCCGCTGGTCAGACCACTAGTCTATTTGCGGCGTTTGCGCAGGAACGCACCGGCCCCGGCGAACAACACCCACGCCGCTGGAACGGGGACGGGCTGTGCTGGCGATGAGGAGAAATCAAAGATGATCTCAGGAACACCCGAGGGCGATCCAGGATCACCAAACCGGGTCGCCGCACGGCCGACATCGCCGAAGCAGTCCACGCGAGAGTCATCGCAATCGCCCCAACCGGCAGCGGTGTAGGAGAACGACGTCACGACGAGGGACAGTGTGAACTGCTCGTTCACGCCGAAGGTTCCGAGCTCCACCTGGCCATCGAATTCCGGGACCATGCACGAGGTCGAGGTCTCATCGAGTTTATCGCACGTGGCATCGGGGAACAGGCCGCGCCCAAACTCCTCTTCGAAGGGCATCAAGGTGTTTATGCCCATGCTCGTGATGCCAAAACCGTAGGCATAAACACGCTGCCCATTGACGAACCACTCGACCAAGCTCGACTGCTCATACCGCTCCCCCGGCTCATCTATGGGCAGCGTTCCCGAGGCGTCGAAGGACCGGATATCGGTCAGGACTGCAGAACCGGCGTTCAGCGTGTAGTCGAGGGTGAACAGGCTCGCAGGCCCGTCGTTGGTGAACGTCTCGGTGTAAGTCCCGCTCGTCGTGATCGTCGCAAAGGGCACGAACTGCAGCCCCTCGCCATCGCAGCCTGCCTCGCCGCAGGTGTGGAAGATGTCGCTCGCAGCATCGACGCCAACACTGCCATCGGTGAACTCCGCCGCCGCACCGAAACCGCGGACTGAACTGAACGCTGGTGACGGCTGTCCCCCAGGGAAAAGAGATCGGTCCGCTTGGGCACCGCGGCCCTGGGCGATGTTCGGCCCTACGAGGTTAAAGGGCGTTTCCGTCCGCTGCACACCGACAAGATCTGAGAAAGCGGTTGCCTGAACCGTCGCCGCCTCAGCGCCTACGAGAGCACTGCCCCCAAAGACCAAAGCGGCACCTAGGGTTGCGTGTTGCTTGCTCATAGAACCTCTCCCACTCTGGAGGAAGGTTAACGCAAAGTTGTCTTTGAGCAAACCACTGGACGCATTGGATAGCGACACAAACGAAACTGATAAGTTCATCTCAAGCCTAGGATTTTGGATTTGAACTCAAAAACTATGACTTAATCAAAACATCGCCATTATCATATGAGATCACTCGGGCTAGATACTGATATTGAAAGCAACCTTCTAAAGTGGCTGCCAAAAAGGCGACCGATCGCTCTACACGTAGTTGTACTTTTCATCATTCATCCCGACGACGCCTGCGCGGAAGATTGTGATAGCTTTGAGTTCTCTCGAACACTCGCTGGTGGTCTTACAAGCGCTTCAAGGCATTCGGATCAACGGCCACCTAGATGTTGTCTCGAGCCGCAGCGAACAGGTCTCCCAATGCCCGCGAACTATACCGCAAGAGCCCCCGGACAACCTGTTAGGAGTACAACCAGAAGAGGTCCTTAGCCCGCTAAAGCGGATGGCGAAAAGTGAAGGAAGCGCGATCATATATCGGCTTCCGGTAGTTATCCCTTTGAAACCACAGTGACAAATGTTAGCGGTGACGACGTGGGCAGAGTTGTTAGGTGAGAAAACGGGAGAGAACGATGACCAAGGCACTATTGGTTAGACTTAGAGGCGCATTGATGGGAGCTGCAGTTTTTGCAGCAGCTTCGACACAAGGCGCGCTTGCTCAGGAAGACACGAAGCTTTTCACAACGAAGGATCCGGATGCTGAATTCCAGGATATCTTAGATGACATCAAGAACGATGGCATGTCGAGCGTTCGCAAACTTTTTAACGAACTTAACCTCATGTCACCTCAATCCGATGCTGCAATTAAATTCTTTGAGCAAACACAGGACCCAAAAAAAGACCGCTATGTTGACAATATCGGTGTCATCGAACTTGGAAGTGCACTCCGCCAATACTATGGATACGCCTACATTGGTGGGAATGGCTGGGTATTTATACGCGCGGACTTCGTACATGGATCACGCAATGAATGGGTTATGGCGAATTTCTACTTTAATTCTGATGCAGACACTATCGTTGACGGCGCGTTGCGCGAAGTCGAACGTTAGCTCCAAGTTTGGGGGCCACCTCAAGCCTCATTGTACTTCTCATCGTGCTTGCCGGTGACGCCTGCGTAGAAGGCTTTGATCGCTTCTAAGTCCTTTTCGTAGTCGCCAGTGGTTTCGTAGACGCCGCCGATGCCGCCGACTTTGCGTTTGTAGTCGAGGAAACCCAAGGCGATGGGGACGCCAGCGCCGTGGGCGATGTTGTAGAAGCCTGTCTTCCAGATGCGGACACGGCCGCGGGTGCCTTCGGGCGGGATGGCAATCGCAAGGCTTTCGGATTGCTCATAAATCTCAACCACTTGGGCGACGACATTGTTCGCCTTGGACCGGTCGATGGGGATGCCGCCGAGCGCCTTCATCAGCCAGCCGAAGGGCGGTTTGAACAGGCTGTCCTTCCCCATCCAATTGAGGCGGATGCGAAACTTGAAGGCCACGCCCAGCATAAACGGCAGGTCCCAGTTCGATGTGTGCGGCGCGGCGATCACGACGAACTTATCCGTCTCGGGTGCCGTCCCCTCCACCTTCCAACCTGACAAGCCATAGAGCCAAAGAACCAGCGCGCGGCGGGCTTCGTAGAAGAGGCCCTTGGGCGGGCGGATGCCTGTCGGCTCGGACATAGAGTTCCCTCTGAACGCAGGGATGAAAAAAGGGCCCGCCGGAGCGAGCCCTCTCTCATAGCCGTGATCGGCGCTTAGTGAAGGCGCTCAACGCACATCGCGACGCCCATGCCGCCGCCGATGCAGAGGGTGGCGAGGCCTTTGTTCACTTCGCGGCGCTTCAGCTCGTGCAGCAGCGTGGTGAGGATCCGCGCGCCCGATGCACCGATCGGGTGGCCGAGGGCGATGGCGCCGCCGTTGACGTTGACCTTCTCCGGATCCCAGCCGAGCTCTTTGCCCACCGAGAGAGCCTGAGCGGCAAACGCTTCGTTCGCCTCGATCAGGTCGAGATCGTTGAGCGACCAGCCAGCTTTCTCGAGAGCCAAACGCGATGCCGGCGCCGGGCCAATGCCCATGATGGCCGGGTCAACGCCGCAATGGGCAAAGCCTGCCACGCGGGCCAGCGGAGTGACGCCGCGGGCTTCCGCTTCGTCCATCGACATCAGGACCAACGCCGCTGCGCCGTCGTTGAGGCCCGACGCGTTGCCCGCCGTGACCGAACCCTCTTTGGCGAAGGCCGGGCGCAGGCCGCCGAGCTTTTCAGCCGTGGTGCCGCCGCGGATATACTCGTCCTTGTCAAAGACGATGTCGCCCTTGCGATTTTTGATGGTCACCGGGGTGATCTCAGCATCGAAATAGCCAGCCTCTTGCGCAGCGGCCGCTTTCTGCTGTGAGCCCGCTGCAAACGCGTCCTGAGCATCGCGACTAATCTGGTACTTCTCAGCCAGGTTCTCAGCCGTTTGGCCCATGTGGTAGTTGTTGAATGCATCCCAAAGGCCATCGACAATCATCGTGTCGACGAGGCTGACCGGGCCCATCTTCGTGCCGTTGCGCATGTTCGAAGCATGGGGCGCAGCCGACATGTTCTCATGACCACCAGCAACGACGACCTTCGCGTCACCGTTCTTGATGACCTGAGCTGCCAGCATCGCCGTACGCAGGCCTGAGCCGCAGACCTGGTTGATGGTCATGGCCGGGCGCTCCTGAGGGATGCCCGCGTTGATCGAGGCTTGGCGCGCCGTGTTCTGGCCCAGGCCGGCCGTCAGGACGTTGCCGAGAATGACTTCATCCACAGCCTCAGCATCAACACCTGCGCGGCTCAGCGCCTCTTTGACTGCAACGGTGCCCAGATCCGGTGCCGACACCGGGGCCAGCGTTCCGCCGAAGCTACCGATCGCCGTCCGAGCGGCGCTCGCAATAACAACTTCTTGTCCCATCAATCACTCCTTCATCCCTCCCCGGCAGCTTTTGCAGCTGCGATATTGCAGCGCGGGGACACACGGGATTTTCTTTTCCTTCGCACTCCGCTAACGCCGATCACCAGGTGAGGAAAGCGGTTTTGTATGGCTCTCGAACAACCCACAGCTCAAGATGGCAAGGGCGAAACGCAGACTGGCGATGAGATCGTCATTAAGAAGTACGCGAACAGGCGGCTCTACAACACGAAGAGCTCGACGTATGTCACGCTCGAGACCCTCGCGGAGATGGTCAAAGCCGGCGAAGATTTCGTCGTTGTGGACGCAAAATCAGGCGATGACCTAACGCGGACCGTGCTCGCTCAGATCATTTTTGAGCAAGAGACCAAGGGTCAGAACCTTCTGCCCGTGCGCTTCCTGCGCCAGCTGATCGGCCTCTACGGCGACAACCTGCAGAGCTTCGTTCCAAGCTATCTCGAAGCCTCGATGGAAGCCTTCCGCAAGAACCAAGAGGCCATGCGTCAATCGTTCTCTGAGGCCTTTGCTGCGCCGCAGTCGGGCATGAAGATTTTTGAGGATGCAGCGCGGAACAACATGGCGTTGTTCGAGCAAGGCATGGCCATGTTCGGCCTTAAAGGTACCGCCGGTCACGGTGGTCCCCATGGCGGCGGCATGCCTGCGAAAGATGGCGAAGTCGAAGCCCTTCGCGATGAGGTCGAGCGGCTGAAGACCGAACTCGCGGCGGCGAAGAAAAGCTAAGCCTTCCCGCGCACCCTGAACACGACACTGCGAAACGCGAAGCTGGCCCACAGCATCGCGCGCAGGAGTGTGAGGAATCCAGGCGGATAGACGTCCTTGAAGTGCGTGGCGAAGTAGAGGTTGAGGCTCTGCTTCTTGCGCCGCTCGATGAACAGCGGGTCCACTTCGCTGGAACTCTTGTGGTGGATGACCTGGGCATCGGGAACGTAGATCGCTCGCCCGCCGATTTTGCTCAGCCTGAGGAAGAAATCGACATCCTCCACATGGAGGAAGAAGCGCTCATCCATACCGCCCAGCTCTTCCCACGTCGCGCGAGGCACCAGGAATGCAGCGCCTGACAGGCATGGCACCGCCGTCGGCTTCCTTACGGGCGTCGCCTCGTGATCGTTGAACCGTTTGAAGTACGGATGGTTGGGCATGAGCTTGTAGAGCCGCGCCGCCTCGATGAACGCGTTCCACGGCGTGAGGATCGCACGGCGCGATCCTCGCTGCTCTGAACCATCAGGGTTCTGAAGTTTCGGCCCAGCCGCCCATGTCTCTCCGCCGTAAGTCAGCCCTGCACGGAGCAAATCGAGCGCGCCCTCCGTGGGCAGCAGCGCATCTGGGTTCAGAAACAGAAGATGCTCGCCGCGCGCACGGGACGCGCCGAGATTGCAGGCTTTCGCGAAGCCGATGTTTCCATGTCCGGTGATCAGCGTCAGCCGCGCGTTCTGGCTGACCATCTCTTGGAGGCGCTGGCTGACATCGTCAGGGTTGCCATTGTCGACGAGGATGACCTCGCCCACACCCTCCGCATTAAGAGCATGTTTGAGGCTCTCCCAGAGGATCGGCCCCGTCCGGTAGCTGACGATGACGACGGAGATCATCGCCCGCCCTGCCCTGACAAGACGCGTAGCCACCACGCCGCGATCACCAGCGTACACGGAATGAATTCACTCCAGATGCTGTAGTCGAGGGAGAGAACGACGAACGCTCCCCACAGTGTCGCCGCTAGCACCGCGGCCATGTCCCGCCTGATCGGACGACCAAGAAGCGCTCTCGCCGCGAAGACATAAGCAGCCAGCAGGAGGCTGTATCCCGTCAGACCGAGGTCATAGAGAACCTCCGTAGGCGCGTTATGCGGGTGCACGGAAACAAGGGGCAGCACAGCGCCACTGGCCAGAGTGACGGTGCCGCCTTGCGCAAACAGCTCCGCCGTCGCGCGCGCGCCTTCGCCGAACAGAAGCCCGCCTGCGAGCCAGGCATCGAGGACGGTACGCCAGATGATCAGGCGATGTACGAAGCTGTCAGGGATGCTGGAAATCTGCTGCAGTGTCTCCACGTCAGGCAAGAACGCCGCCAGCGCGAAGGGCGCAGCCATCACCACCCCGCCTGCAAGCACGATCATCCGTAGACCGATCTTTGGCGTGAGCGCCGTCATGACCATGACGCCCAGACCGCCAAGCAGCATCACGCCGTTGAGCGCGACCGGCGTCGATGCCGCTGCGATCCCAGCAAGAACAATCGCCCCGCGACCAAGCCGCCAGCCGCCTGTTCTGTAAGCCGCCAGCACCGCGGCGGGGAGCAGAAGCAGCGCGAGGGTCACGCCGCGTCCCGTGAACGAGGCATCTTTCAAAGGCGTGTTGTCCGGCGGGACCAGCCCGCGGATGGCGTTACCCGTCACTGCGTCGGCGAGGAGCGCAGCGACGGCAAGGAACATACACCACATGAACAGCTCAGGCCTGATCCGCCCATGAGCCACGAGCGGCCCACCCGTCAGCACAAGGATGATGTAGACAAACGCCTCAGGCGCTTTGCTCGACGGGGACCAGATCACGGAGAAACATCCGTACACCACAAGAGCGAGGAGTGCGATCAGCCATGGCTGCGCGCGGGTCAGCCATGACCAGCCAACCAGCGCGAGCGGCATCGCCGCCACCCAATAGGCCAGCATCACGACGCCCGTCCCGCGGTAGCTGAACAGCAAAAACGGGACGAGCGCCAGGGACGCCAGGATCAACCAGAGAGGACGAAGGCTCGCGATCACCGAAGATCAGGAGGCGTCGCTTCAGCCTTCAGTCCACGGATCGCCTCGTCCAGGGGCAGCGTCCGGCTCTCCTTCGAGCCGAGCCGCCGGATCGACACCGTCCGCTCCTCAGCCTCACGGCCACCTACCACGAGGATCGCAGGCACCTTCGTGCTCGAATGCTCACGAACCTTGTAGTTGATCTTCTCGTTCCGCGTATCGGCCTCGACGCGAAGACCAGCATCGCGCAGCGCGACCATCACCTCGTGGGCGTAATCATCCGCATCCGACGTAATCGTCGCAACGACCGCCTGCCGCGGCGCCAGCCACAGCGGGAACGAGCCAGCGTAATGCTCAATCAAGATCCCCGTGAACCGCTCAAGCGAGCCGAACAAAGCACGGTGAAGCATCACCGGACGCTGCTTCGCGCCGTCCTCCGCAATGAACGAGGCATCGAACCGCTCAGGCAGGTTGAAGTCCACCTGCAGCGTCCCGCACTGCCAGTCCCGGCCAATGGCGTCACGCAGCACGAACTCAAGCTTCGGCCCGTAGAAAGCGCCCTCGCCTGGGTTCGTCGTGTACGGAAGACCCGTGGCCTCCAGCGCATTCTTCAGCGCCGCCTCGGACTTGTCCCAGACGCTGTCATCGCCAATCCGCGCCTCAGGCCGGTCGGAGAATTTGATCCGCACGTCATCAAATCCGAAATCCTTGTAGATATCGAGGATCAGATCGACGATCGTCAGGCACTCGTCCTGCAGCTGGTCCGGCGTACAGAAGATGTGCGCATCATCCTGCGTGAAGTGGCGTACACGCATCATCCCGTGAAGCGCGCCCGAAGGCTCATACCTGTGCACCTTGCCGAACTCGGCCATCCGCAGGGGAAGCTCCCTATACGAACGAATGCCGTGGTTGTAGACCTGCACACCGCCCGGACAGTTCATGGGCTTCAGCGCGTACTTCCGCTCGTCAGGCATGACCGTGGAGTACATGTTCTCGCCGAACTTTGCAGCGTGGCCCGACGTCTCCCACAGGGAATAGTCGAGCAGATCAGGCGTGTTGATCTCCACATAGCCCGCGTCTTCCTGGCGACGGCGCATGTAATTGATCAGCACCTGGAACAACGTCCAACCGTTGGGGTGCCAGAAGATGGAGCCAGGCCCCTCCTCCTGCATGTGGAAGAGGTCCATGACCTTCGCGAGCTTGCGGTGGTCCCGCTTCTCTGCCTCCTCCAGCCGGTGAAGGTACTGCTTCAGCTCTTTGTTATCGCGCCAGGCCGTGCCGTAGATGCGGTGCAACATCGCGTTGCGATGGTCACCGCGCCAATAGGCGCCAGCCGTCTTCATCAGCTTGAAGGCCTTGCCGATATGCTTCGTGGACGGAAGGTGTGGACCGCGGCAGAGATCGAACCAATCGCCATGGTGATAGACCGTGATCGACTCGCTTTCAGGCAGATCACTGATGATCTCCGCCTTGTAGTGCTCGCCCATATCCTTGAACTTGGCGATCGCATCATTGCGGTCCCAGACCTCACGGACCGTGGGCAAGTCAGCGTCGACCAGCTCGGCCATCTTCTCCTCGATCTTCTCGAAGTCCTCCGTCGAGAACGGCTCTTCCCGGGCAAAGTCATAGTAGAAGCCGTCGTCGATGACCGGGCCGATCGTCACTTGCGTGCCGGGATAGAGCTCCTGCACCGCCTGGGCGAGCAGGTGCGCGGCGTCGTGGCGGATCAGCTCAAGGCCGTCTTCATCATCGCGCGTGACGATGGCGACCTGGGCATCCTCCGTGATCGGAAGATCAAGATCGACCACCGCGCCGTTCACTTTGGCCGCGATGGCTTTCTTGGCCAGCGACTTGGAGATATCGGCCGCGATATCCGCGCCGGAGACAGGGTGATCAAAGGCGCGTTCTGCGCCGTCAGGTACCGTAATTTTGGGCATGGTGGAGCCTTGTGTGTTCTCATCGAAGTGTGTGCGCCGCACCTTTCCACCAGGTCAAGGGCAAGCGCGCTAAGGCACGGGGTCGTAACCCGAGGTGCCTCCAGGACGGCAGTTGCAGAGCCGCCTGGCGGTGAGCGTGGTAGCAACCGCCGGCGTGTGCCGGCGGTAAGCCTCCAAAGCGTAGGCGGAACAGCTGGGCTCATGCCGACAGCGCACACCGCACAGGTGCAAGAACGGGGACAGCGTGTAGCGGTAAGCGACGATCGCGCCTTGGGCGAGCAGGCTAACCGGCCGCATGGCGTGCTGGGCACCGTCTGGGAGCATGTTCCTGGGCATCGCTTCGCTTACGTCTCGCTACGCACACCGTGTGCGCCGCTGGTTTCATTATGGTCAAGGGGTCGCCTTTGCCAAGCGCCCGATGACCATCCCCAAAGCGATGGGCATGACGAACATCCAAGCACCTGCCGAAAGCAGATCGAACGCCGCGGTGGTGCCGCGCTCGATCCAACCCGCTGACAGCACAGGTCGTGTGGAAACGAGCTTATTCAAGACCTGCGAACCCATCACCAGTCCAAACATCACAGACCAGGACATCGTCCAATAACCTGAGGTCACGCGCGCAAAATCCCGGACGGTCATAGGGCCAAACCCAATCCGGATGGCAAGAAATCCGATGCCCAGGGGGATCAGGATGAAGCTCGCATACATCGCGAAGTGCACGAGCGTGTTGGCGAGGGTCCAAGGCTCAGTGATGTCGCCATAGGCGGTCAGCGTGAAGATGAGGAACATGAAGGCGAATTCAGACGCCACAAAGAGAAGCAGCGCCAACCAAAGAACGCCCATGATGGCGATCAAAATGCGAAAAAACCGTCCCACGCCCGATTGTTCGGTCTTCTCCATGCCTTGCCCCCGGCCCTGCCCCAGCGCTCGACGCTAAAGGCCAAAGCGATAGGACGCCAGCAGCAACCACAGACTATGGGGCAGGATGGGGTTCGCACTCAGTCAAAATGGCAACAAATCGCCAGAAGCGGCCACCAGATTGACCCGCGCGAACGGCTGACTTTGGCGAGTTTAGGACGCTCCGAGTATAGGATTGCTGAGCAGGTTTGCCCCTTTTTCGACATCCTACTCGCTAGGCCGAAGGCCCGAAGCGTGAGGCTTATTTGTCAGGGACAAATGATCAGACGCCTTGGATTTCCGAATAGACCGAGAATCGAGCTACGTTCTCACTCAATTCTAGGGAGGTGTTGTGCCGCAGCAAACTTACCACTACTCCGAGGTCTTCGTCCCTACTCTTTGGACAAAGAAAAGAGAGGTGGTTGTTGGCCGAGATGAAGAATTTTCTAAGTTAAACAAAGTGGTTCGAACACCAGGTGCACATGCCGTAGTATTTGGTCAGCGAGGTGTTGGAAAAACCACCCTACGAGATCATTTTAGTTCCTCGATCGCTGCTGATGGGTTCGGTGTGGTAACAATACTGGCTTCACCAGGGCTGAAACACCGTGGGCTAATTGAAAGAATCCTTGGGAAACTTGGATACTTCGATGAGCCTGCAAGAACTGAGAAGAGAACCGGCGGCTCAATGAACTTGCTGGGGGGGGGGGCGACTATCACGAGACCAAACAGTTCCACCGCCAGGAGCTGAACCCACTCGATGCCGACGCAGTTGCAGAAGTTCTCTCTAAGCTTGCCCCTGAAAAAGGATTGGTCATCATTCTCGACGAGCACGAAGTACTTCCAAAGACCTCGAGTGATGACTCAGTGCATGTGCATCTACCGCACCTTCTCCGGGCATGCAGCCATTTAGAAGGAACAAAACGCGTCCACTTCATCGTTGTTGGCGCAGCATATTCGAGCGATTCGCTTTTGAGAGAGCATCTGAGCTTAGCGAGAAGCCTAACTGAGATACGGCTATCGCGGTTACGAAAAAGCGACGTGCGTACCTTCTTCCAAAAAGGTTTTAGCCTTTCAGGCTTTGCCTATGACAGTGCTGCGCTCGATTATCTCATCAAGTGCTCTGCGGGATATCCCTACACACTCCATTATCTGGGTGGGGAGGTTTGCGAGCTGGCAGAGGCGCGCCCCAATAGAACGATCTCAACCGAGGTAGTTCGAGCAGCTATGCCGATGGCACGGAACAATTTCTCCCGTAAGTCCAAGATCTCATATCGTGGAAGGTCGGAGCTTGAGTTCGAGTTGCTGTTGAGGATGACCTACAGCTGGCACGATGGAATGAGTCCCGATACAATCTTTAGATCAGAAAAATTTGGCGTTGACTTTGAAAGCGTCAACTCTGTGAAAGAAGTACTCTCCTCAGTCCGAGATGAAGGCTTACTTGCCCAGACTCAAGATACAGGTGCCTACGTTTTTGTAGACCCATATCTTCGAGTAAAAATCATGATTGACTGGGAAGCAAAGCTTATCCGAAATCAAAGAAGTTATCCTTTTGGCGGTCAATTCGAATTAGCATTGCAGTAAGTTGATTTTTCCGCTCACTGGCAGACCGTATGACCTGAATGTCAAAAGCAGTAAGTGATTGAATTTTATAAACACGCCTCAAACCGGTCTTTCGCCAATATGATCACTACTCCCTCTGTTGGCGAAATCCTGCCCTTGCCCCAGCGACCGCTTTGGAGCGTTCTAAGCCGCTCGCCCTGACCATCAACAACGATAGAAAAGGGCCAATCTCGGTCACTCTGGTTACGCATCCAGCCTAAGGCACCGGGTCGTGACCCCATGTCCCGCCGGGGCGGCAGTTGCCGAGGCGTTTGGCGGTGAGAGTGGTTGCTTTGCCAATGCCGTATCGGCGATAGGCCTCCAGCCCGTAAGCTGAGCAGCTCGGCTCATGCCGACACCGCACACCGCACAGGTGCAGGAAGGGTGACAGTGAATAGCGGTAGGCAATGATTGCCGCTTGGGCGACGAGACTAAGCGGCCGCATGGCGTGCTGCGGCCTCGTCCAGCGCATCAACCACGGCACCGAAGATGAGCAGCGTTGAGGCATGCCGGGCGGGATAATCGTGGATCGCACGCAAGACTGACAGATCGGCGAACCGCCCATCTGGCGCGGGGCCATCTTCGCGGATCATGGCCTCCATCACGCGCTGAAGCGCGCGCAATTCTGACACTGAGGCTCCAACCAAATGCTTCGCCAGCAGCGACGACGACGCCTGACCAAGGGCGCAGGCCTTCACGCGCAAAGCGCTGTCGGCGACCACGCCGCCTTCCAGCTTGAGGTCGATCTCCACTTCAGACCCGCACACCTTGGACACACGGCGCCCCTGCCCGTCAGGCGCATCAAGCGCGCCCGCGGCAGGAAGCGAAGCCGCCGCCTCAAGAAGAGCGTTGGTGTAAAGATCATCCATGCACCCGATATAAGCCCACGAACGCTTGAGCGAAAGGGACCAGAGGCCCGTCTCATCGCGGCATAGCCTCCCGAACGAAGCGAGCTATGGTGCTAGAATTGGGAGGGTCTTCCGTGCTTCTTCGCCGCTTCACCCAGCATGTGCAGGACCAGAACTGGTTCGCCGTGGCGCTCGACTTTGCCATTGTCGTGATCGGTGTTTTCATCGGTATTCAGGTGGCCAACTGGAACGAGGCGCGCGCTGAGAAGCGGCTCAGCCAAAGCTATGTCGACTCCCTGATCGCTGACCTCGGCAATGATGTTGAGAACATGCGTGTGCTCGAAGCCTATTACGGCGACGTGGTCGAGAATATCGAGCGCTCCGAACGTCTGCTCCGCGAGGACAACCCAGACCCTGCAACTGTGGTTTTGTCAGCCTACCGCGCAACAGAGATCGCCTACCTGCCCCTCAGTCGTGCCACTTGGGACCAAGTCGTCTCGTCAGGTCACCTGGGCCTCCTTCCCGATGGTTCCATCCGTACACGGCTGCAAGACTATTACGCGTTCGAGCAAGGCGTGGACATCAATGGAACGGCGATCTCAACCGGCTACCGGAACCTCGCGCGCAAGCTGATCCCCATTTCGGTGCAGCAAGCGATCCGCAACAGCTGCAGTGACCAATATGGTGACAAGCTGACCATCACAGGCATTCCGAAAATCGACGACTGCATTCTGGACGTTCCCGAAGAGACCCTCGCGAGAGTGGCCGAGCTGCTCATCAATAACGAAGAGCTCAGCCAAGAGCTCAATCTTCAGTACACGACAGTCTTGCAGTTCGAAACGTTCTACGCTGCCAATGTGACGACGGCCGCTCAGTTAGCCGAGTCTCTGGAAGCATCAGCGCATCCCTGACGCCCTCTCTGTCACGCCACACAGCGGCAGCGGAACCAGCCCACCCCGGC
>JBCCTF010000030.1:0-28250 GCA_039198765.1 Pseudomonadota bacterium
CAAAAGCAAGGCGTCATTGCCGGAACCGCAGAGGCCAGTGGTCCTCCTCGCCCTCGAAGAACCTGAAATGCCGCGCTACCACAAAATGGCAAAAACCCTTCGTGCAGAGGGGGTTGCGGCTGAGGTCTATCTCGGCGGCGCTGGGATGAAGGCACAAATGCGGTATGCGGACAAACGCGGCGCACCGATCGTGGTCATCTGCGGCGAAGACGAGCGCGCCCAGGGCTCTGTCACGGTGAAAGACCTCCGTGCAGGCAAAGAGGCGTCCGCTGATATCGACAGCCGTGATCAGTGGACAGAAGAACGCCCCGGGCAGGAAACGGTGCCCGAGGCGCAATTGGTCTCAGCTATCAAGTCCCGGCTCTAGCGCTGAGACGGAAAGCCTTAGCGGCGAGCCTTCCGGCGTGCAGCGACAAGGCCGAGGCCAGCGGCGAACAGCGGAAGCGCTGCCGGAACCGGCACAGGCGTGAAGGTCAGGTTATCGAAGCCGCCTGACTCGCCGAACGTGATCTGCATGCTCGTCACGTTCGTGAAGAGGCCGAGGTCAACTGTCGTGAACAGGTTCGGCAGCGTGTCGTCGTCGGTGTCAACGTTCGGGATCGCGATCATCGCAACCTGCGTGTTGCCCGAGAAGAGCTTCACGTTGCCCGACTTGCTGTCGACCACGTCGAAGCTTTCCACCGTCACGCCCTTGTCGAAGGTGATGGTGATCGTACCGCCAGCCGCTTCATCGTCCGGCGATGAGAACGTCATGTTCTCAGGGATGATCGCGATGTTGTCGAGATCATCCTTCATGTCGTTGTCCATCGTGGTCGGATCGTCGAACGGGCCAACAAGGTCCGGGTCGATGGTGCTGGGCAGGTCGGTGTTGAATGTGATCAGCGTGTCTTGAACGCTGCCGTTGCTGGCCACGGTGATGGACGCAATGCCTTCAAGATCGGCAGTGTCGATAACCGTTCCGTTTGGGCCAAGCCCCTCGAAGTCGGTGATGATGGTGCCAGCGAAAGCTGACGCGCTGAGGGCCGCGATCGCGGCTGCGCTAGAGAGCAGAAGTTTCATGGATATCCCCCGATGATATCAGTGCGTTGTGAGCGCAGCAGAGCCAACCCCGGTTCCGCTACGTTATCACATTACAAAGAAGTGGCGATAGTGTCGAGAGATTTTATCAATAGTTTTTAAAGAGTTAATGGACTTGGTTAAGCCCTGTAAGGCTGCGCTGGCGTCGTAAAAAGCCGAGTCCGCTGAGTATCAACCCGAACAGCCACCCTGCTGCCGGGATCGGGACCGGAGCATCTGCATTGTCCCGCGACCAGACGAGGTTATCGACCACGATGAAGGCGTTGGAGATTTCAAGCGCATAGATATCGGCACGGCTTCGCTCAAATCCACGGAAAGCACCGCGATCGATCCCGTCAGGCGTTTCGATAGGCGCGTCCAAGCTGAGGTTCCAGGTCTCCAGCACGCCGCCTTGTTCACCGAGAACGCGGATGATCGCTTCACCGTTCGACGTGAAGGGCGGCGCATAGTTGAAGAGGCCGCCAACGCCCGACACGGGGCGATCGAACGTGAAGGTCACCGTGCCGAATGGTGCGTTGAGCCCAACAAAACCGCGCCTTCCGCCGCCCCATGCACCGTTGGTGTTCAGCGAGTAGGCGAACTCGTAAGCGAAGACCGAGCTGCTGTTCGTCGATGTGAAGATGACCGAGTCGCCGTCAACGCCGGCCTCCCTTGGACCGCCCGTGAACTCCGAAGGCTGGGTGTTGAACCGCTGAATTTCGAAGTCAGCGAAGGTGTTGCTCAACAGCGTGGCGGCCGAGGCCGAAACGGATAAGGCGGCCGCGACGGCGGCGATCGTGATGGCTAAGCGCATGTGCTCCCCCATGGGTTGTATCAATATGATACAGCAACCATAGTTTGCATCGACGCGCTAGGGGAAAAGAATGCCGCTCCTCAGAATGTGTTTCCGTTGAGGTGCCGTGGACTCTCCTTATGGTCGCGCCATGCCAAGCGTTCTGCCGAAATCCGATATGCCGACAATCGCGCGCCTTCCTGCTGCTGCAGTGAACCGCATTGCGGCGGGCGAAGTGATCGAGCGTCCCGCGGCTGCCGTGAAAGAGCTTGTGGAAAACGCCCTCGACGCTGGCGCGACCAAGGTCACTGTCGAGATTGAGGAAGGCGGTAAGCGGCGCATTGCGATAACCGACGATGGCTGCGGGATGGGGCCAGAGGCGTTGCCTCTGGCGCTGGAACGTCATGCGACGTCGAAGCTGAGCGCCGCCGCCGATGGCGATGTCGATCTCCTCGCAATTGAGACCATGGGCTTCCGCGGCGAAGCGTTGCCGTCCATCGGCGCGGTTTCGCGATTGAAGATCAGTTCACGAACGGCTGGTGGGGAAGGCTGGTGCCTCTCCGTGGCTGGCGGCGCCATGGCTGATCTGTGTCCAGCGCCCTTCGCGGGGCAGGGAACACGGGTTGAGGTCTCTGACCTTTTTTACGCCACCCCTGCGCGCCTCAAGTTCATGAAGAGCGAGCGTGCCGAAGCCTCCGCTGCCGTGGATGTGGTCAAGCGGCTCGCGATGGCGCGGCCGGATGTGGCTTTCACCATGTCCGTGGACGGACGACAGCGCTTCGCCTATCGGCAAGAAGTGCCAGGACCTGAGGGGCATCTCAGCCGCTTGGCGGCCATCATGGGGCGCGATTTTGGCGACAACGCCGTGCCTGTGGCCATCGAACGCGATGGCGTGACGCTTTCCGGGTTCGCAGGCGTGCCGACATTCAACCGGGGGCTTCCTGATCGGCAATATCTCTTCGTCCGTGGACGTCCCGTTCGTGATAAGCTGATGGTCGGTGCTGTCCGCGGTGCGTATGCGGATTTCTTGTCCCGCGATCGGCATCCGCTGCTTTGCCTCTTCCTCAACATGGCGCCTGAGCTTGTTGACGTGAACGTCCACCCGGCGAAGACAGAGGTGCGTTTCCGCGATGCGGCCATGGTGCGCGGGATGATCGTCAGTGGTCTGCGCACCGCCATCGGTGAAGCGGGACACCGCGCCTCGACCACGGTCGCGGCCCAGGCTTTGGCGGCTGCGTCAGCGCCGCGACCTTTCCTTGCGGAAGAGCCTGTTTCACCGAGCGTTTCTCCATCCTACGGCTTTGCAGAACGGCAAACGCACCTGGCGCCCGTCAGCTACCCGTCGGCTCGGCCTGCGCCCGCTCCGCAGCCGGTCCCTGCGCAGCCTGAGCCGGAGGACTATCCCCTCGGCACGGCTGTGGCGCAGGTCCATGACACCTATATCGTTGCTCAGACAGCGGACGGTATGGTGATCGTTGATCAGCATGCGGCGCATGAACGCCTGGTCTATGAGCGGATGAAGAAGGCCTCAGAAGGCCATGCGCCCCAGCGCCAAACCCTGCTCGTGCCCGAGGTCGTGGAGCTCGCCGAAGACGAAGCCACCGTGCTGCTCGAACGCCGCGATGAGCTCGAAACCCATGGCCTCATCGTCGAAGATTTCGGCGGCGGCGCAGTGCTCGTCCGCGAAGTGCCTGCCGTGCTTGGCGAATTCGATATCAAGGGCCTCGTCAAAGACATGGCGACGGATTTCGCGGGGCTTGGTCAGGATACCACTCTTAGTGAGCGGATTGCCGAGACCCTAGGCAACCATGCGTGCCGGAACTCTGTCCGTGCAGGCCGCCGTTTGAGTACGGATGAAATGAACGCACTCCTACGCCAGATGGAGGCGACACCCCATTCCGGCCAGTGCAACCACGGCCGCCCGACCTATGTCGAGCTGGACCTCAGGGACATCGAAAAGCTGTTCGGCCGTCGCTAGTCCAGCGCCTTCAGCACCTCTGCCGAGAACTTCGCTTCATCGAAACGATTGCCGCGATAATCGTACCCGCGGCGCACCACCACAACGTTCCGTTCAGGGATGATCATGACGATCTGCCCCCGGTTGCCGAGCGCTGCGTAGCTCCCATCCGGAAGCCCTTCAAACCCATCATAAAGCCAAAATTGCGCGCCATATCCGCGGCTTGGCCCGTCGCCGCGCGCGGGCGGCTGGCTTGGCGCCGGGGTGCGGACATAGTCGGACCAGCCCTTCGGCAGCACGCGATCTCCCTGCCATACGCCATCGTTCAGATAGAGGATGCCGAGCCGGGCAAGGTCCCGTGCCGTGGTCCAGACTTGGCTTGAGAGGATGAAGTCGCCTTGCCAGTCGGTCTCAAGCTGTGTGTTCAGCATACCGATCTTATGCAGCACACGGGAGAAGGGGTAAGCGCGGTAAGCCGCATCAACACCCATCGCCTCGCGCAGGGTCAACAGCGCGAGCATTGTGTCATTGTTCGCGTACCGCCAGCGCTCGCCGGGAGGGGCTTGCAGGAGGTTCCCCGCTGCGTGCTCCCGCACCAATCCGCCGCCAAAGTAGACAGCATCTGTCCGGCTTCCCACGGGTTCGCTGTCCAGGCCCGATGCCATGTGAAGCAGGTTCTCCAGCGTAATCTCCGCACGCGGATCACCAGGCGCTGACCAACCGGACAGCCCCGTGGGTTGATCCACATCGAGGATACCATCCATCACAGCCGCGCCGATCACCGTCGCGCCAATGGACTTGGCCACCGACCACGTCCGCTGTGAGGTGTGGATGTCATAGCCCTCAAGATACCGCTCCATCAAAAGGCGATCATTCTGTACAATGACGACCGCACTGGTCACGCCGCCGAAGTCACCAGCGAAAGCCTTATCAACAGCGGCGGAGAGTACGTCTTGATCAACGTTGTTGGGCAGGGGGCTGTCAGGCAGCTTATCGCCCATCGGCCATGGCATGGAAGCCTCCCGCTTCACGTCCTGCGTATCAGCCGTCGGCAGAACGGAGGGATCATCTTGACCTGGCGGCAGGGAGGTGCAGCCGAGGCGCGGGCGCCAAGCGGCTATGCGCGGCGGCATATCCTCCGCATACGTCACAGAGACCGTCTTGGCCTCCCTATCGATCACCGCTTCGGGAAGCGTCTCAAGGATCGGGATGTAGCTCGGATAGACGTTGGTGAGCTCGTAAGCCTCAATCGAGTTGAGGTCTTTGCCCGCATTGAACGTCCCTGAGCACGTGAACTGTGCCTTGTATCCTGCGGCCAGCGAGAGCGCGCGGGGCGTCGGCTCATCTTGGGCCAAGGCGACAGGCGCAACGCCTACGGACAAAACAGCGGCAGCGATGGGTCCAATGCGTCTCAAGGCGTGCTCCATAGTTAATGTGAGCGAGACTTAGCCGCAGCGAAGCGGCGAGACCACAGATTATCCTTGACTGCGCCATTAGCTCTGTTAGCGGCGGCCTTACACCCACATTCGCAACACCCAACCCTTTGGCGGCGTCATGCTTGATCAGAGCTTCCTGTCTTCATTCTTCGCAGCGTTCGTCACGCTGTTCATCATCATCGATCCCATTCTGGTGGCGCCGCTGTTCGCAGCGCTGACCCATCAGAATACGGAAAAAGAGCGGCGGACGATCGCGATCCAGGCGTCGGTGATCTCGCTGGGCGTCCTGGTCTTCTTCGCGCTGCTGGGTCCAGTGATGCTGCACCACCTGGGAATTGAGCTCTCCTCGTTCCGTGCGGCGGGCGGCTTGCTCTTGTTCCTCATCGGCTTCCGGATGTTCTTCAACCCGGACGAAGAGGTCGATGCCAAGCGGCCGGGGCCTAAGGCGTCCGCGCGGGATAACGTGGCCTTCTTCCCTCTAGCGCTGCCTATGCTCGCAGGGCCGGGCGGGATCGCGACCGTGATGCTGCTCATGAACGACGGCGACGCCTACGGTGAACAGGCGTGGGCGGCGAAGCTTGGCGTGCTTGCTGCACTGCTTCTCGTGCTTGTCATCGCGGTGCCGGTGATGATGTCTTCCGGCGCCATTGCGCGGGCGCTCGGCCGGACGGGCATGAACATGATTTCTCGGCTGCTTGGGATGTTGCTCATGGCCCTCGCGACGCAGTACGTGTTCGATGGTGTGCGCGTTGGTATTTTTGAGAGGGTAGGCCATGGCTGATCGCGAAGTGCTGGTGGGAGACATCGGCGGGACCAATGCGCGTTTCGCGGTGTCCCAGCCTGATGGCACCCTTCGCGATGTCAAGGTTCTGAAAGTCGAAGACTTTTCTCAATTCGACAAGGCGCTCGCTCATTACATTGAAGCGCTATCGGAACGTCCATCGGTGCTCTGCATTGCGTCAGCCGGTGCAAAGCGCGGCGACGAAGTGCACCTGACCAACGCGCCGTGGAGCCTCGGCGAAAGCGCCCTCGGTCGTCAATTTGGGTTCGCGGCTGTCAGGATTATCAACGATTTTGAGGCTCAGGCGCGCTTCGCAGGAAGTATGGAGCCGAGTGATGGTTTCCCACTGAAGTCAGGCAAGCCGGTCCCCGGTGCGCCTGTTCTGACCGTTGGCCCGGGCACGGGGTTCGGACAAGCGCTGTTCGTACCAGGCCATGGTCCCTCCTCCTCGCACCAGGTCGTGGCAACGGAGGGCGGCCACCGCCTCCTCCCCGTGCGAACAGACCGTGAGCTGGCGCTTTTTAAGCGGCTTGAGGCCAAACTTGGCTGCCCACCGATCCTTGAGGAGGCCTTGTCCGGCCGCGGGATCGTCAACCTCTACCACTCCCTGATGCAGGATCGCGGTGAGGAGCCGTATCCCATCGAACCGCCAGCGATCACCGAGGCCGCACTTGCCGGACCGGGCGCAGAACGTGACACGCTGTTGTGGTTCTTGGAGCTTCTCGCCTGTGCAGCGGCCGACGCCTGCTTTGCCACTGGCGCCCGCGGGGGGGTCGTCGTGTCTGGCGGCATCGTCCCCCGGATCACTGACCTGATTGAAGAAGCTGACTTCGCAGGACACTTCGCACGCGACGGTATTCTCTCAGAATACTTGGCTGACGTGCCTGTCACGCTCATTACAGAGCCTTATGCAGCGCTCTATGGAACGGCTGATCATTTGCGTGACAGTTTCCGGCAATAGGTTTTCCTCGACCAAAGTCTGAATCTGATCTGGATCAAATAGCGACTAGCCTCCCGACGTACTCTTGGTTTGCACCCAACGTCTGAGGAGGTCCCATGGCTTTCAAAAGTGCTCTCGTACCCGCCCTTGATGCCGCGTCGATCGCAGGCAGTCTGCAAGACGCGGGTGAACTGTTATCCGGCACGGGGCGTTTCATCCGTGTCCACCATGTCAGCGATGTTTATAAGCCGCCCGCTTCCCTCGTCGGCGCTGTGGAAGTCGCAGCGATCGCCAACGCCCAGCGCGAAGGGGCGCAGAAACTTGAGGGCGACATTCGCCAAGCCTTCAAAGAGATATCGCGGACGATGGAGCCAGGTCTCGAAGTTGGCCTGACGGTGGAAGAGGGTGAGATGCCCCGCGCCGCTGCTATCGCCGCTCGAACATCTGATGTCACAGTGTTCAGGCACCGCGGTGAAGGCAAAGCGGCTTTCGATCCCAGCTTCTTCGAAGCGCTGGTCTTCCATTCGGGTCGTCCACTGTTCCTGACACCTGAAGCAGGATCAGCAGGCAACCTCGATCACGTGGCCATCGGTTGGAACGGATCGCTTCAGGCCGCTCGCGCAGTCTCCACGGCTATGCCTATGCTGCAGAATGCGAAATCGGTCAGTGTCGTGACGATCGGTGACGATCGCCGTGGCCGTCCTGGTGCGGAAGACCTTGTGGCCCAGTTCACGCGCTGTGACATCTCCGCAAAAGTCATCCGTCGTGAGGATAAAGGGCGTACTTCTGATATCCTCACCAACGCTGCCCTTGAGAATGGGTGCGGTGTCCTCGTCCTCGGCGCGTTCTCGCAGTCGCGGCTCCGGGAAGTGGTTCTCGGCGGTGTGACTCGCAAGATGCTGATGGCGCCGCCGATGCCGCTTTTGATCGCGCACTGATCAAAAGCTGCGGCGGAATTGTGGTGTCGTGCCATGTGAAGCGGGCGAGGTCATTCGTCCGCTTCACCTCTTTCGAGGGGATCGAATTGGCCGATTGGACCAGGAAAGACGACAGGCGTTTCTGAGCCGTCTTTCGCCACCGCGCTGACGCCGAAGAAAAAGTTGTCCACGACCAAGTTCTTGAAAGTCCACGTGTTCACATTGCCGACATAGCGGCTGTTCGTCCATTGTGGGTCCGTCGTCTTGCGCCAATGCACTCGGTAGCCCGCAAGGTTCCTCCGTGCCCGTCGATCATCGCCGCCGGTCTTCCATGACAGCACAGCGGAGGCCTCAACGGCGCCGCCGAGCTGAACGTCTTCAGGGAATGGCGGTGCGCCTGCCATCCCAGCCATGGTCAACATATTGAGTGAAGTGACGGTCGCGGCATAGTCTGCGTCGACCCAGTCAATCGTATCGCCGTAGATTCGGCCGTCTTCGATCCGAAGGTCCTGGTGCTGACGATCATAGTGCTCATGGGTCTCCATGATCCGCACGGCCGGGTAGCCAAGGTCGGCGAACGGCGTCTGGTGCCCGCCGCGTCCAAACCGGTCGAGCCGATAGACCATCTCCGCATCCAGGTTGGGCAGGTACACCTCTGCCATCTTGTCGATGTAGCGAGCGAGGTTGCGGGCAGGGCTGTCCACTTCGCCGCCACGGAACCGGCGATATCGCGCGGCCTCAGGCGTTTCATCAGCACGCAGACCTTCTGAGAAGACTCGAACGCTGTTGTTGGCGATCACTCCATCAACGCCAGCAATGTTGCCGATCATGTCGTTGTTCAGCACGGCCTTGATCCGCCATCCCTCCTCGGAGGCCACCGCGGCGACGATCTTTCCGCCGAACAGGCCCTGTTCCTCGCCTGACAGGGCGGCGTAGACGATGGTGCCCGGGAACTCATATTTCGTCAGCACACGAGCCGCTTCCAACACGCCCGCCACGCCGCTGGCATTGTCGTTCGCACCCGGACTATCGTCGGTGCTGTTCATGACATCGGACACGCGGCTGTCGATGTCGCCCGACATGATCACCATGCGGTTGGGGTCAAGATTGCCCGTCTGAAACGCGACAATGCTGACGACTTCAGCAGGCTCAGGAATGCGCCGCTCGCCTTCGATCACGCCCGAGATTTCGCGCACCTCGAGACAACCGCCACACTCACGGCTGATCGCCTCAAACTCCGCCTTGATCCAACGCCGAGCGGCACCGATCCCGCGGGTCTCGCTCTCTGTCTCGGAAAGGGTATGCCGGGTGCCGAAACCAACGAGGGTCTCAACGTCAGCGATAATGCGGTCGGCGCGCGGCGCTTCCGCAATTTCGTAGAGCTGCGCGACCTCAGAGGGCGGCGCGATTTGCAGGGCCAGGGCGGCGGCGAGGGACGTGATCAAAGCCATGCCCCACGCCTACCGTGATCCGAGGAACGAGCGCTAGGACGCCTTGTCCATCTTGTACTCGTAGTTCGTCGACGTCGGGTACGGGATGGTGATGCCGCCTGCGTCTAGCGCTTCTTTGAACGCTTTGGTCATGTCGAACTTGACGGGCCAGTAGTCGGTGCCCTTGACCCAGACGCGCACGGTGATGTCGACCGAGCTGTCACCGAGATTGCCAACGCCAAGGAACGGTTCGGGATCGCTCAGAGCCCTGGCATCAGCACCGATCACGGCGCGCAGGGCATCCATCGCCTTGTTGATGTCGTCTTCGTAGGAGATGCCCATGACGAAATCGACGCGGCGTGTGTCGTAGGCGGAGTAGTTGGAGATCGAACCGGAATAGACGTCACCGTTCGGCACGATGATCTTCACATTGTCAGGCGTCGCCAGCTCAGTGGTGAAGAGGTTCACGGCTTTCACTGTGCCCGCTTGCCCGCCAGCTTCCACATAGTCGCCCACTTTGAACGGACGGAACGTCAGGAGCATTACCCCCGATGCCACGTGGCTCAGCGTACCTTGCAGCGCGAGGCCAATGGCGAGACCAGCGGCACCGATCAGCGCCGCAAGCCCCGTCGTCTGAATGCCGAACATCGACAGCACCGCGATGACGACGAAAGCAAAGATCAGCCAGTAGACGAGGCTCCCGAAGAAATTCGCGAGAGTGACGTCAAACTGCGGCGCTTTCTGAACAACCGTCGTGACCGCTTTGCGCATGCGACCCGCGATCCAGACACCGATCAAGAAGACAAGAAGAGCGCTGACGGCCTTGAGGCCAAATTGGATCCCCGTTTCGGTCCACGAAGAGATCCGGTCGGGGGTGAGAAACTCGGCCACCCGCGCTTGGGTGTCGCTCGCCATCTGCGTCGCGTTGCTAACGGCAACGTTTGGTTTGAAAATCGAAAGCATGGGGCGGAACCCTCTCCTCTTGCGTGTACGCCGCGCCGCTAATTCGCAGTCGCAACATTGGTCAAGAGGTGATGGCAGCTTCTGTACTATCCGTAGCGATCGTGCGGCAGGTGCTTGCCTTTGCGGCGTCCTCTGCGCCACGGTCGGGGGATGTCTGATTTCACCTCCTCCGACGCCCTCGCGCGCATCAAACCGTCGCCCACCATTGCCGTCAGCCAGAAGGCACGGGAGCTGAAAGCGAAAGGGGAAGACGTCATCGCCCTTGCCGCGGGTGAGCCTGATTTTCCGACCCCGGAGCATATCGCCGATGCTGGCGTGAAGGCGATCCGCGACGGGAAGACCGGCTACACCGCGGTCGACGGCATCCCTGAGCTGAAGGAAGCCATCGCGAAGAAGTTCTCCCGCGAGAACAACCTATCCTATGATCCGCAGACGGAGATTGTCGCGACATCTGGCGGCAAGTACGTCATTTTCGCCGCGATGCTGGCGACCCTGAACCCCGGTGAAGAGGTCATCATCCCCGCGCCTTATTGGGTCAGCTATCCCGACATCGTGAAGCTCTGTGGCGGTACGCCGGTGACCGTGCAAACCCAGGAGGAGCAAGCCTTCAGGCTTCAGGCCGACGCCCTCGAAGCGGCCATCACACCGAAGACCAAATGGCTGTTTCTCAACTCACCCAGCAACCCGACTGGAGGCGTTCTGGACGAGGGTGACCTTAAAGCGATCGGCGAGGTCCTGCTGCGCCATCCCAACGTCTGGGTGCTGACGGATGATATCTATGAGCACGTGATCTTCGACGCGACCTTCGCCACGATCGCTTCTGCCGTGCCTGATCTCAAAGACCGTACACTGACCATGAATGGTGCGTCGAAGGCGTTCTCGATGACAGGCTGGCGGATGGGCTATGGGGCTGGCCCCGCGCCGTTGATGGCGGCGATGCGCAAGCTGATCGGCCAATCCACCAGCAACCCATCCAGCATAACCCAATGGGCCACCGTTGCCGCGCTCACCGGCGATCAATCGTTCCTCAAAGCGCGGGCCGAAGCCTTCCGCGAGCGCCGGGACATGCTGCTCGACGTCTTCGCACGCATCCCTGGCGTGACCTGCGCCAAGCCTGAGGGGGCTTTCTATCTCTACCCATCCCTCGAAGGCCTCATCGGCGGCAGCATCGATGGCCGGACCCTCGAAACAGACATCGACGTCTGCGACGCCTTGCTGGAACGGGAGAAGGTCGCCCTAGTCCCGGGAACCGCCTTCGGAAAAGCGCCGTTCGCCCGGCTCTCCTACGCCGCATCGATGGAGTCGCTCGAGGACGCCGCTGCTCGGATCACACGCTTTTGCGAGCAGGTAGACCGCTAGCTCTCGCTCCATCGAAAAAACTGATCCGGCAAAGTGAAAGCATCCATTTTACCTGACGCGTGCCGCGCCCTATCTCCGCATGGAAGGGAGACTTCTTATGTCCTCAACGAACACAACCGCTGACGCTCTCACCCGCTTTCTGGGCGATACCTACAGCCTTTATCTCAAGACCCACGGCTACCACTGGAACGTCGAGGGACCGCAGTTCAAAAGCCTGCACGACCTCTTTGAAGAGCAGTACCGTGCCATGTGGGCCAGCATGGACGACATTGCCGAGCGGATCCGCGCCCTTGGCGTCTACGCGCCGATGGGCGGCCACGCTCTTGAGGCTTCGTCGAAGCTGGACAGCTCGGACAATGACGTGCCCAGCGCCAACGCCATGTTGCAAAACCTGATCGCAGGCCACGAATCTTGGCTCGAAGGCGCGAAAGACGCCCTCAGCGTCGCTGGCGATGCGGAAGACGCCGCGTCGGAAGACCTGCTCACGCCGCTGATCGCTGAGCACGAAAAGATGGCGTGGATGCTGCGTTCCAGCTTGGAGCGCTAAAAATCATCGGCCGGGGGCGGGCCAACTGCCCCCGCGCCGCCGCTTCTGGTTGCGGTGCACCGTGGCGCGTTCTATGGCGCGCGGACTATGCCCGACCTTCTCCTAGAGCTCGCTTCCGAAGAGATCCCCGCCCGCCTGCAATCCCGCGCGGGCGCTGACCTTGAGCGGTTGATGACCGCCAAGCTGAAGGACGCTGGGCTGCCCTTTGAGCGGGCTGAGCACTTCTATGGCCCCCGCCGCCTGACCCTCGTGATTGAGGGCCTGCCCCACGCCTCGCCGGACACGCGGGAAGAGCGCAAAGGTCCCCGCGTCGATGCGCCGGAAAAGGCGATTCAAGGCTTCCTGCGCGGCGCTGGCCTCACCGATGTGTCCCAGGCCCAGGTGCAAGAGACCAAAAAGGGCGATGTCTACGTCGCCGTGATCGAGAAAAAGGGCCGCCCTGCACCCGACGTGATCAGCGAAGCGCTGGCCGAGACCATTCGCGATTTCCCTTGGCCCAAGTCCCAGCGCTGGGGTGATGGCGACCTGCGCTGGGTCCGTCCTTTGCGCTCGGTCCTCCTCAGTTTCGGCGGCGAGGCGATGCCTTTCGCGCTGGAGAATGGCAGTCAGCCGCTCGCCGCAGGGGTGAAGACGGTGACCCATCGTGTGCTGGGCCGTGGACCGATTGAGGCGCTGGACTTCGATACCTATGAGCGGCGTTTGGAAGAGGGCCGGGTTGTTCTGCGTGCTGATGAACGCAAGGCCCGTATCCTCGACGGTGCCAATGCTCTGTGTGCGGATGCTGGGCTGGAGCTGGTCGAGGACCAGGGTCTTCTGACTGAAGTCACGGGCCTCGCCGAATGGCCAACGCCGCATTTGGGGAGCTTTGATGAGAAATTCCTGGCCCTGCCGGACGAGGTCATCACGGCGGCCATGCGCGGGCACCAGAAATATTTCTCCGTACGCGATCCAAAGACCGGCCGCCTTGCGCCACGCTTTATTGCCGTCGCGGATATTGAGGCAGGCGAGGGGATGCTCGCCGGATACGAACGTGTGCTGACGGCCCGTCTCTCCGACGCGCTGTTCCTCTACCAGAATGACCTGCGTAAGCCTCTAGAAGAGCATGCGAAAAAGCTTTCAGGGACCACCTTCTTCGAAGGCCTCGGCACCCTTGCCGACAAGGTCGAGCGCGTCGCCGCGTTAGCCGAGGAGCTCGCCCCAGCGTGCGGTGCTGATCCGAAGAAAGCGCGCGAAGCTGCGCTCCTCGCCAAAGCCGACCTCGCTTCAGAAATGGTCTACGAGTTCCCCGAACTCCAAGGTCTCATGGGCCGCTACTACGCCCTTGAACAAGGCCTCGACGAAGACATCGCCGACGCCATCCGAGACCACTACAAACCCGCCGGCCAAAACGATGATCTGCCCACGAACCCTCTGGGTACGGTGGTTTCGTTGGCAGATAAGCTGGACACGTTGGCCGCATTCTGGAGCATCGGGAAGAAGCCGACCGGGTCCGGTGATCCGTTCGCGCTGCGTCGCGCCGCATTAGCAATCATTCGCCTACTGACTGAAAATTCAATTCGCTACAGGTTGACGTCGGGCGGTCTCGGGCAAGTGGCGTGGCTTTCAGCGATGGACGATTTGCCAGAAGACGGCCAGATCGGTCTCGACATCCTCAACACGGCCCGAAAGCGCGGCGAGATGTATCTCGGTCCCGCTGGAATGGCTGCCTTCGATGAGGTTGTTGCGGCCATGATGAGAGAGGATATCGTCGCATCGCATGCGGACAAACCGGACGGTGTTTTTTGGCACGCACGCTTGGCCGGAGTGCGCGGGATAGCGGTGGGGACGGGTTCGGATCTCCTCGCCTTCTTCCACGACCGCCTGTCCGTCTATTTCCGGGATCAGGGTTTCAAGCACGATCACATCGCTGCGGCGCTCGAAGAGGGCGCCGACGATTTCGTTCTGATCGAGAAAAAGCTCAAAGCGTTGGCCGGATTCCTCGGCACAGAGGACGGAGCGAACCTCACCGCGGCGTTCAAACGGGCGAGCAATATCCTGAAAGCCGAGGGCAAAAAGGGCGATCTTCCGACGGCCGATGTCGACTCCGCGCTGTTCGCTCAGGATGAGGAGCGCGCGCTGTTTGACGCCCTCCAAGGTGCTGAAAAAGCTTCAGAAAACGCCTTCAGCACAGAGGACTTCGACGCGGCGATGACCGCGCTGGCGCAGGTGCGTGCGCCGCTGGACCAGTTCTTTGAAGAGGTGACCGTGAATGCCGATGATGCGGCGCTGCGCGCGAACCGGCTGGCACAACTTTTGCGTTTTAAGCGCGTTGTAAAACACGTGGCCGACTTTGATCGGCTAGAAGGCTGACAAACAAGTCAGGGGACGAACACATGACCGGCAACCAACCCGAAAAAATGGTTTACGCCTTTGGTGGCGGCAGCTCTGAAGGCCGATCGGAGATGAAAAATCTCCTCGGCGGCAAGGGCGCGAACCTTGCGGAGATGGCCAATCTTGGCCTGCCGGTGCCCCCGGGCTTCACCATCACCACCGAGGTTTGCACAGCGTTCTACGCGAACAACAGTCAGTATCCTGACGGCTTGGACGCCGATGTGAAGGCGGCGCTCGCGCGGGTGGAAGAGATCACAGGGAAAAAGTTTGGCGACACGTCAAACCCGCTTCTCGTCTCCGTCCGCTCTGGCGCGCGGGCGTCGATGCCGGGGATGATGGACACGGTCCTCAATCTGGGCCTGAACGACGAAACCGTGGCTGGCCTCGCGCAGCTGTCGGGCGATGAGCGCTTTGCCTACGACAGCTATCGCCGGTTCATTCAGATGTACGGCGACGTGGTCCTGGGCGTGCCGCACCACACGTTCGAAGAAATCCTCGATACGTACAAAGACGATCGCGACTATGTCCTCGACACGTCCATGACGGCCGAAGACTGGAAAGCCGTCATCACCGAGTACAAAGAGGCGGTCCAGGCCGCCCTCGGCAAACCATTCCCGCAGGACCCTGAGGGTCAGCTTTGGGGCGCCATCGACGCTGTCTTCGGTTCGTGGATGAACGAACGGTCGAAAACCTACCGTAGGCTGAACAACATTCCGGCTGAGTGGGGCACCGCGGTCAACGTGCAGGCCATGGTCTTCGGCAATATGGGCGAGACCTCGGCCACCGGCGTGGCCTTCACCCGCAACCCGTCGACGGGCGAGAAAAAGATCTACGGTGAGTTCCTGATCAACGCGCAGGGCGAAGACGTGGTCGCAGGCATCCGCACGCCGCAGAACCTGACCAAAGAATCCCGGCTTGAGCAGGGCTCGGACGATGCCTCGCTTGAAGAGGCGATGCCGGAGACGTTCGGTGAACTGACGGCGATCTTCTCCAAGCTCGAGAACCACTACCGCGATATGCAGGACATCGAGTTCACGATTGAGCAGGGCAAGCTCTACATGCTGCAAACCCGAAACGGGAAGCGCACGGCGAAGGCTGCCCTCAAGATCGCCGTTGATCTGTGTGCGGAGGGGACAATCACGGAAGATGAAGCGGTGATGCGCGTCGACCCTGCTGCCCTCGATCAATTGCTGCACCCCTCGCTCGACCCCAACGCTGAACGCGACATCATCGCGAAGGGTCTGCCCGCCAGCCCAGGCGCAGCTTCGGGCGAAGTGGTCTTCACCGCTGACGAGGCGGAGGAACTCGCGAACCAAGGCCGCAAGGTCATGCTCGTCCGTGTGGAGACGAGCCCCGAAGACATCCACGGCATGCACGCCGCTGCAGGTATCGTCACCGCACGCGGCGGCATGACCTCCCACGCTGCCGTTGTGGCGCGCGGCATGGGCCGCGCCTGTGTCTGCGGCGCTGGCGACCTGCGCATTGAAAAAGACGGTAGCCAATTCTCTGTCCACGGACGGACGGTGAAGAAAGGCGACGAGATCACCATCGACGGCTCCACCGGCGAGATCTTCTTCGGCGCTGTCCCGACGATTGAGCCTGAACTGTCCGGCGACTTCGCCAAGGTGATGGAGTGGGCGGACAAGCACCGCCGCATGCGCGTTCGCGCCAACGCAGAAACACCGCTCGATGCATCGACGGCTCGCGGCTTCGGCGCAGAAGGCATTGGCCTTTGCCGGACGGAGCACATGTTCTTCGACGCTGACCGGATCAACGTCGTCCGCGACATGATCCTCGCTGAGAACGATACAGGCCGGAAAGCCGCGCTGTCCAAACTGCTGCCGTTCCAACGCGGTGACTTTGAAGAGCTGTTTAAGGTGATGAAGGGCCTGCCGGTCACCATTCGCCTGCTCGATCCGCCGCTTCACGAATTCCTTCCGCATGGGGATCAAGAGGTCGCTGACGTTGCCAAGGCCCTCGGCCGTGAGGTGAAAGACGTCGCTGACCGCGTCTCCGCATTGCGCGAGCAGAACCCTATGCTCGGCCATCGCGGCTGCCGCCTGGCCGTGACCTATCCCGAAATCGCCGCCATGCAGGCACGCGCGATCTTCGAAGCCGCTCTCGCGGTGGGCAAAGAGACAGGCGAGCTCGTCACCCCCGAAATCATGGTCCCGCTCGTCAGTACAAAGAAAGAGCTGGAGATCGTCAAAGCCGTCATCGACGATGTCGCGCAAAGCGTCTTTAAAGAGGCGGGCGAGAAGCTCGCCTACACTGTCGGCACGATGATCGAACTGCCGCGCGCCGCGCTGACTGCAGGGGAGATCGCGCACTCAGCCGAGTTCTTCTCTTTCGGCACCAACGACCTCACCCAGACGACCTTCGGCATCAGCCGCGACGACGCGGGCGCGTTCATGCCCGACTATCTGCGCCAGAACATTATGGAGCAGGACCCGTTTGTCAGCCTCGACACCGAAGGCGTCGGCCAACTCGTCGCTATCGGTGCAGAGAAAGGCCGCGCAACCCGCTCGCTCATCAAACTGGGCATCTGCGGCGAGCATGGCGGCGATCCAGCATCCATAACGTTTTGTGAATCAATCGGGCTGGACTACGTGTCCTGTTCACCTTACCGGGTCCCCATTGCGAGACTTGCTGCAGCGCAGGCGTCCCTAGCCGCTAAAGGCTAAGCTAGGCGCCGACTTCCGGCCTGTTCCCATCCGAACCTCCATGCCGTTCTCCCCCAAAAGGAGAATATGGCATGGCGTTTGCACGTTCTAGGGGGAACACGGCGCCTTGCGCTCAAATCGGAACATCCGAGCGGCAAGGCGGGAAGGATCGAAGTGAACAACGCATTGTCTCTTGGGGTTGGGCTTGCAAAACGTGCCGGCGTCGCTGCGCTGGCTTTGGTAGCAACCGCTGCCGTTACCGCTTTCACCGCGCCGAGCGCGCACGCACCGATATATGTTGTCGCTTCGTGGGAAGCCGACGCCTACATCGAAGCCGCGCAAGAGCGTCATGACGCTGACGTCGACACCCCCAGCGCTGTCGAGTTCCTGCGCCGCGCGGGTTTTGACGGTGAAGGCATCATCAAAGACCTGCTGCTGGCCGGTGTCCCGGCTTCATCCATGCACGTCACGCTGAGTGAAGAGGTCGAGCTGGCGTCGCACGAGGCGCAAGACCGTCTCTGCATGGCGCAAGCGATCTACTACGAAGCCCGCAACCAGGATGCCCTGGGCCGTCTGGCTGTCGCCGACGTTGTCCTGAACCGGGTCGCTGACAAGCGCTTCCCGAACACGATCTGCGGTGTGGTTTTCCAAGGTGCCAAAAAGGGCCGCGGCTGCCAGTTCAGCTTCGCCTGTGACGGCAGCATGAAGAAAGCCCGCGAAAACCGTTCGTGGGAGCAGGCTGAAGCTCTGGCTGACCTGATCTTCCGTGGTTTCCGTCCGCCGCTGACCCGTTTCGCAACGTTCTACCACGCGGATTACGTTGATCCGTATTGGGCCAAGGTCTTCGACGAGACCACCGTGATCGGTGACCACATCTTCTACCGCCCCGCTGGTGCCCTGAAGATTGCGGCGAACCAGCTCGGCATCGAACTCGAACCGGCCCAGTCGTAACCCCTAGACCGTCAGCTCCATCCCAATATCGATGGAGCGGGCGGAGTGGGTGAGTGCACCCACGCTGATCACATCGACACCTGTTTCGGCGATGGCGCGGACTGTCTCCAGATTGACCCCGCCCGACGCCTCAAGAACTGCCCGCCCCGACGTCAACCTCACCGCCTCCTTGAGATCTCCCGTGCTCATATTATCAAGGAGGACAATGTCGGGGCGGGCGGCTAACGCCGTCTCCAGCTGAGCGAGGGTGTCGACCTCCACCTCAACTTTGACCGTATGCCCAGCAAAGGCGCGCGCTTTCTCGACGGCGCCAGCGATGCTTCCTGCCGCGGCGATATGGTTGTCCTTGATCATGATTGCGTCTGACAGGCTCATCCGATGGGTCATCCCGCCGCCAGCGCGGATGGCGTGCTTCTGGAAGATGCGGAGGCCGGGCAGCGTTTTCCGCGTCCCTGCAATCTGCGCTTTCGTTCCCTCCGTCTTCTGAACATACGTGTCCGTCAGCGTCGCGATCCCGCAGAGATGGGACAGGATGTTGAGCGCCGTGCGCTCCGCTGTAAGGAGGGTTCTTGCTGATCCCTTGGCCGTCAGAAGTGTCTGGCCTTGTTGGATTTTTTGACCGTCGCTGACCTCGGTGTGCACATCGGTTGATGGATCAACCAACGCGAAAACCTGCGCTGCGATGTCGATGCCGGCGAGGACACCGTCCTCTCGCGTGTTGAGGGTCGCCGTACCCTCCGCCTGCGGATCAATTGTTGAAAGGGTCGTCAGGTCACCGCCGTGGGCGAGGTCTTCCTCAAGAGCGCGGCGGATGAAGTCTTCAGTGAGGGCGGCGGGCAGGGGGAAGGTCATGCTTGGGCATCCTCAAACGTGACGGAACCATTCAGTGTGATGAGGGTGTGCTGAGCCGTCTCATCCGTTTCGGTATGGTCGCGTCTTTGGTGCGCCCCGCGGCTTTCCTCTCGGGCCAGCGCCGACTGGGCGAGGAGGCGCGCGCTGGTCTGATCAAGCCTGTCGCCCACCGAGCGCGCTGGCTGCTGATCAATCTCGTCAATCAGTGTGCGGAGGCCAAAGCGATCACGCAACATGCCCGCTTCGCCCGTCATCATCCGGCGCAGCGCGCCCAGCTCTGTCGCGGGAGCATGAACCAAATCCTCGCCATCACTTTGTCCGTCGCGCGCATCGGGCAGGGTGGTCTCGCGAAGCGCATCGCCAATCCGGCTGCCAAATACGATGGCTTCGAGGAGGGAGTTGGATGCAAGCCGATTCGCTCCGTGCACACCTGTATTTGCGCACTCGCCTACAGCGAACAATCCGTTCACGTTCGATTGGCCATTCAGGTCGGTTTTTACGCCGCCCATATGGTAGTGCGCAGCGGGGGCAATGGGTAAGAGGTCCGCCGCAGGGTCGAGGCCTGCTGCATGGCAAGCCGCTGCAACTGTTGGAAACATCGAGCCAAATTCGGCTCCAAGAGCGGCGCGCACATCGAGGTAAGCAGCGCCGGTTTCGGCAATCGCCTTGGCGACGCCTCGGGCGACGACGTCGCGCGGCGCAAGCTCCGCAGACGGATGAAGCGCCTGCATGAACCGCTTGCCCGCCTTGTCGACCATAATGCCGCCCGCCCCGCGGATCGCCTCCGTGGCGAGGGGCGCAGGGTCGCGGCCCACGTCGAGGCCGGTGGGATGGAACTGCACAAACTCGAGGTCGCGCAAGATCGCTCCCGCATCCGCTGCGAGCGCGAGGCCGTGACCTTGCGCAGAGAGCGGGTTGGTCGTCACGGCGTAGAGACCGCCAAGCCCGCCCGTCGCCAGAACCACCGCGCGGGAACCTGCCACGTGCCCCCGCGATGCCGCACGGTCCCAAATTCGAACGCCGCAGATGCCGCGATCATCCGTAAGCAGCCTTTCAGCAATGTGCCCTTCGTGAAGGTCGATATGGTCAGCTTTGCGCGCTGCGTCGGTCAGTACACGCATGATCGCTGCGCCAGCTTCATCGCCGCCCACATGCACAATGCGGTCACGCCCGTGGGCCGCCTCGCGCCCAAGTTTCGGATCGCCATCTGCGTCAAGATCGAATGGCACACCGAGACGGGAAAGGTCTTCGACGGCGCGCGGGCCGCCTTGCGTCAGCGCATGAACCGCCGCGACATCGCACAGTACTGCGCCGGCTGCGATGGTATCCTCAGCATGCTGAGCAGGCGTGTCGCTGGGTCCGACGGCAGCCGCGAGGCCGCCCTGCGCCCACGCTGAACTGCCCTTACCCAAACGGCTCGCGGTGATCAGCGTCACAGGCCGCGGCGCGAGGCAGAGCGCTGTCCAGAGGCCAGCGATCCCTGCGCCAATGATCAGCACACGGCCTTGGTTTTCGCGATCTGTCACAGGGCGTTAGCGGTGCTCTACTGAAATGACGTCACCGCCATGGCCAATGTCAAACGACGCAGGCGTTGTGGGGTTGGGCAGGGCGATCATCCGTTCCACCGCCTCACGCGCACGGGCCGAGATCACCGGATCAACCACCACCTCGTGGCTCATCGTCTCCAGCGCCAACTGAATGCCTTCGAGCGTGATCTGCTTCATGTGCGGACACAGGTTGCAAGGCCGCACGAAGTCCACGCCAGGGTTTTCTAGCGCCACATTGTCCGACATCGAACATTCCGTGATCAGGACAACCTGGCTAGGTTGCTTCTCCGCCACATAGCCTGACATCGCAGCGGTTGAGCCTGCATAATCGGCCTCTGACAGCACTTCTGGCGGGCATTCAGGGTGAGCAAGCACTACAACACCCGGGTTGGCAATGCGCATCTCGCGGATGTCTTCCGCTGTGAATCGTTCGTGCACCTCGCAAGAGCCGGCCCAGGTGATGACCTTCTTGTTCGTCATCCGCGCAACGTTCTTGGCGAGGTATTGATCAGGGATCAGAATAACTTCGTCCGTGCCGAACTCAGCGCAAATGTGCTCGACCACTTGCACCGCGTTCGACGAGGTGCAGCAGATGTCGGTCTCGGCTTTCACATCGGCGGTGGTGTTCACGTAGGTCACGACCGGCACACCGGGATAGCGTTCCTTCAGCAGACGGACGTCTGCGCCCGTGATCGACGACGCGAGGGAGCATCCGGCCTCGAGCGAGGGGATGATCACGGTCTTTTCCGGCGCGAGGATCTTCGACGTCTCGGCCATGAAGTGCACGCCCGCCTGGACGATCACGTCAGCGTCGGCGCGAGCGGCCTCGCGCGCCAGCTGCAGGCTGTCGCCGCGGATGTCACCAACGCAGGCGAAGATCTCTGGCGTCATATAATTGTGGGCGAGAATGACCGCATTCTTTTCAGCTTTCAGCTGGTTGATGCGCGCCACCACGGGGGCCATCATTTCCCATTCGAAGCGAGGAATTCTTGCAGAAACAAGAGGATAGAGGTGCTCGGTCGCTGCCTGCACGTCGGCTGCAGTCAGGTTTCCGGTTTCGGTTCCGTAGGCGGCCATAACAGACACCCCTTTTGCTCACCGCGAGTATATGGCGGCTGGGCTTATGCTCTGCAAGAGTTTTTCACAGGTTTGCGACAGTGTGGGTCGCTAAGCCTTTTTCGTTTCTTTATAACGCGGTAGCGGCAGGCCAACCGCCGTTGTGGCTGCAGAAGCAGGGCCCGGCAGATAGAGCGCTGCAGGCCGACCGCCGGTGCGCTGTGCGGTTTCCGATGTCTTCTCGACCAGCGCAGCACTCTCCAACCCCCGGCGGAAATTCTGCTTGTGGATCGGGAATCCGAGGATCGCCTCCACCCCGCCCTGCAGGTCTGAGAGCGTGAAGGCCTCAGGCATCAGCTGAAACACCACGGGGCGGTAGCGCATCTTCCCACGGATGCGCGCGATGGCGGTGGCGAGGATGCGGCGGTGGTCGGAGATCATCGCCTCGCCGTAAAGCTCTGGCCCCTCGACCCCATCGAGATCACGGTGCGCCTCAGCAACGAGCCTGGCTTCATACATTAGCTCGAACCGGTCGAGCGCGCGCTCCTCCGCCCAGCGCATTTTCTTGCTGCCCATGGTCAGCGCGATACGGTCGAGCCGCTCTTGATCACTGTCTGCCCAGGCGCGCAGGCGTTCTTCGATCAGGGGCAGGGGCCCGCCTTTTTCGCGTCGGTCTTCCCAGGGGAAGAACGCGTACCAGGGCCGCCATTGAGCGCTTTCAAGGCTCAGCTCTGATGCCTCAGGCGCAAGGGCCAGGTAGCCGACGGAGACGATCCGGTCCGCCTCGTCACCCATGACCAGCGACGCCCGCGGTGCCTCACGCCCTCGGTCGCCGAAGGTGTAGAGCTGCTCGACATAGCCGAGGGGCACCGCCGTTTGCCGCTCGACAAAGTCGCGCAGCGCCAGCTCAAACGTCCGGTGTTCTTCCGGATCAAACCGGCCGAACGGCAGGCCCCATCCGCCACGTCGCTTCACGCACAGAACATGAGGCTCATCGCCGATAAGAGCGGTGAGCGCGATGTTGAGCCCAATGACCAGTCGTCGTTCCACACACTGCGTGTGGGCATTTTTTGGGTTCCTCGCAACCGGCGACTTCGTATGGGCTTAAGAGCTCAGCGCTTCGAACCGATCGAGGAACAGCTTTTGGCTTTCCTCCGTGGACAGAATTTCGAGCGTATGATGTGCCACTTTGCGGGGGACGGGGAAGAGTTTCGTGGCTTCGTCGATCGAGAAGCCGGCGATTTGGACCGCCTCGAAAAAGGCGCATGCCTTATCGGCTTTCTTGATGTGCTTCTCTACCGCGTCTGGAAGCTCCGCAGGCAGACCAAATCGTAGGTGGATGGCCCTCTGGAGGCCGTGCTCCACCTTCTTATAGTGCGCACCCAGCGCCGCTTTGAACGGCGAGATCATGTCGCCGATGACGTATTCCGGCGCATCGTGGAGGAGGGCGGCCAGCTGCCATTCCCGCGGCCAGTCGGGCTTCATCTCCACACAGAGATCCAGCACGATGACCGAGTGCTGCGCCACGTTAAAAGGCCGTGTACCGATCGTCTGCCCATTCCACCGCGCCACGCGCGCCAGGCCATGGGCAATATCCTCGATCTCCACATCGAAGGGCGAGGGATCCAGGATATCAAGACGGCGGCCCGACAACATCCGCTGCCAAGCCCGAGGCGGGGTGGTGTTCATGGGAGGGCTGTAGCGATCACCGGCGCTCGAAGAAAGCCTGCACACCGAACGCCAAGATGGACGCAAACGTCGCGGCGGCGGCCCCAATGCCAAACAGGACGAACTCCGCCATTGGGTCCCACGAGGGCCCTTTAGGAAGCACGGACCATCCTAGCAGCGACGCGAATGCCAAAGCCGCAAGCGCACCAGCCACGCGAAAGCTCGACCAACCAATCACATGCAACGGTTTCATTCCCTCGGGATAGCCCACACCCCACCGCCCGTCATCCCGGAATCCGCGCAGCGGATATCTGGAATCCATCGACCGCTACGCGGGCATTTTCTCTGTGATGACTCCCGGCTCGAGGGCCGGGATGACGGCAAGGGGGAGGGCCTTCAGATGGCCGCCTTTGCGCGAGCTGCGCAGTCAAGTGTGTCGCAGTTTGACTCACCGAACCACTGCCTATGTTTTGCACTATGAAACGGGATGAACGGACTGTGGGGCGATACTTCGAAGCTTTCGTGGCCATTTGTGCCTTGGTGACCAGTATTGTCGCGGTTTTCCTTGCATGGGATCAAAGCCGGGTCATGCGGACCCAGCAGCAGTCCGAGGTTTGGCCTTTGCTCCAAATCTCTTACAGCACGGACTATCGAGGTGAGACGATCGACTACGAATTGTCGATTGAGAATGCTGGCGTTGGCCCGGCGATTATCGATCAGTACAGGTTGTTTTTCGAGGGGTCAGACACCGTCCCGGATTTGAGAGAGTTTGTCGGTGCCTTCGTGCCGAGTGAGTTCTCACCTGCTGGTCCGCACACGTATTCGGACATTGAGGGTCGCGTGGTGCGCCAAGGGACGGATGTTCAGTTCATGACCGCCAGTTGGCCGAAGACACCCGAACGACAACGCCTTTTCCAAGAGCAGCTCAACGCCATCATCGATGGCGATGTCGAGCTTCCGATCATGGAGGTTTGCTACTGTTCTATCCTCGAAGACTGCTGGATCGCCTCGACCCGGCCGGAGGAAACCCGGGCAGTGCCAACATCGAGTTGTCGCGCATTTTAATCTGTCTACTGAAAGGGAGGGATCTGATGAAATTAGTGATTGGAGCCGTGGCGGGGTGCTTAAGCTTAGCTGCGAATGCTTTCGCCGATGACGATCGAACGGCCTTGATGCAGAAGCTGGTGGGTGAGTGGGATGTGAACCTCTATTTCTCCTACTCCGCACCTCCAAGCTCGACAAAAATGGTGATTAGCGAGGTGGACGACGACGGCGTTCTGCGAGGCACGTTCTACGGCACCAAGTTTGATGTGGCCCGCGCCAGAGTCCACGAAGGCGAAGTGATCTTCACGGTACTGACCAAAGACGGCTCCGGCCTATACGCTACATCCGGTCGTCTTGGTACAGACGGTGTCGTTCGAGGGCAGACGTTGGCCGAGGGTCGCGATTTCATCATGGCCTGGGACGCCGAACCGATGAAGTAGCCCGAACGGCTGCTCGTCATCGCGGTGCCCACCGCGGCTTCGTGCAGACGATCCCAAAACTCCGTCATCCCGGAATCGGTGCAGCGGATATCCGGGAACCATCGACCGCTGCGCGGGCATTTTTTCTGTGATGGATCCCGGCTCGGGGGCCGGGATGACGGTGAGGGGAAGGGCGCCTCGCGCTCATAGAGCCGAAGGCGATAGCGCCACGCCCCCTCGCGCTCAAATAGCCGAAGGCGATAGCGCAACTTAGATGGAACCTCGCGCGCGGTCGCCGCTGCTGAAGGCTGACTTTGAAACTGTGCTGCGGCGTGAAGGCTTCCTAGACCCACCGCGCGCGGGGGACGGTGTTGCTGCAATCCGAGGACGGCCCAACTGGCGAGCTCACGCCTTCAGATGTCCGCCGGTGCGCAAGACATCGTCCGCACACCGAGCAACACTGCCGCAAACAGGGCGCCAGACGACGGATCCTGACCTCCAGATGCCTGTTTGCTGGGGGGAGTATGGGGTGGTTTGGAGAGAGGGGGACAAGTGAGACGCGGAAAGCTATTCGCTCTGGTTAAGAGATAGTGACTACGGGGATGTTGGAATCTGACCCGAATCTCTCGAAATACGATATATAGGGGTTGGATCGTCTTTTTACACAAGGTATGGTGGTGGAACCGTTACCCGACTCGTCGGAGAACGGTGTGTACCTTGTTGCGTACCGCTATTAGGAGACGAGACACTAGACCTACTTTGTTAGATATTCGAGCTACGAGCACGCCATCGTACTTAGCGAAGGCAAGTTGAGATAGGCGTTCTTTTGCCTCCTCTTCGCTCTCGGCGACAATATCTATAGTGTACCGTCTGCCGTTATATTGGTAGCTAAAAAGGTGCGTTTGTATAGCCATAACGAAAGGAGAACTCCAAATGGCTTATTCGAACCAAACCTCGACCGGATACTATGAAATCTACCGGTCAGGTACTGAGTGGCGCTGGCGCTTCAAAGCCTGGAACCACGAGATTGTGGCCCATGGCGAGTCTTACGTCAGCAAGGCCGGCGCAGAAAACGCCGTCCGTGTGATGAAGGGGTCCACCTATTCACCGGTGTATGACGGATAGACAGACCCCTCCACATCTCAATCGAGACTGGGCGCTCTTAGGGGCGCCCTTTTTTTGTTCAAGCGCAACTGCTTGGATTTGTCCAATAACATGTGACATGGTTAACACATGGTTTATCCATGGTTCTAACATGTGAGATCTCAGGTTGGCTGGCAAAGAGAAATCTGAACAAATGAGCATCAGCCTACAGCCGGAAACCATTCGACTGTTAGATATCTTAGCAAAATCAGGATTTTATGGGAACAAGCGTGCCGAGGTAGCCAGAATCCTGATTTTAGATCAGCTGAAGACCCTCGCAGAAAAAGACTTCCTGCCCAGGCCGATAAACTCTCAAGCTGATGATTGACGGCAGCCCCAGCTTTCGCCGCCTTACAACTTGTCGCTCAACAAGCCCGCACCACTATGGACCCAGCCGAGTACCCCGCGCCAAAGCCTGAGATCACGCCCAGCGTGCCGCTTTCCAAATCGTCCTTGTGCTTATGAAAGGCGATGATCGAGCCCGCGGACGAGGTGTTCGCGTATTCGTCGAGGATCACGGGGGCTTCGGCGGGTTCGGGGTCGCGGCCGAGGAGTTTCTTGGCGATCAGCATGTTCATCGACAGGTTCGCCTGGTGCAGCCAGAAGCGCGAGACCTCAGCCGGGTCGATGCCTTCGTCACCCAGGTGGCCTTCGATCATCGCGGCGACCATGGGCACGACCTCTTTAAAGACCGAGCGGCCGTTCTGCTTGAACAGTTTGTCCGTCCGCGGATCATCGAGGTCAATGACGCCGTCCTCCGACGAATTGAGGAAGCCGAAATTGTTCCGGATGTTGTTCGAGAACTTCGTTTTCAGGCGTGTACCGAGGATATCGAACGCACCCGCCGGGGCCTCGCCCTCTGCTGCGCCGATGATCACGGCGGTGGCGACGTCGCCGAAGATAAAGTGGCCGTCGCGGTCTTTGAAATTGATATGCGCGGTGCAGATTTCCGGATTGACCATCAGCACACGGCGCGCACCCGTGGCGAGGAGGCCGATAGCCGTCTGTATACCGAACGCTGCCGAGGCGCAGGCCACGTTCATGTCAAAGCCGTAGCCGTCGATGCCGAGCGCTTCTTGGATCTCCACGGCCATGGCCGGGTACTGCCGCTGCATGTTCGAGGCGGCGCAGATCACCGCGTCGATGTCGCCAGAGCCGATGCCCCCGCGCTCCATCGCGTCGCGCGCGGCCTTCACACCCATCTCTGCCATCACTGACAGTTCGTTGTTCGGACGACTCTCGAGGATCGGGCGCATACGGTCGGGGTCGAGGGGGCCTTTCTTGTCGAGGACATAGCGGCTCTTGATGCCCGAGGCTTTCTCAATGAACTCCGCCGACGAAGGCTCCAGCTGTGGGCCGTCAGGGTTCTCCGCGTTCCACTTGGCCACGTAGGCGTTGTAGGTCTCGACCAGCTCTTCGTTGGAGATCGACTGTTCCGGCGTGAACAGGCCGGTGGACAGGATGCGGGCGATGGCGGGTTTCATGCGGGCCTCACGCTCTAGAAAACTCAAGTGCCCTGTTGTGCGCCTGCGCGCGGGGCGAGGCAACCGCTGCGCCGCACTTTGTGTTACGGAGTTTCGGCCTAAGCTGCGGCAGCGTTCCGGCGCCTGAAGGCGAGAATGGCCGCTGGCACAAGGCCGACAACGAGCCCGATGAGGAAGCCTTTCGCGGTGAACCGCATGGTCATCGGCGTGTCGATGTCGTGGCGGTGGTTCCAGAACTCGATGATCTTGCCATCCTCGATGCGCACGACGTTGATGATGGGGAGGCGCAACTCGCCGCCCATCATCAGCTTGCCCATGAGCGTCTCGCCCTTCGAGATCGCGACCCAGCGGGTGGCCACGCGCTCACAATCCGCCACCATGTATTGGATCTCGCCCGTCATAGTTCCGTTGTCGTGGAAGCGATCGGCGATGATCTTCTGCTCGATGGCCGGTTCGGTGACGTTCTTCCGTTCGCCAATGTCCCAGACCTTGTAGGTCTCGGCGACGTACTTGTGATAGCGGTCGGTGTTATCGGTGAACCATAGGTCCTGATAGAACCCAAGCGCGATGGCCTTGTTCGCCTCGATCTGATCCTGGGTGCACTCTTGCGCGACGGCGGATGTGAGTGCGGCGAGAACTGCGCCTGCCAGAGCAAGTGCTTTCATAGGTCGAACTCCCCTCGAAGCCCCAACGGTAACGTGGGTTCGTCTACAGGGAAACGTTGGCACGCAGTGTCCGCTGTAGGGTCTACTGGTTTTGGTCAGCGCCCGTTTCTGTGCGCCAGGCGAGGCGAGCGGATGCGAAGCAGGAGCCGATCAACACGGTTGCAAATGCGGACAACGTGAACAGGAAAACCCAACCCGCGGTGACTTCC
>JBCCTF010000031.1:0-28057 GCA_039198765.1 Pseudomonadota bacterium
AATGGGCGGCAATATCGAGGCACACCTCGATGACAGCGTGCCAGGAGTCGCAACCGTGGGATTGCGCGCAGGACTCTTCCATCCTCTGACCGGGTACTCACTCCCGGACGCCGCCGCACTCGCCGACCATATTTCAGCGCTTTCGGACCTTTCGGGCCCAGCACTGGCTGACTTCACTCGATCTTATGCTGTGAAGACGTGGTACAACCGTGGCTTCTATCGGATGCTCTCACGGTTCCTCTTCGATGCCGCGCGCCCTGAAGAGCGGTATGTGGTGATGCAACGGTTCTATAAGCTCAACCGCGGCCTCGTCGAACGCTTTTACGCTGCGCGGTCGATGCCCCACGATAAACTCCGTGTACTGTGCGGCAAGCCTCCAGTGAATTTCTTCCGTGCACTGGCGTGTATCAACGAAAGCCAATGGACCGCACGCACAAAACACGCCTAGTTAAACACACTGCAAACGTCTCTTTAAGGCCCCAAAGGCACCTAGCTGCTCAAGTGCTTTCGCGGTCAAGATGGAGAGGGCACAGTTGGCAACACAATGGCGGAACTCCCGAACGTTCAGAAAACCGCGGCGGGAGCGAACCAGTTTGGCCGTACCCAAACGGAAAAATGCGCAATAACGAAGAGTGGTACGGGTGGTCGGGCTCGAACCGACACTCTGTCTCCAGAACCGGATTTTGAATCCGGCGCGTCTACCAATTCCGCCACACCCGCGTGACGTGGCGCACACTAAGGTGCCCGCGCGTCTTGTCCAGCCTTGGTTGACGTGACGGAAACGGTTATCCGCCACGACACCTAGACGAAGCCGACTCCGAAAGTGCGCCCCATGACTGCTCACGACGCTGCACCGCGTGTCACAACATTGCTTGCCAATGTGTTGGACCGCGCAGCGCAGGATGAGATGGCACCCGGGAGCACGACCCACGAGATCACGCTCGGCGCATTGCTCGATAGCCTCGACGAGCGAGCGTTTGGCCTGGGTATCCTCATCCTGGCGCTGCCCTGCGCGATTCCCTTTCTCTACGGCATTCCGCAGATCGTGGCCCTGCCGATGATTGCCCTAGCGGCTCAGCTCGCGATCGGCCGCGCCCACCCCTGGCTGCCCACGAAACTCGCCGAGCGGAAAGTCAAAGTCGAAGGACTTCAGAAGGTTGTTAGCCGGGCGCACAAAACGATCGGTCTGCTGGAGCGCCTGGCGGCGCCCCGGTTGCAGTTCTTGTCCGATGGCCCAGGCGCGCGGGTGGTTGGCGCGTTGATGCTGATCCCGGCCGCATCGATCCTGCTGCCCTTCCCGCTTACGAACACGACCCCAGGAATCGGGGTTGGAATTGCAGCGGTTGGATTGCTTGAGCGTGATGGACTTCTGATCATTTTGGGGTTGCTCATGGGCCTTGTTTGGGTGGGTGCTCTCGTCTTGTTCGGTGCAGAAGCTCTGTCCGCATTCAAAGACTTGGTGCTATCGCGCATCAGTGGTTAAACTTGGTGTGCTCGGGTGCGGCGTAGAGGCGCTGCGACCTAGCGCAGGCTGGCAGCGTTGTGTGGAGTGAGCCAGATCAAAGCCATGATCGAAAGTTTGTTGCGTCGCACCCAACCGGAAGTTGCCGTCGCCCTCTGTGTGGGTACCAGCGGTGCACTGATTGCGGGCGCGCATCTCTTTGAACGCGTTGGGAACCTCCCGCCTTGCCTGCTGTGTCTTGATCAGCGCGAGGTGCATTGGGCTGCAATTATCACCGGTCTGGTTGCACTGGGCGCGGGTCTCGCGATCAAGCGCCAAGCCCGGCTTTTTGCTGCGGTCCTCGGCGGTATGACCCTGATCTATCTCTTCAGCGCGGGTCTCGCTGGCTACCATGCTGGCGTGGAATCGGGCTTTTGGCCTGGCCCCGCAGGCTGCGCGGTCAGCGGCGACATGAGCCTTGCTGCCGGCACCGACATTCTGAACAGCCTTTCAGAGCCAACGCCTGGGCCGAGCTGCACCGAAGCTCTCTGGCGCCTCTTCGGTATCTCGATGGCGGGATACAATGTGTTGATATCCTTGGCGATGGCAGGGCTGGCAGGGATTTTCTGCTTGCGCGCCGCTGGTGATCTCAAGCAAAACCGAGTCAACGCAGCCGCTTTCGCTGAGTAATTCGGGACCCCCATGGCCGAAACCCCTTCTGCCCCGCTACCTCCCATGCAGCTTACTGCGCGCATCAAAGAGATGCTGCGTGTCGACCATGCAGGTGAGTATGGCGCCGTCGCGATCTACAAAGGCCAGCGTGCAGTTTTTGAACGCCTTCCTGAGAAGGCGCGAATCGCTGGGCTTCTGAAGGAGATGGAAGAAGGCGAATACAAGCATCAGCAAGAGTTCGACCGACTGCTCATCGAGCGGGACACGCGCCCGACGCTCCTCGCGCCGCTTTGGAACGCCGCAGGCTTCGCCCTAGGCGCAGGCACTGCGCTGATGGGCGAGAAGGCCGCCATGGCCTGCACCTCCGCCGTCGAATCGGTGATCGAAGGCCACTACCAAGAGCAGGTCGATGAACTCGAAGGCCAAGGCGAAGAGAAACTCCGCGCAACCTTCGCCGAATTCCGCGAAGACGAACTCGAACACCACGACACTGCCATCGAAGAAGGCGCCGAAGAGACCCCTGGTTATAGCCTTATGAAGGCTGTGATCACCGCGGGCTGCAGCCTTGCGATCAAGGTTTCTGAGAAGGTCTGAACCACCGAAACCCGCTTGCTTTACGTCCAGTTTTGCCCTAGCCGCCGCGCCTCAGGGAAAACCGGGGTGTCGTATGCCTTGCTCGGGCGACGGTGTCTCTTCTTCCGAGGGGCCAGCGATGACGGCCTTGCGGGACGAACGAAAGGAACATGAGCCATGTCAGAAGCCACAGTCTTTGATTGCGAACTCCGTAAACGTGCGGGGACCGGCGGCAGCCGCGCTGTCCGTCGTGACGGTTGGGTGCCTGCTGTCCTCTATGGCGGCGGCCAAGACCCAGCCAACATCAAGCTGCGCTACAACCAGGTCCTCAAAGCCTACCAGACAGGCAACCTGATTGACGTTCTGTCTGTTATCAAAGTTGACGGGCAGACCCAGCAGGTGATTGGCCGGGACATTCAGGTTGATCCGGTCAAAGACCTTCCGATGCACGTCGACCTGATGCGCGTTGACTCGAAAACCCGCGTGACCGTCAACGTTCCGGTCCGTTTCCTCAACGAAGACAGCTGCCCAGGCCTGCGTGCAGGCGGCGTTCTCAACGTGGTGCGTCACGAAGTTGAGCTGGTTGCTCCGGCGACCGAGATTCCTGAGGCGCTGGAGCTTGATCTGGGCTCGGCTGAGCTGGGCGACACGCTCCACATCTCCGCGGTCAACCTGCCGGGCAATGTCGACCTCACGATCACGGATCGCGACTTCACCATCGCAACGATCGCGGCACCGTCGGGCCTCAAGTCGCAAGAGAACGCAGACGATGGCGAAGGCGACGAGGCAGACGCCGAAGGTACCGAGGACGAAGGCGGCGACGAGTAACCGCTCTTCCCTCTTGGGCTCACAACGGGATTGGGGCATGGTGCGCGGATGAGTACACGTGCCTTGCCCGCCCTCGCCTTTCTTCTCGGCAGCACAGCCCTGAGCGGCTGCGCCAGCACCTACTACGATGCTCTCGAGGCTGTTGGCCTCGAGAAGCGCGATATCCTCGTGGATCGCGTCGCCTCTGCCCAAAAGGCGCAGGAAGGCGCGCAGGTCGAGTTTAAGGACGCGCTTGAGCAATACCGCGCGGTGGTCGATTTCGACGGCGGCGACCTCCAGAAAACCTACGACAAACTCTCCCGTCAGTACGACAAGCTGGAGAGCGAAGCCCGTGTCGTCCGTTCACGGATCGACGGCATCGAGAATGTCGGCAACGCTCTCTTCCGGGAATGGCGGCAGGAGTTGAAGGAATACAGCTCAGCGTCCCTTCGCTCCCAGTCCGAAGCGCAGCTTCGCGAGACCGAAGCGCGCTATGAAACAGTCCTCAGTGCGATGAACAGCGCTGCGGATCGCATGGACCCGGTGCTTGCCGTGTTCAACGATCAAGTCCTGTTCCTGAAGCACAACCTCAATGCCCGCGCTATTGCTGGTCTCGAGAACGAGAAGGTGGAGATCGAGCGCCAGGTCGACGGCCTGATCCGCGAGATGGACAAGGCCATTGCCGAAGCAAAAGCCTTCATCGCAGCGATGCCGAAAAGCTAAGTGGCGGCCGCAGCTTTCGCCTCATCCCGCGCGCTGATGTGGAGCGCAATGCCCGTCACCAAGGCGCCTGACAGCAGATAGAGTGCGGAGGCCCAAAGCCCGAAGGCTTGGGTCAAGGCGAGCGCACACAGCGGTGCAAAAGCAGCGCCGACAATCCACGACAGGTTCGTGGACAGCGCGCTGGCCGAGTAACGGTATCTGTCGGGATAGCGGCCCGACGCCAAGGCGCCCGTCTGACCGTGGGCGAAGCCAAGCAAGATGAACCCTAATATGATGTAGACGGCAGGCATGGTCTCGAGCGTGCCAATCGTCAGGCACAGCACGACGATGAGCGCCGTCGAGACACCGCGCACCCAGCGGCGGCTGTACCGATCCGCCAGAACGCCCGAGAGGATGACCGAGATCACGCCGAGGACACCGCCGATGAGCTGGAGCAGCAGAATACCGGCAATGCTCCGCTCCGTATACAGAAGCTCATAACCGAGCGGGAAAACGGTCACCATGTGGAACAGAGCGTAGCTGGCCAAAGGTATGAACGTAGAAAGAAGGATTGGCTTCCACTGCGTGCCGATCAGCTCTCGGTAAGGCGCAGGCTCGGTGATGATATCGCCCGCGCCGAAATCCGCCTGCAAGAGCCGAATGCGCGCGAAGAGCGAGACCACATTCACCGCAAACACGCCGAAGAATGCGAAGCGCCAGCCCCAAGTGATAAACTCTTCGTCGGTGAGGAAACCTGACAGCACGAAGAACAGCGAACCGGCGACACAGAAACCGATTGGTCCGCCGAGTTGCGGGATCATCGCGTAGAGACCTTTGCGGCCTTCAGGCGCAGCGTTCTGAAGCTGGAGGCTCAAACCATCCCACGATCCACCAAGACCAAGCCCTTGGAGGATGCGGAGGAAGGCGAGCATCGCAGGCGCAGCCCAGCCCATTTGCTCGTACCCTGGAAGAAGTCCGATCGCGACGGTCGAGGTACCGAGGATCATTGCAGCGAGCGCGGTTTTGGCGCCGCGGCCGATCCGTTTCTGGATATGGCGGCTCGCGAAGCTCCCAACTGGGCGCGCGAGGAACGCTAAGGAGAAAAGCGCGAAGGAGTAGATGGTGCCGGTGGCCGGGTCGACCATGGGGAAGAACAGCCGGGGAAAGACAAGAGCCGAGGCGATCGCGTAGACGAAAAACCCAAAGAAGTCGGTGACGCGGGCCATGATGACGGTGGTCACCACCTCGTCGAGCGTCACCGTCTGCGTGGCGCGCTCGTCTTCGATCTCCAGGTCATCGAGTGCTTCAAAGCCGGTGCTCTGCGCGTCGGTCACGGGTATGTCCTCAAACCTTTGTGTGCAGTGGGCACATCATCGCGCGCCCGTATACCACATTCCTTGAACAGCTCGTGCGTCATAACACCCATGCGCACAGTGATGGAATTTTCAGGTGGCCGGGTCTACCTCCCAATCACTGTGAGAGGTGCCTGTGCTGCGGTCGAGGTGCCACCGGAAAATAAGTATGAAACGCGTACGATATCTGCTGTTCCTCGCCGCTGCGCTCGTGCTTTCGGGCTGCAAGCTCACCGTATTGAGCCCGGCCGGCGACATCGCGCAGCAGCAGAGCGATCTCATCCTCTACTCGACGATACTCATGCTGATCGTGATTATTCCCGTGATGGGTCTGACGATCTTCTTCGCCTTCCACTACCGGGAGTCGAATGAGAAAGCGTCCTACGCGCCCGATTGGGACCACTCGATCAGCCTTGAGATCGTGGTCTGGTCTGTGCCGCTGGCGATTATCTCGTGCCTCGCCGGTCTGACCTGGGTCGCGACCCACCGGCTTGAGCCCTACGAGCCGCTGCGCCGGATTTCGGAGACCCAACCAATCGCCGAAGATTTGGAGCCGCTGGTTATCCAGGTGGTTGCGCTCGATTGGAAGTGGGTCTTTCTGTACCCTGAGCAAGGCATTGCGACCGTCAACGAGGTGGCGGCCGTTGTGGACCAGCCGATCGAGTTCCGTTTGACGTCCAACACGGTGATGAACTCCTTCTCCGTCCCTGCCCTCGCGGGGATGATCTACGCCATGCCGGGCATGGAGACCGAGCTGAACGCCGTCATCAATCGTCCGGGCACGTATGATGGATTCTCTGCCAACTATAGCGGCGAAGGCTTCTCGCAGATGCGGTTCGACTTCCGCGGAATGAGCCAGTCGGAGTTCGATACGTGGGCCGATGAGGCTCGCCGCTCCTCTATCACCCTCACCCGCGATGTGTTCGCAGAACTGCAGAAACCGAGCGTAGGCGACGAAGTCACGTTCTATAGCGGCATTGAACAAGGCCTATGGCGGCGCATCGTCAATCTCTGCGTGGCCGATGATACTCTGTGCCATGACGATATGATGATGGTCGATGCGCTGGGCGGCGGCGGCCTTGCCGGACTGGCGGACCGCGAGATGTTTGCGGGGATCTGCAGCGTCAGCGACGAGCGCCTGGTCACCTATATGCTGAAGCCGGAACTTGAGGGACGGCGCGAGGATATTCTCGCAGCCCTTGAAGCGATGAAACCGAAGCCCAAGCCGGGCCAGTCCTTGCCTGGAGGGCAATAGGCTATGCTGAGCCAAGCGCGGGACATCCTCACCCGACTTCCCATGTTCGCCGCGGAAACTGGCGGCGATCACCCGACCCAAGGGGCGGATGTCGCGCACTGGCTTTGGGGCAAGATGACTTGGCAGGTCTTCCCGTTCGCTGAACCGGTGATCTTCTACACCTTTATCGGCACCGCGATCATCGGCACACTGATCTTGGGGCTCGTGACCAAGTACAGGCTCTGGGGTTATCTGTGGTCGGAGTGGTTCACCTCGGTGGACCACAAGAAGATCGGTATCATGTACATGGTGCTTGGCATCGTGATGCTGATCCGCGGTTTCGCCGACGCGCTGCTCATGAGGACGCACCAGGCGCTCGCGTCGATGGGCTATGTTGGCTACTTGGATGCGCATCACTATGATCAGATATTCACCGCCCACGGGGTGATCATGATCTTCTTCGTGGCGATGCCGATCATCACCGGCTTCATGAACTACATCATGCCGCTGCAGATCGGCGCCCGGGACGTGGCGTTCCCGTTCCTCAACAACTTGAGCTTCTGGCTGACCATGTCGGGCGCGGTGCTCATCATGGCTTCGCTTTTCATCGGCGAGTTCGCCACGACGGGCTGGCTCGCCTACCCGCCGCTCTCGGGCCTGACGTTCAGTCCTGGTGTGGGGATGGACTATTACCTCTGGTCACTGAACATCGCCGGGATCGGAACCACGCTATCGGGGATCAACCTCATCGTGACCATCGTGAAGATGCGCGCGCCCGGCATGACGTTCATGAAGATGCCGGTCTTCACTTGGACGTCGCTCTGCACGAACATCCTGATCGTCGCGACGTTCCCTGTGCTGACGGCCACCCTCGCGCTCCTGACGATGGACCGTTACATCGGCACCAACTTCTTCACGAGCGAACTCGGCGGCAACCCGATGATGTACGTGAACCTCATTTGGATCTGGGGTCACCCGGAGGTGTACATCCTGATCCTGCCGATCTTCGGGATCTTCTCTGAGGTCGTACCGACCTACACGGGCAAGCGGCTTTTCGGGTACACGTCGATGGTCTACGCCACCTGCGTGATCATGATCCTCAGCTACATCGTCTGGCTGCACCACTTCTTCACCATGGGCGCCGGCGCGGACGTGAACTCGTTCTTCGGGATCACGACGATGATCATCTCGATCCCGACAGGGGCGAAGCTCTTCAATTGGCTCTTCACGATGTACAAAGGCCGTATACGGTTCGATGTGCCCATGATGTGGACGGTCGGGTTCATGCTGACGTTCGTGGTCGGCGGAATGACCGGTGTGCTCCTCGCTGTTCCGCCTGCTGACTATGTGCTGCACAACACGCTGTTTCTCGTAGCGCACTTCCACAACGTGATTATCGGCGGCGTGGTGTTCGGCATCTTCGCGGGGATCAACTATTGGTTCCCGAAAGCGTTCGGTTTCCAGCTCGATCCGTTTTGGGGCAAGGTGAGCTTCTGGGGCTGGATCGTTGGCTTCTGGCTCGCATTCATGCCTCTCTACCTCCTCGGCCTGATGGGCGTGACACGGCGGCTGAGCCAGTTCGAGGACACGATCTATGCGGGCTATTTCATCACCGCACTCGTTGGTGCACTGTGCATTGCGGTGGGTATTGTCGCCTTCATCATCCAGATCGCCGTTTCGATCCGAGACCGTGAGAGACTGCGGGATGCGACTGGCGATCCTTGGGGCGGCCGGACGCTTGAGTGGGCAACCTCGTCGCCACCCCCCTTCTACAACTTCGCCTTCCAGCCTCGGGTCTATGCGCTCGACGCCTGGAACCACATGAAGACCAACGGATATCAGAGGCGTACGGAGGGTTTCATGCCGATCCATATGCCGAAGGACACCGCGAGCGGTGTGGTGATCGCAGGCCTACTGACGGTCATGGGCTACGCCCTCGTCTGGCACATTTGGTGGATGGCCCTCTTTGGGTTCGTCGGTGCGATCGGCTACGCGATCGGTCATACGTTCCAGTACAACCGCGCCTACGACGTGCCTGCGGAAGACGTGGCAGCAATCGAAGGCGAGTTCCGCCGTGTTCGCTCTCAAGCCACGACCGATCGTCCGGACACGGATGGTCTGCTACCAGCACCTGCTGAGTAGAGGAGCACACGATGAGCACCACAGCCCCTGCCTCTCCTCGCAAGCGGACCTACGCGTTCGATGTCGTCGATGATGCGCACGCCCACGAAAGCGGCGCGATGCTCGGCTTCTGGCTCTACCTGATGAGCGACTGCCTGATCTTCGGCGTCCTCTTCGCGGTCCACGCTGTGGTCGGACAAAGCTACGCCGCAGGCCCATCGCCGGCCGACCTGTTCGAGATTGAGCAGATCCTCGTTGCGACCTTCATCCTGCTCTTTTCCTCCATCACCTACGGCTTTGCAGTGATCAGCATGCAGAAGGGTGAAGAGAAACAGGCGACGATCTGGCTGGTCGTCACAGGCCTGCTGGGCCTTTCCTTCTTGGGTCTAGAGATCAAAGAGTTCAGCCATCTCTGGCACTTAAGCGCCACGCCGTCGGCCAGCGCGTTCCTGTCATCGTTCTACGTCCTCGTCGGCACCCACGGGCTGCATGTGGCGGTCGGTTGCCTCTGGCTTGGTGTTCTCCTTGTGCAGATTAAAATGCATGGCTTGACCAAAGCCAACCAAGGCCGCGTTCTGTGCCTCAGCGCGTTTTGGCACTTCCTTGATCTGATCTGGATCGGCGTTTTCTCATTCGTCTACCTCACGGGGGTGCTGCTATGAGCGATGCATCGACCACGGAGCAAAATCCCTACCGCTCCTACCTGATTGGGTTTGCCCTCTCGGTCGTCCTGACGATCATTCCGTTCAGCCTCGTTCTGACCGAAGCGCCGATGAGCGCGTCGCTGATCATCGCGATGATCTTCGTCTTCGGCGCAGCGCAGATCCTCGTTCACGTTCGCTATTTCCTGCACGTCGACCTCAAAAACGAGCAGGGTTGGCAAGTGATGTCCCTCGCCTTCACCGCGATCCTCCTGGTGATCGTTCTTGCTGGATCGATCTGGGTGATGTTCCACTTGCGCGAGAACATGATGCCGGCCCACGAACAGATCGAGCGCGTGCGCAACCTGCCGTGAGCCGTCAGCCCACGGATCGGCAGCGCGCGCTCTGGGTGGACGTCAGTCTGCTCGCCTTTGCAGGGTTGATCTTTATTGTTCTGATCTCCCTTGGAAATTGGCAGGTCAGGCGGCTAGCGTGGAAGCTTGATCTGATCGAGTCGGTCAACGCACGTGCGTTTGGCGAGGCCCAGGCACTCCCGCCGGGCAATACGCCTATCGATGAGATCACGTTCCTCCGTGTCGAGACGGTCGGCACCTTCGACCATGGCGCCAGCCGCAAGGTGAAGGCTGTCACAGAACTAGGCCCGGGTTACTGGCTGATGACGCCGCTCTCGACGGGCGATGCGGTCGTCTGGGTAAACCGAGGGTTTGTGCCGACTGGAACGACGGCGGAGGACTGGACGAATCCCGAAGGGCGCGTGGAAGTGCGTGGCCTCGTCCGTTCGACGGAGCCGAACGGCACCATTCTTGAGAAGAATGATCCGGACAAAGACCGTTGGTATTCCCGCGATGTCGACGCACTCTCAAACCACGTGAGCGTAAAAGGCGCGCTACCCTACTTCATCGACGCTGAGGCATCGGGCGAAACAAGCTGGCCGCGCGGAGGGCTGACGAGGACCTCGTTCAGCAACACGCACCTAGCCTACGCAATCACGTGGTACGGCATGGCAGCGTTACTTTTCGCGGCGGTGGCGCGGATCGTGATTCTCCGCTTCAGGGCCAAGCTTGCGCCGTGACAACAGTTTTCAAAATCTCAGAACCCGGCGACGCGCGGGTGATTAGCGTGCTCGCGGAGACGGAGAGCTACCTCGTCCTCGATAAACCTGCGGGATTGCTCAGTGTACCGGGGAAAACAGAACCTGACTGCCTCGAGGCGCGTGTCAGAGCGCACTTTCCCGATGCCCTGACGGTTCACCGTTTGGATATGGCCACGTCAGGCATCTGTGTGATGGCGCGGGGGAAGGTCAACCTCGCCGACCTGCAGCAGCAGTTCGAACGCAGGCAAACAAGCAAGGTTTATCAGGCCATTGTCGCCGGGCGCATCACGGATGATTTTGGAACGGTGAATGCGCCGATGCGCTGTGACTGGCCCAACAGACCTCTGCAAATGATCGACCATGTCCAGGGGCGACACGCCCTCACCCACTGGTCAGTCCTTGAGCGGATGGAGAGCACAACCAGGGTTCGACTTGCGCCGGTGACAGGCCGATCTCATCAATTGCGCGTGCATATGATGAGCATCGGCCACGCCATAGTTGGCGATGATTGGTATGCAGACAAAGATATCGCCGGAGCGAGCGAGCGATTGCTTTTGCACGCCCACACGCTCGCGTTTAAAGACCCACAGACCGGTGAGAAGCGCAGCTTCTCTGCCTCTTGCCCGTTCTAGGCTAGCCTTGCTCAGCCAGAGCATCCTCAATGGCTGCAACAATGGGCTTCGACGTCGAGGTCACGGACGACGAAAACGCAGCCTTGGGCGCTCCGTCGCGGCCAATCAGGATCTTGTGGAAGTTCCATTTCGGCACGGCTTGATCGCCAAAGGTATCTGCTGCCCATGCATAAAACGGATGGGCATTTTGTCCTTGTACGACAGATTTCGCTGCCATCGGGAAGGTCACGCCGAAATTCAGCCGGCAAAACTCTTCAATCTCCTCAGCGGAGCCAGGCTCTTGGCCGCCAAAGTCGTTCGATGGAACACCGAGAACGATCAGGCCTTGATCCTTGTACGTCTCATAGGTGGTCTGCAGCGCCTCATACTGCGGTGTGAACCCACACTTCGATGCGGTGTTCACCACCAGAACCGGCTTGCCAGCGAAGGCTGACATTGGGATTTCCTCGTGCACCAGCCCAGCAAAGGTGAAGGCATGGGCACCGTCGGTGGCGGATGGATCTCGTGCTTCAAGCATTTTGCGCTGCTCCTCCAAGTTATCGAGCACGGCTTGTGAGTCCGGCGCGGCCTCGGCTTCTGTCACTTTGATATCTTCATCTGCACACGCCGTAGCCAACAGAGCGGCACCGATCATCAAGACTTCGCGCATGGACGCGGCCTCCGAATTGCTTCGGTGATGGAGCTGCATGTTATCGGGATCGGCGGCAAGACGACAATTCACCGCTCATCGCGCAAGCTGGCTAAGCTTCGAGAACCCAGGAGCCGTCGTCCTTCTGACACGCGCGCCCGTTCGCGGTCTCCGTCGTTCCGTCAGCGAGCGTCACGGTCTGACTGAACGTTCGGCACGCTTCACCCGTTCGGTCATCGGCATACACAAGATCTGCGGTGATGACGCCGGAATTGCCCGACTCAGGGTTCGACCATTCCCGTGTGGCGCCTTCGGAAGGGTCACTCAGCACGTCTCCGGCGGCGGTCGACATTTGCTTCTTGTCTTCCTCGGTGAGGGCTCGGGCGATCTCAGCTCCGAAATAGGCACCAACGGCTGCGCCAATGGCCGTCGCGAAGATCTGTCCGCTCCCGCTGCCGAACTGGGAACCCAGGACACCGCCAGCGAGCCCACCGATCGCTGCACCGACCTCATCGGTCGTGCAGCCAGAGACCAAGGCGGTGGCTAAAGCCATCGCGCCAACCGTCAGATTTCCCAGTCTTTTCGCCACGTCACCACTCCCGCCCAGTCAATGAAATCGCAGTGGAGAGTAAGTCTTCTTGTTGCATAGAGGAAGCGCTTGTCGCACCTTTGTACAGTCTAGTGGGATTATATGTTTGCGGGGGAACAAACGTGTTTAAAATCAAAAGCTTCGCATTATTCGCCTGTTCTGTACTGCAGTCATTTTCTCTTGCTGCAGCGCAACCGACGAGAGATGACGGTGATTTCCGTCCTTTGCTACCAAACCAAGTCGTTGATTTGCCTTCTATTATCGAAAACGAGCCTGCGTCCTTTGCAAGCGTACCGGACGTTTTCGCCGTGGACGGCGTGCTTATCGATTCCGATGGAATCCCGATCAGCGGCGCAAAAGTATCGGCGGGCGGACGCAATGGGACGACAACGCGTGAGGATGGGAGCTTCGCGCTCCCGGACACGGTGGGCCCAGCGACGATGGTGGTCATCTCGCACTCTAATTACGCCGAACGGCGCCTGACGGCAGCGTCGCTTTACTCTGACGGGCTTCCTCGTCGGGTTGTCACTGCACCGTACACGTTCTTTGAGATCACCCCGCGCGGCGGTCGTCAGCGTAAGGATGGGATCACCATCAATGTCCCTCGGAACGCCGTTGATAGCGACACGACGATCAAGATTGCTCCGCTCCCTCTCTCCATGGCGCACGCCTATGACGGGTCGATGGAGTTCAGCAGGCTTGCGGCAGTCGACCTCAAACCAGAGGGCCTGAAGTTTGCTGCACCGCTCAGGATCACTGTCCCGCTGGCTGGTGAGCCTGACGGAAGCGGCGCGAGCATTTCGGTTCGCAATGAAGGTAGCGGTGCGTATGCTGAGGAAGATGGCACGTCGGCCAGCGCGGGGCGGGGCCAAGCCACGCTGACTGTTGATCACTTCAGCAGGCATGTGGTGCATCGTCCTGATCGCGGCTACCGCGCGACTCTTCTCGGAACGGGAAATGACAGGGACGGCGATGGACGTATCACCGTGGCCGATGTTGATTTTATGGTCTCGCTCCATGGGGGCGACCACACCGCCAAAATCAACCAGACGGTGGTCGAGAGCACCAAGTTCTTCCGCACCCGGAGCAGCAGCCGCACAAACTCCAGCGGTAGCGAGAGGACGGCGTCCGCGGGCTTCGGTATGGCGGGCGTGCAGATTGATGCGTCCCGCACTGTCAGTGAGGAAACCTCAAAATCCTTAGGCACCTCCACCGGTCTCGAAACCAATCAGCAGACGTTCCAAAGCCAAGGGCTGACCCAGCGCGCACCTGAATATCTCGACGTCTGTCGGCTGTATCTACGGAACTACGAGTTCTGGAAAGTTGAGACGTTCGAACGCCACACCCCGACCCAAGCGGAACTTGGGGCGATTAGAGATACCTATAACAACCGTCGCGATCAGACCACGGAATGGTCGTACATGAGCACGCCCGAGAGCTGGCAGGTGTTCAGCCTGAACCATTCCAGGCTGAACGACATCTTTGCAGTCAGACGGCATCAGGGGCGCATCGAGGTCTACAACCGCACAGGTCAGTACGTCGCTCGCAAGCCCATTGGTCTTGACGCAAGGGATTGCGGCATCGGCGAAGTCTTTGATCGCACACAGCAATTCACAGGACGAGAGGAGGCGAGGCTCCGCCGCTCAGGTACCGATCCCGACTCAGGTGAAGGACGTCGGAAGCTCTGGGACGCCATGCAGTCTGGCTACGAATTCTTCGGATACGGACAATCCCTCGCCGGTTCGCGGTTCTCTCCAACAATCTCTGGCGGGTTCTTCTCCAACCGTGTCGTTGGGGTTGGGATTCTTCCGGGTTCGGAGCTTGAGCGCACCGACCGGATGAACGAAACGAACGTGGAATGCATCGGTGGCCGCCAAGGCGCTATGAGCTTGACCAGCAGCGCGACGACCTTCGCAGAGAGCACGAGGAAAACGCTCGAGACGGAGAAAACATCCGACAAAGTCTCAATGTCGGCGAAGGTCCCTCTCCCCCTTGATGGCGGATTGAGCGCTGGCGTTTCAGGGAGCTCTTCCTCCGCGACCTCACGAGAAGAGGCCAAGCGGTTCGGCAGAAAGTTCTTGAGCACGTCGACCACGCGCATCGATTGGTCGATCAACGATCCCCACATGCCCAAACGCGTGCACTGGTCCGATCACATGATCGCGCGCCTCTATATCGTCATCGCCTCGCGGAAGTGGGACCTGGTCGATGCTAACGACTTACCCCCAGCGGCCCAAAATCGGGATGACGGATCCCTGACGTTCGTAGGCGGGAAAGCATTTCTGCCCGCTGACGCAGACCGCATACTGATGAAAACCCGCGATGGGAAATGGTACCTCTCTGGCCCGCCGATCACTGAGAAAAAGCCCTATGGCCTTGCGATGATCCGCTACGCCGAACGACCCTGCCCTGGAGGCATCGATGAAGACACCCGTGTGCCCCTCGACGAAGACGGCCGAGACCCGCGGGAAAGCACCACCGTGGTGCCGAACCCTGATAATGCCCGGCGCGAACGTGAAGAGCGCGAACGCGACAGCCGGGAGGAACGCGACGAGCGGACCTGCCCACCTGCACGCCGAGAAGGTCAGCCCCGAGGCGAAGGAAACAGCACCGACGACGATGGCGACTGCCGTACACTGAGGGAAGATATTCGCACCTATTGGCCGAACACCTACATCCTTGTTGATCCGCCGTGTCCGGGAGGCGGCGCGACCTGCGGCGGCTCAGCACCCATTGGGTCGCGTCGGGGCTCCGCCACCTTCCCGAGGCTGGAGGGAACGACGAAGCTCAGCGGTCTCTATATTGGAACGCCGGAGCGTCTGCAGATCGTCAGCCGGGAAACCACCCGAGAGGTCGAGCCTGAGGGCGATCCCGTCGTCCGTACAGTGACCAACGAAACCGGCATCTCGCTGGTGGTCGAAAACGATACTGATGTTTCCACCGTCATTGTGGAGGGCAGTGAGGGTTCCATTGTCCTCCGCCGCGAAGACATTGAATCGCAAAGCCCACCGATTGTCTGGCCGATTGACGGCGCCTTCAACATTCAGAACGGGCGGCTCCGCGAGACTGTGTCGGTGCCTGGCGCATTGGCCGAGATGAACCAGAGACCTGAGGACTATTGGGTCGCCGTGTCCGACGCGCTGCAGCCATTGCCGCGGGACATTGAGGCGGTCGAGGGCGACCAACTTCCAACCACCGCCGACGTGCTCGCCATCCGCGACGGCACCCTTGCTCTGCAAGCGGACAATATCAGACCTGATGCGGCAGCAGACTCAGACCTTGATCTCCAGATTATCACGCCGAGCGGTGTCAGGACCAATGCTGAAGTCCCTGCCTGGTCTTATGAAGTCTCTGCGCAACCGGTGACCGAAGTGGGCGTGCCTGCGCCGATCTTCTTCCAATGCACCGGCTTACCTCAAGAGGAAGTCATCACACTGAACTTCCGCCCCGCACCGTGGCAAACCATTCAACCTTTGCAGATGCAGGTCCCCTGCGGCGAGGTTGGTCAACCCCAACCGGTTGCACAATACACAACGGAGCGCGTTGGTCCGCAACCGATCGACCTCACGGTGACGAGAAGACAATAATGTGGCAGCGCCTAGCGCGCTGCGTTCACACTGGCGAGAAACTCTGCGTGGGTGGGCATGGCATCAGACGCTCGATCAATGACGTCGCGCATCCGCTCCAGGCGAACCTTCATATCCTCCAGGCTAAATCGCTCGACCAGCGGGCTCCATCCCGTTGCATGAACGCCTTGGCCGTGCATGACGGCGAGCCATGAGGACTCTGTAAAAAGTTCCTGATTCTGACGATGGATCCGCCCAGTCTGCCGAAACATCTCAAGCTTCTGTTTGAGTTCGTCCGACACCTCAATGGTCTGGCAATATCGCCAAAACTCCGTGTCCGTCCGTTCCGTTTGCGTATAGTGCAGGACCAGAAAATCACGGATGCGCTCATACTCCCACAACGTCCGCGCGTTGTACGCATCACGCGCGACCGGACTAAACGTCTTGTCCGGAAAATGTGCAAAGAGTCGGGCAATTCCCTGTTGAATCAGATGGATACTCGTGCTCTCGAGCGGCTCGAGAAAGCCCTGAGCAAGACCGAGAGCGATCACATTCTTGTCCCAAAACTTCGCTCTATGTCCTGTTTGGAAACGAAGCGGATTGGGCTCCGCCATCACATCCCCATCCAGCCCAGCGAGCAAATGATCGAGCGCGCTCTGATCATCCATGAAGGAAGAGCAGTAGACGTGGCCGTTCCCAGTCCGATGCTGAAGCGGAATGCGCCAACGCCAACCAGCGTCGTCGGCCGTGGCTCGGGTATAGGGAATGGGTTCACCATTCTTCGTACACGGAACAGCGACTGCCCTATCACAAGGCAGATCCTTGGACCAGTCAACGTAGCCCGCTTTGAGGGTCTGCTCGATCAACAAGCCGCGGAAGCCTGAGCAATCGATGAAGAATTCACCGTCGATCACCCGGCCATCTTCCAACGTCAACGCCTCCACATATCCCGTCTCAGTGTGCTGCGAGACCTTAGCGACCTTGCCCTCCACCCGAACGGCCCCAAGGCGCTCTGCATACTGACGGAGAAAACGGGTATAATGGCCAGCGTCGAACTGATAAGCGTAGTGGATACCCGCAAAGACGCTGTTCGGATCAGCAGCAGAGGGACGCAGAAAACGCCCCTTCCGCGACGCCTGAACCATTAACGAGTAGTCGAACAGCTCACCAACTGGTTCGCCGAGTGCAGCCTGGCGAAGCCAATAGTGATGCATCGGGATCGTCTCGATGTCGCGCCCAAAATCTCCAAACGGGTGAATGTAAGAATGCCCTTTCCGCAACCAATCGCGGAACTCGATGCCGAGCTTGATCGTCCCCTTGGTCTCGCGCAGAAACTCGTTCTCATCGATGCCGAGCATCTGGTTGAAGAGCAGGATCGGCGGGATTGTTGCCTCACCGACACCTACCGTTCCAATCTCTTCCGACTCGATCAGTGTGATTGAAACGCGTTTTGCATCAAGGATATAGGACAGTGCGGCAGCAGCCATCCAGCCCGCCGTTCCGCCACCGAGAACGACGATCTTCTGGATATCGCGGGGGCAATCATCCCGTTTTTTGTCCGTAGGCGAATGACCCATCAAAATGCCTCGCTGTGCTGCGGCATCCCCGCCACCGTTCGGTCAATGACCATGCGCATGTCTGTGAGACTGCGGAGCAAATTGTCCTCGGAAAGACGATCAGCTGTCGGATTATAATCCTGCGGACCACGACCCTGCCCCTGCATCACGGCAAGCCAACTGGTGACGGAGAAGAGCTCGTCATCATAGCGGAAGAACCGCCCTGAACTCTGCATTAACTCCATCTTCCGACGGAGGGTGTCTGGGATATCGAGAGATGCTCTGTCACGCCAAAACTCGGTATCGTCTCGCTTGGTGGCGATGTAGTGGAGCACAATGAAATCGCGAATGTGCGTGAAGCTCGTCGTCAGTATACGGTTATACTCCTCGCGCTCTGCCGAGCTGAAACGGGCATCAGGAAAGAGAGCCAGGAGCTTTGCGATCCCAGACTGGATCATATGAATGCTGGTGCTCTCCAGAGGCTCTAGAAAGCCAGCAGATAGCCCGATCGCCACGACGTTTTTCGACCAAAACTTCTTTCTGATACCCGTGGTGAACCTAAGAAATCTCGGTTCAGCCAGCGGTTCTCCATCAAGCGTCTGAAGAAGTGTCTCGGTCGCCTCATCATCATCCGTGTACGATGAGGCGTAGACATGGCCGTTCCCGGTCCGGTGCTGAAGAGGAATGCGCCAAGTCCAGCCTGCCTCTCGCGCCGTTGCAATCGTATAGGGTTTCGGCTCCTCCACACGCTCACAAGGTATCGCTACAGCTCGGTTCATGGGCAGTAGGTCTGACCAATCCGCATACCCCGATTTCAGTGCCTGCTCAATGAGCAGACCATAAAACCCTGTGCAATCAATAAATAAGTCGCCGTCGACAGTGTCCCCACCATCAATCATCAGAGAGCGGATGAAACCTGTCTCGCCATCCTGCTTCACTTCGCGCACGGTTGCCTCGACGCGTCTCACACCTGCTTTCTCAGCTAACTCCCGAAGGTACGCAGCGTAGGCACTCGCGTCGAAATGGTAGGCATGCGCAAGGCGAGACAGCGGTGATCTCGGATTCCCGTCATGCTTCGCAAACTTTCCTGCATAGGCTGCAGCGGTGTTGAGCGAATACGCTGCCAAGTCTGGGTGCACCTCGAGACTGTCAGCGCGCTTCCAAAAATGGTGAAAATCCGTCCCCTGAATATCCCAGCCATAGACGCCGAAAGGGTGGAAGTAGCGCTCGCCCAGGTGACCCCAATCTCGGAATTCGATACCGAGTTTGTAGGTCCCCTTGACCCGCGAAAGAAACTCGCGCTCGTCTATACCCAACATCTGATTGAAGGTCGCGATTTGCGGGATCGTCGCTTCGCCGACGCCAACTGTTCCGATGGCTTCGGACTCAATGAGCGTGATGCTTGTCCGGTGGCGAGGTAGGAACTTCGATAGCGCAGCCGCCGCCATCCATCCCGCAGTCCCGCCTCCAACGATGACGACCTTTTTTATCGGATCAGGCACGTGCGCGCCTCCTGGCTGAAAACAGACTCTGCGCCTTGGGCTCACCGACTGTCGCGTGCATCACCGATGACCATTCGTGGACGGAGAATGGATCGTCGTCAAAAGGACAAACCCGTCCCATGGCCAACCACACATCGATCCTATGCTGCAGGGTTTCGGAAGCCTCTGTACCGCTCAATAAGCTGATCATATCGCGGATGTTCCCCGTGGACCGCTGCGCTCGGCGCTTCAACTCTTGGATTTCAGTCTGATCGGACCAGTCTCTTGGTAAGGCGAAAACCGCATCCATCGTACCCTGAATTATCGATACGTGGCGGACGCTTGGCAGGCAGTGCCGCCCTAAACCAATCGGTATTTGCGATGTTTTTTCAATATTTTGGGTATCGGTATCGAAGATCACATCGGGATCACTAGGGTCTCTGTGGATGTCAGCTCGGCTAGCAACACTGGCTAGCAGGGCTTCATACGTGTGCGCACTAATGGTCAGTTCATCAGCACGAGGATTGTCCTGACCTGTTGGCGCTGATCCATCTTTGGTCGCTGCTTGAGCGCCAGCTTTAAGGAGTTCGGCTCGCTGGAGGCCGATGGCATTCAGGGCTTTGAATTCGGCAGGGCGAATGATGACGTCTTCGCTGAGAGAACCTGTGCTACTGAGGGCAATACGCGACGTGCAAGGAGCGAACCGAGCAAGAAGGCATGCCGCTAAGAGCGGGGGATAGCCAGCACCCTGAACAAGGAGCGTTGCCACCGTCATAGCGCCATGCCATCCGCTTTGCAGTGGCTCGAGATCCATTGCTGATGGGACGGCATCGCTTTCGCGGTTGATGAGATATGCTCGCGCATCCCGCTCAACCTGCCAAGGACAGCACGGCTGTCCACTTCATCAGCACGCGCATCATAGGAACGAGGGAGAGTGCGTTGGCCGAGGAAGACAGCGAGCCAACTTGCTTCTAAGAAGAGGCCGTGGTCATAGGTCTGTACACGCCCTGCCCGCCTAAACAAATCCATCTTCTCTCGAAGAGAGTCTGAGACCCTCAGTGTACGCATGTCGTTCCAGAACGGCGAATCATCACGCTCAGTTGCGTGGTAGTGAAGGATCAAGAAATCCCGAATGCGCTCGAACTCAAGATCCATCATTCGGTTATACTCTGCCCGCAGAATATCGGGTGTCTCACCAGGCGTGAGAAGCTCAACGAGATAGGAAATCCCCTGTTGGATTAAATAAATTGACGTGCTTTCAAGGGGTTCGAGGAAGCCGCCTGAGAGGCCGATCGCGACGACGTTATGGTTCCAGAGCTTCCGGCGCTTGCCTGTGGTGAAGTATAACCGACGCGGGTCAGCCACAAGGTCACCTTCAAGAGAGCCTCTCAGCACACGCTCCGCTTCGTCATCGGACGTGTGCGCGCTTGAGTAAACGTAGCCGTTGCCGGTTCTGTGCTGCAGAGGAATCCGCCACTGCCAGCCAGCCGACTTAGCTGTCGCTCGTGTATACGGAAGAAGTTCACCTTGATGAACACACGGCGCAGCAATGGCCCGATCACACGGCAACCATTCTGTCCACGTCTCATAACCGGTCTGGAGCGCGTCTTCGATCAAAAGTCCGCGGAAGCCGGAGCAATCGATGAAGAGGTCGCCTTCAATTGACTTTCCGTTTTCGAGCAAGAGAGACGTGACGCCGCCTTGGTCATTGCGGGCAACACTGATGACCTTGCCCTCTAAGCGCTCGACGCCGCGAGCTTCTGAATGGGCGCGAAGGTAAGGTGCATATTTGGTCGCGTCGAACTGGTACGCCCATCGGTAGGTTGATCGGACAGACTTAGGGTCATCCGTTGGCGGAGTGAATTTTCCCCCGTAGGCCATGACGATGGGCAGTGAATAGTCACTAATATCGCCCGCTTCATCAGCGAAGCGTCGCCAGAAATGATGGAATCCGACGCCGTCGCTGGATGCTCCGTAGTCACCGAAGGGATGGATGTAACGGTCGCCGATCCGCCCCCAATCGACAAACTCAATACCGAGCTTCACCGTCGCTTGGGTGGCGGCCATGAAGTGCATCTCGTCGATGCCGATCGTCTGATTGAAGTGGCGGAGGTGGGGGAGCGTCGCCTCGCCAACCCCAACGATGCCAATCGCTTCGGACTCAACAACGGTGATATCAAGGTCATCACCGAGCAGTGAGCTCAAGCCAGCAGCAGTCATCCAGCCAGCGGTCCCGCCGCCAACGACAACAACACGCTTCTTCATAGGCTGCTCAACTGATGCCTCACTTCCCTCCAACGCTAATCCTCACTCCGTACACACACTGTCTTGACCACTAGCTTTCCCGAGGCGCAGCTGTTGAATTTCTCAAGATGATTTCAAAGGGAAGCGTCGCCGAAGCGAGTCGCGTTTCCGGGGTGTTCTTCGCACTCACCAAGCTGTTCACGGCGGCAACACCGAGCTCTTCCAACGGTTGGCGAACGGTGGTGAGGGCTGGCCATGTCCGCAAGGCGACCTCTGAGTCATCAAATCCGACCACGGACAAATCCTTGGGCACATCCACGCCAGCACGGTGGGCGGCCATGATCACGCCCGTTGCCATATCGTCGTTGGCCGCGAACACAGCAGTGGGCGGGGTCTTACGCTTCAAAAGACGCTCCCCCGCATCAAGGCCGGACTCGAAATCGAACGTACCCGGAAGGACCAGGCGTTTGTCGACGGATAATCCGGCATCGCCCAGTGCTTGCGCGTACCCCTCATACCGCGCTTGGGTCGCGAATTGGTCTTCCTTGCCTCGGATGAACGCAATCCGTTTGTGACCGAGCTCAAGCAGATGCTCCGTCATCTGATAAGCAGCTAGCTTGTCGTCGATGGTCACGGTCGCCGAGTGCTCACCATCGGGAACGTTGTGTGGACCGACACGCATGGCCGCGATCTTCATTCGTGCTACCACACGTTCGACGACGGGGTTGCTCGCCATGGGTGGGAACAGAACAAAGCCGTCTGGCTGGCCTGACCGCAGGGTCCCCTCGAACCAGTTTTGCAGCCCCTTCTCACTCTCAAGCGTTGCTGAACTCACCAGCGCGAGCTGCAGGTGATAACCAAGCTCCTGGCATGCACGCAGGGCGCCGAACTGCACCGTGTTCACGAACGCGGATCGCACATCATGGACCAGGAGCATGATCGTGAAACTCTTCCGGCTACGGAGGCTCCGCGCCGAGATGCTGGGCACATAACCGAGCCGATCCATCGCCTCACGGACGCGCTCTCGCATCGCGTCCTGGACGTGGGGCTCATTGTTCAGCACACGACTGACTGTCTTAGACGACACGCCCGCCTGGCGCGCGACATCGATCATCCTGACCATTATGCTTGCCTCTCGTTCGGCACATTTTTTTCTGCGAGCGATTGTACCATGTTTGCATGCGTTCGCCTATCGAGAGGAAGAAACCGGACAGGCAAACCACTCAACAAAAACAACGTCCCAGGGGCGATAGCTAAAAAGATGAGGAGGCCGCGGCCGGTGGTCGCGTCTTGAACGGCAAGGTCAGGGTCAAAACCGATCTCGCGCAGCACCAGGCCGACGGCGAGGCCCATGGTGGCGCCTGCAAGCTTCTGAGCGACCATGACGGCACCGAAGCTGACACCTTCCGAGCGCATACCCGTTTGCACTTCGCCATACTCAACCGTGTCGGGAACAAAGCTCCACAGCATCACAGCGAAGGCGCCAAGGGCAAAACCATAACCTGCGATCGGCAGCGGTACGCCATGGATCGGCGTTGGCCCAGCGACCAGGAGCACAGCGCCCCACCCTGCGATCATCATTGCAGCGATCAGCCAACTGATTTTCTTTCCGAGCCAACGGATGACCACGGTCCAGAACGGCACACCGATCATGGTCGCAACGGCAAAAGCGGTCAGCACGGTCTCGGGGGCGGCCAACCCCGCTTGGGTATCGAGGAAAAAGAGAAGAGAGACCATCAGGCTGGCATTCCCGGACGATTGCAGGAAGATGACGCTGATTAAGATCAACAACGCGTGGTTCTTCCGCAGAACGTTGAAGATCGCGACAGGGTTCAGCGGCGGAGCCTTGGTGCCCTGGGGCAGCATTTGCTCCGTGGTCAACGCATAGCAGAGAAGCAGTGCCAATGATGCGACGGTCCCGCCAATAGCCGCCGCGACCACGAAAGCGACCGGGATATAGCTCTCTGATCCTGAGATGAAACGCAGCAACGAGGGCACGAACAAGGAAACCGTGAGTAAGCCTGCGAATGCGAAAAACATCCGGACCCCCGCAAGCTCTGTTCGTTCTTGGCTATTGAACGTGAGCCGCGCTGACAACGCCGCATACGGAATAGAAACAAGGGTATAGGACGTTCGAAACAGCAGGCCGAGAATGATCAATGCCGCAAGAAGTGCGCCGCCTTGGAACGGCGGTACCCAGAAGAGAAGGACAAACAGAACTGCGAGCGGGATGCACCCAAACAACAGAAACGGTCGATACGTTCCTCGCTTCGTCCGTACACGCTCGGCCAAATTCGCAACCAGGGGATCTGTAAATGCGTCCCAAACCATCCCGATGAAATAGATGGTCCCGGCGATCTCCGGCTGAAGACCGACAACAGTCGTGTACCAAAACACCAGAAACAGCGAGAGCATGTTCCAGTAGATGTTCAGTCCATAGTCACCGACGCCGTAAGCCGCCAGCCGCGCAAACCGCGGCGCGAGGCCTTTCCGCTCCGATCCCAATGCTGTTCCGACGCGTGAGGTCATGCCGCTCCATAGAGAAAGAGGCACAGTAACAAGCCTGTGAAAGCGATCAATCCGGTCGAGAGTGTCCACGTTTTCAGTGTCTCGGCGACCGACAGACCGAAGAGCTCACGTACGAGCCAAAAGCCTGAATCGTTGACATGGCTGAAGCCTGAGGCTCCCGACGCGAGAGCAATCGTCAGCACGCCGCGCTGAAAAACCGTTGGCTCCGCCAGCGCGATGATGGGCGCGACGAGCCCAGCGGCGGTGACCATGGCAACGGTCGCGCTGCCCTGCGCAACGCGAATGGTCAGTGCAATGAGGAAAGCAGCGAGCACCGGCGAGATGCCCCAGCCAAGGATGACCTCGCCCAACATCGTACCTGCACCAGTATCGACAAGGACCTGCTTGAATGCGCCGCCCGCCCCAGTGACCAAGATTACCACGCCTGCGGGAAGGATCGCTCTCTCGATCATCGCTCGCCGCGCGTCGGCCTCGGCGCCGCTCACTGGTTTGAGAACTGAAGCTGACGCCCCACAAGCGATGAGCAAGGCAACAAACGGATGGCCAATGAAGCTGAAGATCCCGCCGAACACAGCGCCAAGGAGGATCAAGGCCAGGGGTAGGACCATCAGCGCCGCTGCTAGGCCAGCCGCAATGCGCGGAGCTTCCTCCGCTGACGGACGATCAGAAACGTCCGGTGAGGGTAGCTGCCCGACCCTCAACAGGATGCGAGAAAAAAGAGGCCCCGCGACCAAGGCTGCCGGAACGCCGACCAACAGGCCGACCATTGCGACGCTCGCGAGGTCAGCGTCGATAAGATCGGCAATCGCCACAGGTCCAGGAGTCGGCGGAACAAAAGCATGTCCCGTGGCAAGGCCCGCGATGAGGGGAAGCCCTAGTAGCAAGACTGGCTTCGTCAGCGATCGCGCTAAACCCAAGCAGAGCGGTAACAAGATCAGGAGCGCCACATCGAAGAAGACCGGTGTCGAAGCGATGATACCAATCAGTGTAAGGATCACCTGTGCCAGAAGAAGCCGCCGGGTGTTTTGAGCAAATCGAGCCAGTGCGGCGACAGCACCGCCTGCCTCCAGAAGTGCACCGAACAAGCTCCCAAGCCCGACCACCGGTGCAATGAACCCGAGGGTTGAGCCCATCCCGTTCTGAACGGATGACAAGGCAGCCTCAGGGCTCAATCCGCCGAAAACCCCTGTGACCAATGCCGCCAACAGAAGAGCAGCGAAGGTATTCATCCGGAAACGGAGCACCAAGAGAAGGAGCAGCGCAATACCGGCCATCGTGGCCAAGACCGCTTGCCGCGCGAGGATTAGCTCCACGCGAGACCCTGGCATTTGGTGGGTATGCGCATCAATTGGTCATGCGCTGTCATAAAGAGCGTTCGGCCGCCCTCACCGAAACAGCAATTCGCCGTCGCCTTGCCGGTGCGGATACGGAACAACAGTTCACCGTCAGGACTAAGGGCGACCACACCGCCAGGCCCAGCGACGAAGATCTCGCCCGTCTCAGCAACGGCCATACCGTCGGGCAAGCCGGGATGCTCTTCATCCATAAGAGGAGAGAAGTTGAACAGCTCCCGCTGCCCCCGAACGCGAGCTTTCTCGTCGATGATCAGCTCTCTGAGGATAGGCCGCTCAGCATCGGACTGAGTCACATAGAGCTTCTCACCGTCAGGCGAGAATGCCGCGCCGTTAGGGCGAACCAGGTCATCGACGAGAAGCTGCGCTTCCCCACCAGGAAGGACTGCGTAGACACCATTGACGTCAAGCTCCTTGAGCGGCGACGCATCACCTCCAGCTAGCCCATAGGGCGGATCGGTGAAGACCATGAGGCCGTCATTCCGCACACTGACGTCGTTTGGCGAATTGAACTTGCGGCCTCGGTAGTCGCTGACAATCGACCGTCGCTCCCCACTCGCGATACTCAAACGTTCCAGGCGGCGGCGACCGTGATTGCAGAGCAAGAGCGAACCTTGGCCCGTATAGAGAAGACCATTCGCCCCCGGCTCGCGGAAGCCTTCAGCTTGATCCGTACCCGACGGGTCGAGGAATGTTCCCAGCCGTTCGCTCTCGGACCAAGAAAACGCTTTGTTGCCAGGAACATCAGTGAAGTAGAGCCGGCCTAGGTCCCAATCCCAAGTGGGCCCTTCACTCCAACCGAATCCACTCGCCAGCACTTCTGGCTGGGCACTCAGCTCCACGCACTTTCCTGCCCGGCGATCAAAGACTTCAATGGCAGGCTTAGCTTTCGTGCTTCCGCCGACAGCGAGTGCGCCAGCCGACACGGCTAGAAATTCACGGCGGTCAACTCTCATTGTACGGACACTTGTGTTGCAATGGACGCGGGTGAGGCAGAACCCGTACCCGCCTCTGAGATGGAGAACGAACCCCGGAGAGCGATGGCATCGGACGCACCACCGACCATCACGTCGATCTTACCTGGCTCAACAACCCACTCACCAGCTTTCCAGATTGCCATTTGCTCGGGTGTTACGTCGAAAAAAACCGACTTTACCTCGCCTGGCTGCAAGCGCACTCGGCGAAAGCCGCACAATTGCATGGTCGGGCGTGAGATCGAAGCCACCGGGTCGCGCAGGTACAGCTGGACGACTTCGTCGGCAGGCACGTTTCCATCGTTCCGCACGTTGATGGTGACACGAATGGACTCGCCAGGCGGAACTGCCTCCGCACTCAGATTGAGATCCTCATAGGAAAAGCTGGAGTAGGACAAGCCATGACCAAACGCGAAGAGCGGCGTGATGGGTAAGTCCGTGTACCGATTGGAGTCGCGTGACAGGTCAGGGTTGGCCGGCCTCCCGCTGGGCAGGTGGCTGTAAGTGAGTGGTGCCTGGCCAGTTCTCCTCGGAAACGACACCGGCAGCTTACCGCCCGGAGAGCGCTTTCCGAACACGACATCGACCACTGCAGGACCCGCTTCCACGCCGAGCATCCACGTGAGCAGGATCGCGCTGGAACGCTCTGCAACCTCAGGAATGGCAAGAGGGCGTCCCGTGACAAGCAGTGTACTGACGGGTTGCTCTAGACCAAGAATTGCGTCGGCCAGCTGTTGCTGATCGTTGGGCAACTCTACCGACGAACGGCTACGCGCTTCACCGGAGAGATCGTAGTGCTCACCGGTGACCAAGATGACGTGATCCGCACGCCGCGCTACGCGGACCGCCGCGCGCACACCACGCCCATCATCGACATCGTCAGGCCCCGGATGATAAGTCACCCGGACACGTTCGGGTACTGCAGCCTGGATGGCTTCGAGGATGGTTGTCACATCTTCAGGCCGTCCTTGAGCGCGCCAAGAACCGAGTTGCGTCATACGATCGTCAGCAAGTCTTCCAATAACAGCAATCGTTTCACTGGCGTCAGGCTGAAGCGGCAAAACTCCATCGTTTTTAAGCAGGACCATAGACTGGATCGCTGCTTCCTTCGCGGCCTCGCGCGTTTCGTCTGTCAGGAGTGAGCGTGCCTCACGATCAACATCATGATAGGCATACGGATCATCGAATAGACCCAGACGCTCTTTCGCCATCAGAATGCGCGTGACCGCCGCGTCGAGATCAGCCATCAATGCGGGCTGTTTCGCAATGGCTTCCCTCAAGTCATCGCCAAAAATTCCGCTGGTCATGTCCATGTCGACGCCCGCCTTGAGCGCCAGTGCGCCCGCTTCATGGCGGGCACCGGCAACACCGTGATTCATGAGTTCGGCGATCGCGTTCCAGTCAGAAACGATCAAACCTTCCCAGCCCCACCGCTCGCGCAGAACGCCGTCGATAAGCGCTTCGTTCGCTGTGGTTGGTACGCCCGCAATGTCGTTGAATGCTGTCATAAACGACAAGGACCCTTCGCGCGCGGCCGCTTCGAAAGGAGGGAGATAATCTTCATGCAGAACACGCTCAGAGATGTCAGCTGCGCCGTAGTCGCGACCACCTTCCGCTGCACCGTAAGCACCAAGATGCTTGGTAGCTGCCATCATCGTGTCACCGCGGCCAAGATCCGTACCCTGATAACCGCGCACCTGCGCTTCAGCCATCCTCGAACCGAGGTATGGATCAGAGCCAGCCCCTTCCACAATGCGGCCCCACCGAGGGTCGCGGGCAATATCGACCATGGGAGCGAAAGTCCAGTGAAGACCAGCTGCAGTCGCCTCGTCAGCCGACACGCGCGCGG
>JBCCTF010000032.1:0-28029 GCA_039198765.1 Pseudomonadota bacterium
ATCGTAGCCCCAGTTCAGCGTTTGCAGCTTCTTCAGCGCGCGGAGCGGCGAGAACTTGCCGTCGCAAGCCACGACAAGGCGGGTCCTGATCTCCTCGCCGGAGTCGAGCTTCAGAACCCCTTCGCCTGATGACGTTGCCGTCTCGTAGCTCGCCACGGCAGAGCCGAACCGGCCTTCAATCGTCGTTGTGTCGGCCTTCTCTTGGCAGACGGCGAGCAGGTCTCGGTTCTCGACGATGTAGCCGAGCGCAGGCTCATCCTGTGGCTTCGGCCCCTCGCCCAGAAGCGTCGCGGGGAAATGCAGCTGACCACCCGTCAGGCCTCCAGCACGGAAGCGGTCACGCGGCGCGCCGTTGGAGACCAAGATATCGGTGATCGGCTCGGCCTTCGGGGCAAGCTGATCCCAAAGGCCTAGGCGCTTGATCATCCGCACACTGGCGAAGGCCAGGGCGGTGGTCCGTCCGTCGGTGACCGGCGCCTCCGGTGCCTTGCGGTCCACCAGGGCCACCTTCAGCCCAGCATCATCCAAAGCCAGGGCCATCAGCCGACCGGCCATCCCAGCACCCACTACGCAAACGTCGAAAATCTCACTCATGCGAGAGGACGTAGGGCGAGCGCCGCCAAAGCGCAAAGCGGCACCTCGCCTCCGCTTCGGTTGCGCGCGCTGGCGCATCAAATGTGCGAAAAATGTTTAACCCTTAATGGAGACTTAACGGACGACGCGCTCCATGGTTGCAGAGGGAGACAGCGGAAAAGAGACGACCTGCCGTGCCGCGCGCGAAGACCACGAAGAAACCTGATCCTCAAGAACAGCTGCGCGCCGCCATCAAGCGGCTCGTGACGCGAACGGGCGGCTTGTCGCTGATCGCGCTGGCTGTACTCGGGCTGTTTTCGATTGCCAGTTTTTCGATCAGCGATCCCAGCCTGTCGAACGCGACAGCGCGGGCGGCTGTGCAGAACCTCGGCGGTCCTTTGGGCGCCATCCTCTCCGATATTCTCTTGCAGAGCATGGGCGGCGCGAGCCTCGCGCTGTTCAGCATCGTGCTGCTTTGGGGCGTCGACGCTGTCCTTTATGGCACGCCTGAGAAGACGCCGCTGTCTGCCTATCTGAAAGCCGGTGCCTTGGTGATCGGCCTGCCATGTCTGGCGGCGCATTTGGCGCTTTGGCCTCGGCCGGTGGACTGGCCTTTCGTTGTGGGTGTCGGCGGCCTCTTCGGCGATGGTTTGCTCAGTGTACTGCAGGGTACGCTGTCCACGGTGGCTATTCCCTTCGCGGGAACTGTCAGCGCAGCGCTGTTTGGCGCAGCAGCTGTCACTCTCCTCTCTTACGCAGGCGGCGCGCGCTGGGCGCATGCGGTGGCTGCTGCCGACGCTGTTGTTTTGACCTATGAGCGCGCTGTTCAGTGGGCTGAGAGCTTCTTTGAACAGCCGGAGGCTGACAAATCGCTCCTCGACGTAGAGCTTGATACGGAGCCCGGCGCGCGGGCGATGGTGCGCGCCACGCTGAGCCCGAAAGCGCCAAAGCATGAAGTCGATATTGCTCCGGAACCGGAGGAAGAGGCCGAGCCCAAACCTGCGAAGCCACGCATCAAGCGCGAGGTGAAGAAGGTCGCGCCGAAGAAACGGCCGCAGATGCGTAAGGCGGGCGAGGCCTACGTCTTCCCTGGTGTGCAGCTTCTGAAAGCACCGTCGAACAAGGACCGAAAGGTTCTCGCCGATGCGGACCTCGAAGAGCGTGCGCGGATGCTTGAGCGTGTGCTCGCAGACTTCAAAATCGGCGGCGAGATCGTCGCGGTTCGGCCCGGCCCGGTCGTCACGCTCTATGAGCTGGAGCCCGCTGCCGGTGTGAAGTCGAGCCGTGTGATCGGTCTCGCTGACGACATCGCGCGGTCCATGTCAGCGGTGGCTTGCCGGGTCGCTGTCGTGCCTGGCCGCAACGCCATTGGTATCGAGCTGCCGAACGATGACCGTGAAATGGTCTACTTCCGCGAAATGCTGTCTACGGAGGACTACTCCGAAGCCAAGGGACTGACCCTCGCGCTGGGTAAAGATATTGGCGGTGATCCGCGGTATGCGGATCTTTCCAAGATGCCTCACCTGCTCATCGCGGGGACGACGGGTTCTGGTAAGTCGGTGGGCATCAACACAATGATCCTCTCGCTCCTCTATAGGCTGAAGCCGGAGGAGTGTAAGATGATCATGGTCGATCCTAAGATGCTCGAGCTCTCCGTCTACGAAGGGATTCCGCATCTCCTCGCGCCGGTGGTGACCGATCCGCGCAAGGCTGTGGTGGCGCTCAAGTGGACCGTGAGGGAGATGGAGGAGCGCTATAAGCGCATGTCGCGCCTCAGTGTGCGGAACATCTCTGGCTTCAACCAGCGTGTGGCTGAAGCGGCGAAATCTGGCGAACCGCTGAGCCGTAAGGTGCACACCGGCTACGACGACGAGACGGGTGAGCCGACCTACGAGGAGGAGGTCCTCGAAGAAGAGAAGATGCCCTACATCGTCGTGGTGATCGACGAGGTCGCCGACCTGATGATGGTCGCGGGTAAGGACATCGAGGCGATGGTTCAGCGCCTGGCGCAAATGGCGCGGGCGGCGGGTATTCACCTGATCATGGCCACGCAGAGGCCATCCGTGGACGTCATTACCGGTACGATCAAAGCGAACTTCCCCACACGGATCAGTTTCCAGGTGACCTCGAAGATCGACTCTCGGACGATCTTGGGTGAGCAGGGTGCGGAGCAATTGCTCGGCCAAGGCGACATGCTGTTCATGGCGGGTGGTGGCCGTATACGTCGTATTCACGGCGCGTTCGTCGCCGACGATGAGGTCGAAAAGATCGTCGACCATCTCAAGAGCCAAGGGAAACCTGACTACATTCAGGAAGTTACCGAGGGCGGTGACGAAGATGACATCGCCGCAGGGCAGCTGGGCCTCGACCTTGGCGGGAACACCTCATCGGGCGATGCGCTCTTTGACCAGGCCGTGGCGATCGTTGCGCGGGACAGGAAAGCGTCGACGAGCTATCTGCAGCGTCGCCTGCAGATCGGCTACAACCGTGCGGCAACGCTGATCGAAAAGCTGGAGGATGAGGGCATCGTCTCGCCAGCGAACCATGCGGGTAAGCGTGAAATCCTGATCGGCGAAGACGCTGCATAAAAGGGAGGCTGACAGCGCCCGAGCCGCTGCCAGCCTCTGAAACGAAACCCGAGATTTCGTTCGACCTAGATGGTCAGTGCAGGGATTTTCCCTTGTTGCAAGGACATTTGCAAAAGACGTGGTTAAGAAAAAGGGCCTTCTTCGGTAAGCTTAATCGCGTGCGCTTTCAGCGTTTCATAGTGCGTTTCCGCGCGCTCCATGATGGGCACTAGCTCGCGCTTGATTTCTGGCAAAGGCCCTGGCGGCGGGGCGAAGCCCGTGGAGTTCCAGACACTGTCGTACCAATAGGGCGCCCACGCCCCATCCTCGGGCCGCGGCCCCGCTTCCCATGACAACATGGCCTCATCAAACGGGATGTCGATCGCCTCGCAGAGGGCGGTCAGCGCCTGTTTCGGGTCAGCGAGGATATCGTCCGTATCGATCACAATGGGCGGTTTGCCCGTCAGGTCGCGGACCTCATTGCAAAGGTCTGTTTGCTGAACAAAGCCGATGTCATCGAGGGTGACCTTGGACATCTTCTTGGCAAATGATGCGAGCACGCGGGCGGGGTGGCGGATGAGAAAGACGTTGGTGACGTGGGCCATCCACTCACGCGGAATGCCTTCCACCATGTGCTGGGTCATGTGTTTCTGGTAGAAGATCTCAGCATCACGGTGGCCGTTCACGAGGTCCTCAGCGACCTTTTCTGCATCGCGCTCATGCCGCGCCAGGGTCTCCGCGCGTAAGGGGTGATCCGTGTCCGTCTTATCGAGATAGGCTGCGTAGAAGGGCTCATCGATGCAGGCCGTGTCGGCTCTTGAGCCGAAGCTGCGCATCATCGCGGTGGAGAGGTTCCGCGGGCCGGACCACATGGCAATCCGTTTCATCAGTACACCTATTGGATGGGGGTGAGGGAGCGTTCCACCAGATCGCGGTAGAGACCCGATATCCGCTGCGACACAGGGCCGTTGAGGTCGCGGATGGTCCGGCCGTCCACCTCGCGCACAGGGCTGACGCCTGCGAATGTGCCGGTGAGGAACGCTTCGTCTGCGGAGTAAACGTCGAACAACGAAAAGCGTTTTTCGAACACCGGGATACCGGCCTCGCGGCACACGGAGATGATGTTGCTGCGGGTGATTCCGCCCAGGCAATATTCCGGTGGAGAGGTCCAGACTTCACCGTTCCGCACAATGAAGAAATGCGTGGAGTTGCAGGTGGCGACAAACCCCTGGGGATCGAGCATCAATGCCTCATCCGCGCCTGCTTTTTCTGCCTGGATGCAGGCGAGGATGCAGTTGAGTTTGGAGTGCGAGTTGAGCTTCTGATCCTGTTCAGCTGGCCCTGTGCGGCGGACATGGACAGTGAAAAGGCTCTGCCCGCGTTCGATGATGCCAGGGATCGGCACTTTGTATTCAGGGATGATCACAACCGTCGGTGCACTGATCGTAAAGCGCGGGCCTTGGTAAGGTGTCTTCTTGATGCCGCGCGTCACCATCAGCCGGATGTGCACGCCGTCGTTCATCTCGTTCGCTTTCAAGCAATCGAACAGGCGCTGGGCCATCTCCTCGCGCGTCAGGCCGATGTCCATGTCGATGGTCAGTGCACCGGCATAAAGCCGATCGAGGTGTTGCTCCAAAAAAGCTATCCCGCCATCTTTGACGCGCAGGCCTTCCCACACCCCGTCGCCGAGGATGAACCCTGAATCGAAGACGGACACAGTCGCTTCGGCGCGGGGCTTCAGCTCTCCGTTGATGGAGATCAGGATGTCATTGTTGCGCGGGTCGTCGGGCGTGTCGTGAACGCCGTGGGGCTCAATCGTCATGACCGAAGTGTAGCACCTCGGCGGCCAATCGCTAGGCGTGCTTGCGCTCGTGCTCCAGCAGCCATTCTTTGCGCCAGACGCCGCCCGCGTAGCCTGCGATGCTGCCGTCGGCGGCGATGACGCGGTGGCAGGGGACGATGATCGCCAGGCGGTTGGCGGCGTTGGCGCGGGCAACCGCGCGCATGGCGGTGGGCCTGCCCAGTTTCTCCGCCAACTTGCCGTAGCTAAGGGTGGTGCCCGGCGGGATCTGCCTCAGGCCCTGGTGCACGGTTTTCATGAACGGCGTGCCGTAAGGCTTGGTTGGTATGCTGAAGGTTCGGCTCTCGCCTGCGAAGTAGGCCTCCATCTCGCGCAGCAATTCGTCGAAGACGGGAGAGGTGCCAAAGCCGATGGTCTGCTCCGCCTGCTTCTCAACGGCGTCGAGTTCTCGGGCGAGTTCCTTTCTGTCGGCAAATTCGAGAAGCCAGAGGGTCTCTTGATCGGCAGCGGCAACCATGGGGCCCAGGGGTGTGCTGATGAAATCAGCGATCAGGGGGCTGTCTTTCGCGATGGTGCCTGGCGCACGGCCGAGGAGCTTGGCGAACGCGGTGCGGAAACCGCTGGCGCTGTCAAAGCCGGCTTCGAGTTGAGCGTCGATCACTTTGCCTCCACGCCTGCGTTCGTCGGCCCCTGCGCGTAGGCGGCTGAGGCGAGCAGTTTCAAGAAAGGTTGTGCCCAGCGCGCGCTTGAACGCCCGGCGGACGGTGGAGGGATCATGGCCGAGGGCGGTGAGGTCCGCTTCGCTCCACCGTTTCGTAGGATCCGCTTCCAGCTTCGAGAGGAGGTCCGCCACCAACGGTTCGGGCGCACCGCCACTCATCGGCCGGCAGCGCTTGCAGGGGCGAAAGCCGGCTGCGAGGCAAGCGGCAGCGCTGTCGAAGAACTTTGTGTTCTCGCGCTTAGGCTTCCGCGCAGGGCAGCTCAGTTTGCAGAAGATCCCTGTCGTGGTGACACCGACGAAGGCGCGCCCGTCATAGTCCGGGCTCCGGTCAATGAGCGCTTGGTAGAGATCGTCATCGCAGGGCAGGGCTTGGTCGAACAGCGTGGCCATGGCGCGCTTTTAACATGGCCTTGTTCCCGCGGTCGCAGAAGATCGGGCAGCGCATCTTGTGAGTGTTGCCCAAAAGTGACCGTGTCGCCAGATTTCCACTTCGACACTTCGGTTTCGCGATGGCGCGCGCTAAACACACCGAGGTTTCAGCAGGGGTCGATCGAGGTATCGTGTTCTCTTCTCTAGCAATCCTTTCAGCCATCGCTGCGTTCGGTAGCGCGGAACCTTCCGCAGCTGCATCCGGCAACGTGGTTCAGGCAACGTCGACCGCTGCGCAGGACAGCCAAAGCCTGCTTGAGGCGGCAGCCGCTGGGCTTGAGCGTATCCGCAGCATGCAGGCCAAGTTCACGCAGGTGGCGCCGTCCGGTTCCATGACCACGGGGCGGATGTACCTGTCTCGCCCTGGCCGCTTGCGGTTTGAGTACGACGAGCCGAGCCCGATGCTGATCGTGGCGACCGGCGGTCTAGTCTACATCCACGACGAGGACCTGAAGACGACGGACAGCTATCCCGTGGGGCAAACGCCTTTGCGGTTCCTGCTCCGTAAGGAGCTGGATCTCGATGCGGCGCAGGTTCTGTCGGTTCACCAGAATGAGCACGGCCTGAAGATCACCCTCGCGGCCAAGGATGAGGAGCTGCAGGGCAACCTTGCGCTGGTCTTTGATCCTGAGACTCTACTGCTTGAGGGCTGGTCATTCGTTGATCCGAACGGGGAAGTCACGGTGGTGGACCTCGACGACGTTGAGGAAACCAAGCGGTTGCCTGGTCGGCTGTTCAAGGTCCCTGATGCTGGCGGAACGTTCCTTCGGGACAACTGAAGGCTGTAGCTTTCCTGCAACGGTCAATTCCTACCGCGTCGTAACTCGCTATTTTCCTTATTAGCGCGTTATTCTTACAATACGGTCCCGGTGACACTCTGCCCCCCCGATCCGGGATCGCTCTAGACCCCCCGTTGGTCTAGAAAGACGCCCTAGACCGCGCCCGCTTCCAGCCCCATGGAGGTGGGCGCCATTTTTTCTGGGAGCCCCCGTGGACGAATTGGACGAGAACGAGCGGCCGCTCGACCCTGCGATGTTCGCTGAGCTGGAGCGGGAGATTCCGCTGCTGGTTGGTGTGCGCCGTTTGGCGGCCGGGTTTGATCGCATGCCGCTGTTTGCGCACCTGGGTGAACCGCCGAGCGAGGAGGTCCGCAGGACGGCTGAGGCTTATCTGGACCGGCTGGGTTTTCCGGATGCGGAGCTGGCCATTCTTCCGACCCCTGAGGATGTTGCTGACGCCGGTGAAACGCTCGACTGGGCGAGCCCGTCTTGGGAGGCAGAAGAGCTGGCGCGCGCAGACCTCACCGCGCGGGCGATGGACGTGCTGTCCGAGGACGCGCTGGAAATCGCGCTGCAAATGGTCACGTCGAAGGCAGGCGAGGCGGCCAAGGAATCGATCGAGGAAGAGGGTGCGATCTGGGATATCGGCGATGAGGCTTTGAAGCGCCTTGCTGTTGGCGCGTTGGTGCAGACGGCGACGAATGCTGCGCTGACGGTGCTGGCCGCGCAGGCTGATCCCGAGATCGACGTGGCCGATCATCTGTTCACGCACAAATTCAAGCTGTTTGAACTGGGCCGTTGGCCAGTCTCTGTGGTCGGGCAGAGCTTCTCTCTATTCTGAGAACGCGAGGAAGATCAGCCAGGCCGCCAGTGCCGTCAGGACGATCTTCAGTGCACGGCGGAACACGGCCTCGTCGATCTTCTTGAGGATCTGGGTGCCCGCAAGGGTGCCTACGAACCCTGCTGCCAGCGCTGTCGCCATCAACGGAACCCACGGGCCATAGCTGAAGCCGCCTAAGCCGAAGATGCCGACCTTGCCGCCATGCTGGATCGTCATGCACGCCCCTGTCGTCGCAATCAGCGCCATGCGTGACAGCTGCGGCAGGCGAGAGAGGATCGAGGTGATGAATGGTCCCGATGCGCCAACGAACAGGGTCAAGAACATCGACAGGCTGCCCGCCAACGCGAAGAACGGCGCGCTGGTGGGTAGGGTGAGTTTCGGTCCCCACTGGGTGAAGAGGATAAATCCGGCCACGGACAGCCTCAGCACCCGTGGGTCGAGGCCAAAGACAATCTGTGCACCGATGGTTCCGCCCACAATGGCGCCTGCTGCGAACCATCCGATGATCCGCCAGTCGGCATATTTCGCGAGGATACCGAACCGCCCCGCATTGCTGCCCACCATCACCACCGCGTGGACGGGGATCACCGCCGCGGGAGGCAACACCGCGCTCATCACTCCGATGAGAAGAAGCCCCCCGCCGATGGAGAACGCCGCCGTCATGGCCGAGCCCAAAAGGCTCACCACAACAATAGCGACAAAAGCGAGGATGGAGAGATCAGCCACTCTGGGCGGCTAGCGCCCTCCGCCTGCGCTGTCCAAGGCGCAAATGGCAACGCTTCTTTGCGGTCGAGGGTCGGGCTGATACCCTCAACCCGGGCAGCCGAGAGCTGCTCGTGGGAACGAAAGCCAGACTTGTCATGCGTCTTGCAATGAGCGTCGCCTTGAGCCTTGCCGCGATTTCTATCGGTGAATCGAATGCGCAGAGGCCAGCGGGCCTGCCGCAAAGCCGTCCGCAGCTGGAGATGCGCTGCGACGATGGCTTCTATCCCATGGTGTGCCGTGGGCCGCTTGAGGTCACGCTGACAACCCAAGGGCAGGGGTCATCTGCCAACGGAATGCCGATGTTTGCGGACCCGCGGATCAGTGCGAGCCTCACATTTGATCGCGGGACCGCTGGGCAGTTCGGTGAGGGGCAGTGCCGATTCGTCGATCGGAATGTACCTAAAACTGAGCCCGACAAGGTGCTGTTCACCGACATTCGGGCGACGAGCCGCAATAGGTTCATCGACAACAATTTCTCACCCACAACCGCTATGCGGCGTGAGGGCGTTGAGCCATATACGTGGAGTCTAGCGAGCAGCTGCGGGATGCAGCCGGGCTGTCAGATGACAATGTGCGTGAAGAACACTGGGCGCGCATTCAGCGCGGACATGACCCAGATCAACGTCAAGCCGAGCAGAAACTAAGCGGCGACGCCGCGCTCTTCTTTCCTCTGAGTGCGGAAGGCGCCCGGCGTCATACCGATTTGCGATTTGAAGGAGCGGTTGAAGGGGCCGATGGAGCCAAAGCCTGCATCGAGGGCGATGGACAGGATCGGGAGGCCGTCCTGTGCCGGGTCGGCGAGGCGGCGTTTGGCGTCTTCGATGCGGTAGCTGTTCAGCATCTGGTTCACGTTGGCGAAGCCGAGGCCGCGGGTGACGCTTTGGGAGACTTTGTACTCAGGCGTGCCCAGAGTCTCGGCGAGGGTACCGATCCGCTGGCTAGCGTCGCGGTAGATGTGGCCGTCTTCGAGCAGGCTTTTCAGGCGAGCGGTGATCAGCGGGTCGGCTTCGTCGGCGGCTGCAGGCTCTCGGCGGCGCGGGGCGGTTTTCTCCGTCAGAGGATGCTTGAGACGGTACCACGTGGCAGCGGTCCCCCCGGCGAGGGCGAAACAGGCGCAGAGGACCTGGATCGTGCTTTGCGGCGCGAGGACGCTGGCGTCGGCGCGAAGGGTGCCGACGACCATCACGCCAAAGAACAAGAGCGTCCCGTAGCCGATCAGGAACAGAAGGCGGAAGCGCCGCTCCCCCTCAACCGCCGCATGGCGCGCTCCGTCCACCGCTTCGATCAGGGTCAGCATCAGCACGGTGGAGCTGAGCAGCGTCACCCCTTGCTTGATGAACACGATGAGCAGCTGATCCTCGACCCCGGCCGCGCGGGCGAGCTTGATGACCGCCACGCCTGCGAACAGGACGCCGATGATGGCGATGACCCAGGCCTCATGCTTCGGCGACACCTTGAACAGCGCGCGGGAGAGCAGCCAGGCGAAGCCGCAGGTGATCGCGCTGACGAAATTCAGAACGGCGGTCAGGGGCGGGGCGGCATCGCCGATCAGGAAGCCGAGAATGAATGCCGAGGCTGAAGCCGCGAAGAGCGCCCACGATGCGAGGATCGTCTTCGCATCTGGCGAGGTTGCCCTGATCCCGGCGTTTGGCGCTGAGCGCGAGAGGCTCTCCGTGACGGACATGCGGCGTCAGGTTTCCGTTCTGGCGTTCTAGCAACTTAAGAAGCCAGAGTGTGCCCGTCGACCACTGATGCCCGGTAAAAAACCATCGCCGATCGGCCAATCGGCGAGACGGTCCTCGAAAAAGGGAGCCTGTTCAACCCGTTGATGGCTTTCACGGAAGGACGGGCAATGGATGCTCAGGGTGTGCGCGGGGATGGCTTCTTACGGCGGATGGGCCTCGTTTGGTTCCTGGTCGCGCTGGTCGGGCAGGCGGCGTTCATCGTCTACACCTTCGGGTTCTATGGCCCGCGGACGTTCACCGGTGAATGGGAGCGTTGGAACGATGCGCAGCTGATCACCGGTTTCGTTGAGGGCCAGCTCCTCTGGAACATCGTGTTTGCCAGCCACGTGATCCTCGCGGGTGTGATCACAGCAGGCGGTGTGGTGCAGCTGATCCCATGGCTCAGGCGGAACGCCGGGTGGTTCCACCGCTGGAACGGGCGCGTCTTTATTGTGGTGGCCTATGTCATGGCCCTCGGCGGGATGGCAGCCACGTGGTGGCGTGGTTCCTATCTTTCGCCGATTTCCGGAATCAATGTGGCGCTCAACGGCGCTTTGATCCTCGTCTGCGCGACGATGGCCATGAGGCTGGCGATGGCTCGGCAGTTTGAGGCGCATGAGCGCTGGGCGATGCGCACCTTCATGGTGGTGAACGGGGTTTGGTTCTTCAGGCTCGGGCTGATGGCGTGGGTTTTGATCAATCAGGGGCCGCGGGGGATGAACGACACGCTGTCGGGCCCAGCCGACATCGCGCTGCAGTTCTCTAGCTATCTCGTGCCGCTCCTGGTTCTCGAACTCTACCAGGCGGCGAAGCGGAGCAGCTCGTCAGCCGCGAAAACACTGGCCTCGGGCCTGATGGTTGTCGCGACCCTGGTGACCGCAATCGGCGTCTTCGGCGCGGTGTCCTTCATGTGGTGGCCACGACTGATGATGCCATTTCCCTGATGATTTCAGCGCGCTGGGCCCTAACTAGGCAGGTTGGGTCTGGCGTGGTAAAGACCCGTTAACTTTGATGAACATGGGGGCATCGATGGCCGACGGTTTGGCTGAGATCTTCGTGGTGTTTGCGACCCCTTTGGGGCGCGGGGTGCTGGCGTTGTCGCTTTTGGCGATGATGGCGGTGCTGATCGTCGCATTCTGGGGCGCTGTGCGGATGCCTCGGCGGGACAGCGCGTCCGATGACCTTCTGGAGACCGCGCCGCCGCCGCTGATGGCACCGAAGCTGGCCAGCCGTTCGGGCGAAGGCGGTTTCGCTGAAGATCGGCCCTCCTTGTTCCGCAATGCGCTGCTCCTCGTGATCGGCTTTGCCTTCGCTGTCGTGCTTGCGGTGACCTTGCGCGTGGTCAGCTTGGAGAGTGCCGCTGAGAAGATTGCCCAGTCCCGCGAGGCCACCCCGCTAGAGCAGAGCGTTGAGTTGGTACGGGTGTCGCTGGATCAGCCAGAGGTGCAGGTGGAGCACGGTCACCCCGGCTCTCTCTGCCAGCCCAGCGGTTCGTTGAGTGATCGGTTTGTCGAGGTCTGCGAGTCCGGCGCGGCCGTTCGGCTCGACGTGATGCGCTTCGCGTTCAATGACCGGTTCGTGCTCAAGCCGACCTGGACCAGCACCGCGCCGACGTTTGTGACATCGCAGAGCCATGCAGCTCCCTTCGGGTTCGCTGATCAGGTGAGCTTCGCGGCGCCGGAGACCGTCTCGGTTGCCGAATACGACGCGTACCTCGTGATCGGCGTGGCGGCGGAAGGTGAAGACGACGCTGCCGAAGCGCGGGCGCGGGCCTTGCGCGACTTCGCCATCCGCCAGCTGTCCGGCGGTGACCGGGCCCAGTGCCTGACGCAAGAGCGGGTCTACACTGCAACGGCCACGTTCGATGCGGAGAGCGTGGATGCCCTGCGGACGCAGCATGCCCACGTGAACGCGATGGAGCGCGCGACCCAAGACGGCAGCACCAATGAAAAAGCGCGCCTGGCCTCAACTAAGGCAGATCTGGCGCAGGCGGAGTTTCTGTCCACGGATGGTCCGGCACCGCTGGTGATCGGCATCACGGCTGATCCGTATGCTTCTGATCCCGATGCGGATATGAAGGCGGCAGCAGAGGCGTTCCTCGCCTCCTACGGCGGAGCGCTTCAGCTGAAAGATCCCAGCGAAGTCAGCTCCATGCGCGCTTGTGCCCGTGGTGAGGCTTCGCTTTGAGCGCCGTCCTCTACGGCTCGCAAACCTCTCCGTATGTTCGCCTCTGCAGGCTGGTGATGGCCCATTCCGGCGCGTCTTCTGACGTCCGTTTTGAATTGGCTGATCCGTTCAAGCCTGAGCACCGGAAGACCAATCCGCTGAGCCGCGTTCCCGCGTTGGCCATCGACGGTGGGCCGCTGGTTGTTGAGACAACGCTGATCGTCCGCACCCTCAACGACATGGGTCACACGGACCTTCTGCCTAAGGAGCATAGCGCTCGCCTGCAGGCTGAGGCCGACATTGCACTGATGATGGGTATCCTGGACTTGGGCGTTGCCTATGTTATGGAGAGCCGCCGCGATGCGTCGGAGCAATCGCCCCACTGGCAGGAACGCCGCCTAGAAGGCATCCGCGCCAGTTATCCGTTGATCGAAGCTGCCGCTGCACGCGCGAGTGACGCGCCGGGCGGAGCCGCGGCTCTCGCGCTCGTGACCACCGTGGATTGGCTCAGCTTCCGCCTTAGCGAAGCCCTCGATTGGCAGGCGGCGTGCCCGAATGCGGCGCGTTTTGCGGGGGCCCAGCTCTCTGCAGAAGAATTTGCTGCAACGGACCCGCGCTTGGCCTAAGCCGCGCGGATGCGCATCATCACGTGGAACATCAACTCCGTCCGTCTCCGCATCGATTCCGTCGTTCGGCTCCTCGAGGAAGAACAGCCCGACGTTCTCTGCCTGCAAGAGACCAAGTGCCACGATGATCAGTTCCCGCGCAAAGCGATCGAGAAAGCGGGCTATGGCCACATCGCACTGAACGGTCAGAAGGCCTATCACGGTGTTGCCACGGTCTCGCGCCTCCCCCTCGCCGATGTGACGTGTCGAGACTATTGCAAGATGGGCGATGCCCGGCACGTGGCGGTGACCCTGCCCGGCGATGTGAAACTGCACAATTTCTACGTCCCAGCCGGCGGCGATGTGCCGGACCCTGAGACCAACCCCAAATTCGCGCACAAGCTGGCGTTCGTCGATGAGATGACCAAGGTCTTCGCCCGCGGGAAGAAGGATAAGCGCATCATTGTCGGTGATCTGAACATCGCGCCGGAGGAGCATGATGTGTGGTCGCACAAACAGCTGTTGAAAGTCGTCAGTCACACGCCGGTCGAGACCGATGCGATGAAGGCGCTGATCAAACGCGGCGGCTTCACCGACGTGGCGCGTGCGGTGCTGCCTGACGACGAGAAGCTCTATTCCTGGTGGTCCTATCGCTCACCCAACTGGGACCAGTCGGACAAAGGCCGCCGCCTCGACCACATCTGGGTCAGCGAGCCCCTGCGCGACACGGTCCTGGCGGCCGGGCGCGAAGCCTTCCGCGTACGCCGCGACGTGCGCGGCTGGGAAAAGCCATCAGACCACGCCCCCGTCATTCTGGATATTGACGTCTAAACAGCAAAACGCCCCGCGCGGTTGGCGCAGGGCGTTTCGAAAGCGGTGTGCCTGAGCTCAGGCACGGATGCTCTTATTTCTTGGTGGTCTTCCGACGCGTGGTCTTCTTGGCAGGTGCCTTTTTCTTGGCGGGTGCCTTTTTAGCAGGTGCCTTTTTGGCAGGTGCCTTTTTCTTGGCAGGTGCCTTCTTCTTAGCCGGAGCCTTCTTCTTGGCTGGGGCTTTCTTCTTCGCAGGCGCTTTCTTAGCAGCCGGCTTGCGCTTCGGCGCCATCGCCGCAGCTTCGATCTTGTCGAGAGCGTCTGCGTAGGACTTCAGCGCTTTGAGGAATGCAGCTTGCTGTGCCTTTGGCAGAAGAGCCAGTGCAGCGGTTTCAGCCTTCGCGACCTTGCCGTCGTGGCTGGTCAGGACTTTTTTGCCGGCTGCGGTCAGCTTGACCGAGTTTGCGCGGGCGTCGTCCTTCGTACGCTGACGAGCAACGTAGCCTTTCGACGTCAGGCGCGAGATCATGTCGGCCAGGGTCGAACGGTCAATACCGGTGCGGCGAACGAGGTCCGTCTGCGACAGGCCTTCTTTTTCGCTGATTGCGGAAAGCACCGTGAACTGACGTGCTGTCAGGCCACCAGAGCCAACTTCTTTCTTGTACAGATCATCCGCATATTGCTGCGCGCGGCGGAGGAGATGACCCGGGGAGTTTTCAAGCGCGTATTTCGCCATGATGTCACTCTTTCTTCGACGTCAAAGGCGCGGGACACCGCGCCGGCTTCAAATTCGTGAGGACTAAGCCTCGGTGATGTTCAAAAAAAGAACGCCGCGTGCGGAGCACCTCACAAAAAGCGCTTGACATGACGTCCTTAACGAACGCTTGCAATTTGATCACTTCGCACACGGATGCAAGACTTTTTGGGTGCGAAACGATACGATGACGGAAGATTCTGCAGTTTCAGGACCAGAAAAGCATGACGAACACCGATAATCCGTCCCAATCCTTTGAGCGGCGCGTGCCCGATGGAGATGACCGGGAACGGAATATCTGCACCCGGTGCGGTTTCATCGAATACGAGAATCCCAAGATCGTCACAGGAAGTGTGGCTACGGACGATCAAGGACGCATACTGCTCTGTAAGCGAGCAATTGAGCCGCGTCTGGGCTTTTGGACCTTGCCAGCTGGCTATATGGAGCTGAATGAGACGGTCGAACAGTCTGCATGCCGAGAAGCCTGGGAAGAAGCACGGGCCGAGCTGGAGATCGATCAGGTTTTAGCGATCTACTCCGTACCCCGCATCAGCCAAGTTCAGGTGATGTTCCGCGCACGGCTCTTAAACCCGGATACAATTGACGCAGGTCCGGAGAGCCAAGACGTTATGCTGGTGTCCTGGGAGGATATTCCTTGGACGGAGCTCGCGTTTCCCACGGTCTATTGGGCGCTGCGCCACCACCGCGAGGTGATAGGCACGAAAGCGTTTCCGCCGTTCTCCAACCCTGAGGATGGGGTTTAGTTGGCCTGACCCTCAAACTTGCCGTGCTTCATCAAGAACGGCGCATTGGCGGCGATGAAAGCAAAGTAGGCGAGGGTGAAGCCAAAGCCTTTGATCCCCAACCACCAGGCTTCGCCCGTGAAACCGAAGAGCAGCGGCTCGGCGACGCAATCGGGCACGCCTTCACAGTTGGTGATCAGCGTACGCCAAAGCACCTCGTTCGCGGCCGCCGCCGCGACGTGGAACCAGACAAAGCGCCAAGTGAGGGTCCGCCATGGCCCGTCAGCCATCTCGATCGCACCATCGAACATGATCTTGAGGAAGTTCTGTTTGAGGAGGAGGCCACCGGCGAGGCCGCCCGCGATCAATCCGTAGACGATGGTTGGCTTCACATAGAAGAACCGCTTGTCCTGGAACACGAAGGTCAGGATGCCCAGGCCAATGACGATCACCCCCGTCACCGCCAGCATCGGCGCAACCCGCCGGGTTCGGTACACGGAGTAGCCGAAGGCTGCCAGGAACGTCGGTATGAAGACCGCCAGGCCGGTATAGAGCCGCCCATCCTCACCGCCGAACAGCTCTGATCCGAACAGGTTGTCGAGCATCGGCCCCAACGTGCCGTTCAGCGCATAGGCCCCGAACAGCGCGATGATCGGCCCGAACTCAACCCAAATCTTCTCATTGCCCTCAAGCTTGGCGGGTGCGGAGGATTGGTTGCTCATCTCTATTCCTCGTCGTTCGCGGTCATCGCGCGGGCGAAGTCTTTGGCGTTGAAGTCGCGGAGGTCGTCGATGCCTTCGCCGATGCCGATGTGGTGGATGGGGATACCGAACTGGTCACCCAATGCAACGAGGATGCCGCCGCGGGCCGTGCCGTCGAGCTTGGTCATCACGAGGCCGGTGACGCCTGCGGTTTCGGAGAACGCTTCCGCCTGGCGGATGGCGTTCTGGCCCACGGTGGCGTCGAGGACGAGGAGGGTGTCGTGGGGCGCGTCGGGGTCGAGCTTTTTGATGACCCGGACGATTTTGCCCAGCTCATCCATCAGCTCAGACCGGTTTTGCAGGCGGCCTGCGGTGTCGATCATCAGGACGTCATGGCCGTCGGCGCGGGCTTGCTCGATGGCTTCAAAAGCGAGGCCAGCGGCGTCGGCGCCGTGGGGTTTGGTGAGGACCGGCGCGCCGGTGCGCTCGCCCCAGACCTTGAGCTGCTCAATCGCGGCGGCGCGGAAGGTGTCGCCCGCGGCGAGGAGCACGGAATGTCCTTGGGCGGTGTATTTTGAGGCGAGCTTGCCGATGGTGGTCGTCTTCCCTGCGCCGTTAACGCCGGCGACGAGGATGACGTGCGGCTTGCGGCTGGGGTCGATGGTGAGCGGCTTCTCCAGCGGCTCGAGTGTTTCGGCGATGACCGAAGCGAGGACCTCCCGCACGTCGGCGTCGGTGACGTCTTGGCCCACCCGCTCTTTGCGGAGGCGGCTGATGACCCGCTCCGTCGCGTCCATGCCGAGGTCGGCAGAGATGAGGAGGTCTTCGAGCTCCTCAATCGTGTCCTCGTCGAGCTTCTTCTTGGTAAAGATGTCCGCGACACCGCCGGTCAGCTTTTGTGACGTTCGACTGAGGCCAGAGGTGAGACGGCTGAAGAAACCGCGCTTCTTTTTGGGCTCTGGTGCGGGCTCACGCTCCGGTTCAGACTGAGGCTCTGGCTCCGCTTCGAGCTCAGGTTCTTCTGGCTGCGGATCGTCCGTGGGCGCCTCTTCAGGCTCAGGAAGATCGACCGGTGGTTCTGGCTCCGCAGGAGCCGCTAGATCTGGTGGGGACGTGTTCTCGACCGGAACGGCTTCAAGCTCTTCCGTGTTCTTCTTTCTGCCGAACAGGCCGCCGAACAGGCCTTTTTTCTCGTTGGACATAGTCGGGGCTTTCAGGTGTCAGGCGGAGGCGATGAGGTGGCGGCCTTCGCGCCCGGTGATGGTGGCGTGGACGCGCTGGCCCGCGGCCAGATCGCTCGCGTCTGGGAAGTAAACGTCGGTGAAGTCGGCGAAGCGGCCCCGCGGGGTGCCGTTCTTGATCTCTTCGATCAGAACCGTCCGCGTGCTGTTCATTCGTGCGTCGAGGTGCGCTTCCATCGCATCATCCGCGGCGGCGCGCAGGCGCGCAGCGCGGTCTTTGACGATGTCCCGCGGCAGCTGGGGCATCTTCGCAGCGGGCGTTCCTTCGCGAGGTGAGAACGGGAAGACGTGGACGTAGGACAGGCCGCAATCGGCGACGAGATCCACGGAGGCCTGGAACATCTCCTCCGTCTCCGTCGGGAAACCGGCGATGATGTCCGCGCCGAAAGCCATCTCTGGTCGGGCCTCACGTAGGTGCGCGCAAAGCTCCACGGCTTGGGCGCGGCTGTGGCGGCGCTTCATCCGTTTGAGGATCATATCGTGCCCGGCCTGCAGCGAAAGGTGCGCATACGGCGCAATCCGCTCCACCTGGGTCATCAGATCGAACAGGCGATCGTCGATCTCTGCGCCGTCGATGGACGAGAGGCGGATCCACACATGTTCAGGCAGGGCATCATTCAAAGCTTCGACCAGATGGCCCAGCGAGAGGCCTTCACCGAGGTCGGGTCCCCAGGAGGTGAGATCAACACCTGTCAGGACAACTTCTTCCGCCCCGCGATCCGCCAGTGCGTTCGCACGCTCGCAGGCTTCAGCAATGGGGGTCGAGCGGGCATCGCCCCGGCCATAGGGGATGATACAGAACGTACACCGATGATCGCAGCCATTCTGTACCGCCAGCGGTGCCCGGACATCGATGCTCCGCGGCGCGGGCGTCGTGGCTTCAGGCAGTTTCCACGAGGACGGGTCCAGCTTCGCGGCATTAGGGATGCGCCTCGAGACCTCAGGCATCGCATCGAAGGCAGCGGCATCCACCTCAGCGGCGCAGCCGGTCACGATGACCTGGCGGCCAGGGTTCTGGCGCGCGGCGCGGCGGATGGCTTGACGGCTCTGCCGGACCGCTTCGTTCGTCACCGCGCAGGTGTTCACGATGATCGGCGCCGTCCCGCCCTGCGCCTCGGCCAGCGTCGCCATCGCCTCGGTCTCCGAAGCGTTCAGGCGGCAGCCCAAATTCACAGTGATGGCGCGGTTGTCTTGCATTGGCCCCATGTGCGCGGGGGAAGCGATGGGGACAACCCCCCGACCGGCCGCAGCGGCTGAAACAATCGCTTGCCCCTGGGGCAGGCTTACGGAAACGTGGCCGGCAGTTTCGTCTCAGGAGGCCTCGCCGTGCGTTTTTCACCCTCAAGTCTGTTGGCTGCGGCTTGTTTCTCCGCCTTGGCCGCCTGCGATCCGGCCTCCGACGTCGAGGTGATGGGCAACCCCGCGCCTGTCGATGAGGCGATCGACGGCGTGGTGGAGCGCGGCGCGCTGCCCTTCCTCTACGTGCGGGTGGAGCAGCTGGACGGCACGGTTGTCTATGAGCACAGCGCGGTGAACCCCGACTTCACGACACGCGTGCCGACGGGGGAGAGCTGGCTGCGGCTCTGGTCGATGACGAAGAGCGTGACAATCGCCGCGATCTTGAGCCTTGAAGAAGACGGTGTGCTGAGCCGCACGGACCCGGTGGTTCAGTACATTCCTGAATTCGCGGACCTGAAGGTTCTGAGCGCTGACGCTGACAAGGGATCGTGCGGTGAGGATGTGCGGGAGCCTTCGCGGGCGATGACGATTGAAGACCTGCTCAACCACAATGATGGCTTCTATTATCCGTTTACGGGGTATTCTTGCCTTGATTTGGCGATGCGCGCCGCGCGGCTGCCTGAAGCCACGTCTACGGATGATTTGATTGGCCGGATCGCCAGTCTCACGCTTCACCCAACGGGAATTGGCGAAAGCCAGTACGGGATTGGCACAACGGTTCTTGGTCTTGTCGCGGAGCGTGCCACGGGCAAGTCCTTTGCGGAGGTCGTTGAGGAGCATATCACCGAGCCGCTCGGTATCACCGACACCCTGCGCTACACGCTGCCTGATGGCGTAGAGACCTACGCCCGCGTCACCGGGACAGGCGGTGAGCTGACGTTCGCCGAAGAGGGTGATCTCGACATCTTCGGCGGCCCCGTTCCTCAGTATGCCGCGGATACGAACATCTTCCTCGGCGGCGAAGGCATGGTCGGTACGACCAAAGGCTACGCGACGTTCCTACGGATGATGGGCAGCATGGGCGAGCTAGGCGGTGTGCGCATCCTGAATGAGGAGACGGTTGAGGACTGGTCATCACCGAAGACACAGCTCGATAGTCCGTATGGGCACAATGGCTTCAACATCTGGGTGACCAGTGGCCGTTTCGACAATCTCCCCGACCAGAAGCCAGGCCTGCTCGTCGGCGGTGGTTACGAAGGCACCGCATTCTGGATCGACGTCGACGCCGGCTATGTCGGCCTCATGATGTCCCAAGTCCACAATGCCCCCACCGGCGGCGTGGACGAGGTCTCAAGGCTCCGCGGCCTGATCTATGAGCACGTTTTGGAGCCGGGGGCGGTGTACTGAAGCGTTGGCGAGGCTGAGCTGATCTCTCGCGAAAAGAACAGTGGCTCGGTCAGCGTGCTTCTACCATCGCGAGGAGTTTCTCACCTTTCTCGGTGAGCTCAGCGTTCCTGTTACGGTGCTCATCGGTGTAGACCCAGTGGGTGCCGAGGGCGGCGGCAAGGTGCTCATTCTCAGCAACGATCTCGACAAGCTTTTCAAACGATACGCTATTGCCCGTTCCGAACCCAACCGCCTCCGCGACTGCGATGCTCCGTGTCTGGATCCTTTTCATCCCTTCCTCGAACTCGTGGAACTCATCCACTCCAGCATAGTAGGCGGCGATTGCGCTTCTGAGCTCCTGATCGCCGATCAGGCGGAAGTCGCCGGTAGCGGTCAGAGACTCGTAAGCCTGCTGGTTGCCATCCAGCGTGTTGACCCAGAACATCGCGGTGATCGCGAGGCCAGGAACGTCAGGGTCAAAGGTCTGAGACGCGCCGATTTCGCCGAACCCGCCGTTTGGGAGCGGGTACTTTCGCAGCAGATCAACGCCGGCCTCACTGAGCACGGCATCGACCGCGGAAAACCGCCACTCGGTGATCTCTCTGACTTCTGCCAGCTCCTTCAAGTCGTCTTCGACGTCGCGGGCGAGACTGACGAGCAATTGTTCTCGGCGCAGAGCTTCGCCGCGTGCGTCGTTCCAGTTCGCCACTTGGATACCGACGAAGACACCGATCACGACGATCAGGAAATCAATCGCAACAGCCGTCCAGTTCTGTGTACGAACATGTTCTGTGATGCTGCGCAGAAGCATAGCGTTCTCCTGATCGGCCTCTGGGTCAGAGTGGTGACCTAAAACACCCCGTGCTGATGGAGTTGTACAGGACCCGTCATCGTCACCCGTCCGGTGTCCTCGTCCCATGCGATGGTCAGTGTGCCCCCATCAGCTTCGATCTGGGCCTTGCGATGGGCGTGACCCCTACGGACGGCGGCGACGAGGGTGGCGCAGGCTGCGGTGCCGCAGGCCTTGGTGATGCCGACGCCGCGTTCCCATGTGCGTGCGCGAAAGCCTCGAGGCTGCGCACTGGCGACGGTGACGTTGACCCGGTCGGGGAACAGGGGATGCGTTTCAATCTCCGGGCCGAGGGCCTCGAGCGGCATGGCTTCGGCGTCATCGACAAAAAAGACAGCATGCGGATTACCCATCGAGACACCAACGGGTCGGTTCAGGCCGTACTTCGCCAAGAGGCCTGGTGAGAGCGGCAGGAGTGAGGTATCATCGCAAGGCTCAGCCACCGGAATCTGGGATGCTTCAAGGCGAGGGGTGCCCATGTCGACGGTCACTCGCTCCCCATCGCGCTTGGCTTGGAGGGTCCCGCCCGGGCTGCCAAAGGTGGCAAGGTTGGACTTCACTTCGTCCATGAGCAGCCACGCGACGCAGCGCGCGGCGTTGCCGCATGCGCCCGCCTCGGTGCCGTCCTGGTTCCAGATCAGCATCGATGTTCCGTAGACGATGCCAATGATCTGATCGCAGCCGAATGGCCCCTCGCGATCGCCGAGGTAGCGCGCGGCATCAGACGTCATGAAGCCGCCTGCGCGCATGTCCACCACAACGAAGTCGTTCCCTGCGCCGTCCATCACCCAATAAGGGCAACCTGCGAGGTTTTTGAGAGCATCATCAGCCATAGCCCTGCGATGTGGCCGTGATAGGCGATCGCCGCAAGCGCGATAGCGACGCTCTGGGCGATCTCAAGGCCGATGGACCCGCGCTGGCGTGCTGCATAGGCGGCGGCGAGGCCCGCAAGCGCCAGGGCGAAGAACGGCTCGATGGCTTGGCTCAGCACCGCGGCGGCGGCGATGCAGAGAGCGATGGCCGAGACGCTTTTCGCAGCGCCCGTTTTGCCGACTGAGATGCTGAGGAGGCCTAAAACCACCGGGGGAGCGGCGGCGTAGAGCGCCGGATCAGCAGGCCATTCCCGGAGAAGGATGCCGCCATCGAACCCGGCTTTTGCGGTCATCAAGAGAAGCGCGGGCGCGATCGTCACGATATAGAATGCGGCCATGTTCTGGCGCAGCATGTCCCGCGGCGCGATGAGGACCAGCGACGAAGCCGCCGCGAGGAAGAGGACTTCAAACTGAGGAACCGTCCAGGCGACGACCAGGAGCGCGAGGCCGAGGCTTGGGACGTCTGCTGCGCTTCGCGTGCGGGCGAGGCGTGTGAGGACACCGAAGAAAATCGTCAGTCCAAGGAGCGCTATGCCAAGCCCTGAGACTGCGAGCAGCATCGGCACAGGGCTGACAAGGAGAGCAATCCGCCCTCGGCGCGGCATGGGGCTTAAGGCGATGTAGCAGGCGAGCCATCCACCATAGCTTCCGATCCAAAACCAACCCTCCGGGTCATGAAGGAAGCCCGGCGGCAGCGATAAGAGGGCGAGGCCGATGTCGTGGAGGATGGAGGGTTGTTCGCCGGCGAGGACGAAGCGCCAGAGGCGCATGCTGACTTCGACGTCGCTGAAGCCGACGATGAGGAGGGTGCATGAGATGCTGACCAGGATGGCGGCATGGTCACGCACGGGCGGCCTCTTGCACCGGCATTTCCCCTGCGGTGTGATCCGTCTTAGCCCAGTAATGGGGAGTGCGGATGAAGCTAAAGACCGCGCGATAGGCTGCCGCTGACTGGAGGGTCCAGTAGACCGGGAGGAGAAGCCCGCTCATCGCGAGGCGGTACCAGCCTCGACCCAGCGGGGCCATCACCAAAAGCCACGCATGCAGAGCATTCCCGCCGATGAGGAGAGCGAGCGATGCCGGCCCGACCCAGCCTGTAAAGACCGGGTCAAGAAGCGGCGAGCGCGTAGATACCCAAAAGGCGAAGGCTATCGCAAACGGCGGGGCCAGTAGCGCGTTCGCAACGACCGCGCCAAGCACCGCATGCAGAACAATGGCGTCCCGCGGTGCTGCGAACCGCCGTGTGTGGACCAGCCAAGTTTGCAGGTAGCCCTTGAGCCATCGGGAGCGCTGCTTGATCCATGGCCTCGCGTGTTCGGTCGCTTCCTCAAACGTGTTCGATGGGATGGTGGTGAGCTTGTACCCCGCCTGCGAGAGGCGGAGGCCAAGGTCAGCGTCCTCCGTCACGTTGTAGGCGTCCCATCCGCCGACAGCCTCGAGCGCCTCGCGCCTGACGAAGTTGCTGGTTCCGCCGAGCGGGATGGGTAGTCCAAGGCGAACGAGGCCGGGGAGCATGTAGTCAAAGTGGAGGCTGTATTCGAGGCAAAAGAGACGTGTAAGGATCGTCTCGTCTCGGTTGTAATAGTTGAGCCGCGCCTGCACACACGCCACGCGCGGATCGTGATGCATGGCATCATTGACCATCGACAGCTGGCCTGGGTCCGGACGATCCTCTGCATCGTAGACGCCAATCACTTGGCCGCTGGCTGCCGCTAAACCAAGGTTCAGAGCATTGGGCTTCGTCCGTGGACCAATAGCTGTGTTGATGATGATCTGCACACCATCGAGTGGCTCCGTAATCGCGTTGGCGGTCTCGTCGTCGTCCGCCTCGAGGAGCAAGACGATTTCCACTTGCTCCTCTGGATAGTCGAGATACCTCAGTGAGCGGAGCAGGTTGTTGATGCCGTCCGCCTCGCGATACAGGGGGCAGAGCAGGGTGAAGCTGAGCGGCTCGCCAGTTGATGGGGGCGGCGGTGCTTCTCCGTCGCGCATCATCACCAGTGTTGCCGTTGTTCGCAGGAGGAGGAACGCAAGACTGCTGGCAATGAAGAAGATGGTAACTGCTCTGATCAAGCCAATCGGCTCGAAGGCGATGCCATAGGCGCAGAGGAGCAACGCGCTGAAGCCAACAAACTTCTGTGTACGGGAGAAGCGCTGCCGCGCGGCTTGGTAGCGCGTCTCCATCCGGATTCAGCTGTCCCCCGGAACCCGAGCGAAGGCAATCACGAGAAGGGGGAAGGCGATCAGTCCGATTTCAAACCAGGGGAGGGCCGCAAGCTGCCTGGCAGAGAAACCTGCGGCCAGCGCAACGGTGGTCAGTCCACTGATCGTCAGAACAATGCTGAGCGCGAGCGCGAGCCTCATACCGTCCACCATAACGAGAAGAAGACCGCCTGACCGGGATTGATGTTGCGGGTGTAGGTGTCGAGACGGCCACCAACTTCGAACTGCAACGTGCGGGTCACTGGCATAACGGCGGAGAGGCTGAGTTGACCAAGGTCAAAGTCGGTTCCGGTCGGCTGGGCCTCCGACACACTGACGATGTTGAAGCTCTCCGCCAGGAGGATGGCTCGTCCGCGTTTCAGGCCCACCTTCGCGCTGAGGCGGAGCTGGTTGGCATCGTCGCCGAGGCTGATCCGGCCTCCACCGTCAGCGACAGCGAAGAAGCGATCACCGCCGTACCCGACGACCCGATCGATCCCGAGGAACGAGTCCTGGCCCATGACGCGTTGTCCGCGGGCGAACTTCGCGGTGGGAAAGCCGCCGCTGAACCGCCATGCGCGGGCGGTCCGACCGCTGCGTTCATTGTGGGCGAGGATGAACAGCTCCGCTTCCGTTGTCCCAGTGCTGTCGATGGCGTAGCCGGGTCCTGATGATTCCTGCATCGCCCCCGCAAACTGGCCGCCGAAGGTGAGGTGATCGCCAAGTCCCAGTTCCAGGTACTCACGGAAGATGACTTGGGCGAAGCGCTGATCTTCCGCCTCGCTCGCGAATGCTTCGACTTGGCTGCGGTTAAAGCGCTGACCAGGTTCGCGTGCCCAGGGGCTCGCGCAGGAGGGGCTCAAACCGGCGGATATCATCGTGCACGCCAGTCCCGCCGCCAAAAGCTTGGCGCCGCATCCCAAAACTCTGCCTCCCATCACGAACCCGTGAAATTAGGCGCCTGTTCCAAAAGTGAAAGGATGATTTCGCTCGAATTGCCCGAGCCGGTGACGAGAGTTGCAGTATACTACCGACAAACCGATTCTACTCTTTCCAGAGCATTGGATATGCCAAACAAAGAGAAGGTGTAATTTGTTGCAGTGTCACGGGCAGACGTTGCGGAGACTCGCATTTCGCTTCCGCGACGCATCGCATCGACGAGGCGGTCCTCTTGCCGTGCGCTCTCGATAAAGCCTTCTTTGGACGAGCTGAACATCTCCCAGCGGTCTGAGCCGACACGCACTGTTGGCTCTGAACCGTCTTGCAGTTCATACCCAGCCATAAAGCTTGGTTGGTTGCTCGCCGCACCAGAACGCCAAGTGGCGACGGAGAAGAAAACATCGCCATGGTTTGCCGAGGCCGGCGACACGTCCTTGGGTTCCGTCACGGCATAGCAAACGAGATCACCGCCAACCTCGTGGGTGAAGACCATCCAGTCGCGGTATGTCGCCACCTGCTTGGGTTCGGCGGTCTGAGCAGCAGCGGATGCAGAAACGGCGGCCAGAACGGCGAGGGCGGTGAGGCGCATGGCGGGTCCTTTAGAGAAAACCCCGTCTATATGGCGCAAGTTGCCCTTTGGCGGAAGCAGCTTAGCGGGTGACCATCACGTTAGCTGGAGTTTGATCGCCGCGGACGCGAGGAACGGGCAGATGGCTGCTGCCTGAAAGCTGTACGCTCCGAGAATCAAGAAAGGCACGAGCTCCCCGCTGGTCGATGCAGGCCCGAAGACCAGGGCGGGGATGATGAGCGGCAACGCGCAGAAGACGAGGAGCGGGCCGCCGCGGCGCGGGCCGCTGGCCAGTGCACTGACGGTGCCTGCGGTGAACACGAGCCCGGGGCTTGCGAGCAGGAGGCCGAGGATGCCTATCAGACTGCTGCCATAACCCAGCAGAAGCACCGGCGCGGCGAGCAGCAACGGCACGAGAAGTAAGAGCCAGGCGACGATCAGCTTGATCAAGACGACCTGAGTCAGGCCAAGCGGCGAGAGCGCAAACTGCTCCATGGCGCCTGAAACCAGGTCGTCCTCGAACAAACCTTCAAGGCCGAGGAACACCGAAACGCCGAGGATGATCCAGAGGAGGCCTGGCCCGACCGTGGCCAGAAGATCCGCTGCGTTTCCAATGGCCAGCGGCGCGAGGGCGCCCAGCGCCACGAACAGACCAGCGCCGATCGCCCAGCCGCCGTGGCGCGCGCGGAGCGTGATCTCGCGGACCAAAACAGCGGTGGCAGGGCTCGGCTGTTTCATGCAGCGGTCACCCGGAGGGTCTTAGCCCTGGGCAGATTTGCGTTCTCATGCAGGGCGATCATCACCATGCCGCCGCGGTCGCGGTGCGCATCGATCAGCGTGCGCACGATCAGCTGGCCATCATCGTCCAGTGCGACGAAAGGCTCATCAAGCAGCCACAGCGCGCGAGGGTTGATCAGTAGACGGAGGAGAGCGAGGCGCCTTTGCTGTCCCGACGACAGGGTTGAGACCTTACGCCCCTCATGCGCCGCGAGGCCCAGCTGTTCCAGATGGTCTTCGAGCTCAGCTCCGAAAAAGTCAGCGAGAAATCGCGAGTTCTCCTGCATCGTCAGCCGGGGCGCGAGCCCGCTCTCGGTACCCACATAGTGCACCTCGTTCGCGCGGATGTAGCCGGGGTCGAGCACCTGCCCATCGCGTTCGAATGCGATCTCTCCATCATACCGCGCGAGCCCTGCGACGGCCCGGAGCATGGAGGTCTTGCCCGATCCATTGGTCCCACGCAGCTGCAGCGCTTCACCCGGCGCGAGGCGAAATCCCGCGCCCGCGAGGACGGCCCGTCCGCCGCGCATCACGGTCACCTCATCGCAGTGGAGCCCCATCTCAAATGCCATGCCCCCACATGGGCCAAACCGCAGGGTCTCGGCAAGGTCGCGCGTGGTTTGGCGCGCTGGCGAGAAAGCGGTATGGCGAGGTATGGTTCGTCTTGGTCCCGCAGCTTTGGTCGCAGCCGCCTTCGTCGGCCCCGGCACGGTCACCACGTGTTTCCTTGCGGGAGCGAGCTTCGGCTATGCGCTCCTCTGGGCGCTCGTGTTCTCGACCTTCGCTACCATCGTGTTACAGGAGATGGCCGCGAGGCTTGGCGTCGGCGGGCGCATGGGTCTAGGCCAGGCGCTTCTTCAGTCTACAGACAACACGGCGATCAAAGTAGCGGTGGGCCTGCTCCTGGTCGTCGCGCTGGGCATCGGCAACGCAGCCTACGAAGGCGGGAACCTCGCTGGCGGTGCGCTTGGCGCATCAGCGCTGCTCGAGGGATTGGGCATGGGGCAGCGCGGGTCCGTCCTTGTGCTGATCGTCGCAGCGGGAGCCGTGCTTGCCCTTGGCCAGCAGAGGCACATTGAGCGAGCGATGATTGGGCTCGTGCTGTTGATGAGCCTCTCGTTCTTTGGTGCACTCATTATCGGTGGCGTCGATCTTGCGGCGCTCGTCGGCGGCTTGCGCCCATCGCTGCCCTCGGGATCAGCGATCCTCGTTACGGCGCTCGTTGGGACCACGATTGTTCCGTACAACCTCTTCCTCCACGCTGCGGCCTCTCGCGATGGGTTCGAAGGCGCGCAGGGCATGCGCGACGCTCGGGTCGATACCATCGTTTCCATTGGCATCGGCGGCCTCATCTCTTGCGCGATCCTCCTCGTGGCAGCGGGTTCTGACGCAGACGGAGGAACCCCGCTTCTCGAAGCGTTGGGCCCCAGCCTGGGTCCTGTGGGCGGCCTCGTCCTCGCAGCTGGCCTCACGGCCGCAGGCCTGACGTCAGCAATAACAGCACCTCTCGCGACAGGCTTTGTTCTTTCCGAAATCTTGGCTGGCTGGACCGAGCGGAAAGCCTTGGTCCAACGCGTCGCGGCCTTCAGTGTCCTTGCCTTGGGCGCTGGCGCGGCCCTCGCAGGCATTCGTCCGACCACGCTGATTGTCCTGGCCCAGGCGGCGAATGGCCTCCTTCTGCCTGTCGTCGCGATCTACCTGTTGGTTGTGATGAACAACCGATCAGTTCTCGGAGAATACGCTAACGGACGATTGTCCAACGTCCTCGGAGCTATCGTCGTTCTCGTGGCCACCGCACTTGGGATCTTGGCATTGATGCGTGTCCTGGGGATTTCCCTGTGACGCATACGATCGATCTCAATGCTGATCTCGGCGAAGGGTGCGGTGCAGATGAAGCCCTGATGCCGCACATCACCAGCTGCAACATCGCCTGCGGCGGCCATGCAGGCGATGAAGCAACGATGGCGGAGGCCATCAGTCTAGCCCAGCGCCACAACGTTTCCGTGGGCGCGCACCCGTCCTATCCTGACCGCGAG